>NZ_LMNJ01000053.1:0-184241 GCF_001423325.1 Methylobacterium sp. Leaf113
TCCGTCGCATCGCCACCCGCTACGACAAGCTGGCCCGAAACTACGCCTCGGCCGTCGCACTCGCTGCCGTCATCGCCTTCTGGTGCTGATCGAGTCCAGACCCTAGCGTTTTGACAGCGACTTGATTTCCTTTTTCTGAAAAATATTTAATTGAACCCTTAGCGGTATGTATCAAGTAGAAAGGTATTTTTTTCGTTCCAAACTCAGAAATAATTCTATCAAACTCATTGAGATCTGTTCTAGACACGGTTGGTTCGTCTTTGTGGCTTAAGAGATCGAAAGTTTTATCGGAACCTGATATTTTGCTCAAACCATAAGCGTCGAATATGGGATTATCATTTTGAACACTCAAGGCAATTAAAATAGTGCGGACACACCAAGCCATTCTTTTATTGAATATCCTGTTGGCATCAACGCTAGGCGGGTATTTGGTTGAGTTTTTAAGTAAAAACCAGCCCAATTCCGAGGCGTTTCTTATATCTTCCTGATAAGTGCTTTTGTACTGAAAGGCGCGTTCCGCTAAATGATGAAGAGAGTTTGGATCATACAGAACCTTTGATTCCTTTATTATATGAAGAATAAATAGGTCTCCTTGCGAGGATGCTTTAAGAAAATCAGACTTCGGATAAAAAGAAATATTAATTTTTCCCTCCGAAGCGTTCCTTTGCCAATTTTCTTCGGTGACGCATAGAATATCAACGTCAGATCTCTGATTGAAATCTCGACGGGCATAACTACCAAATAAAAATTGAGCTAGGATTGACACTATCTAATCCGGCTAACGCGACCGATGATGGTCGGAACGAAAACAGAATACCAGATCAGTCCTGCCACCATATTGCAAGTGAATGCAAATCTCTCGGAGTTAGTGCAGGAAATCGCTGCGTGCTTCGTGTAGCCAATCAGCAGAGAGATGTCGACGCTAGCTTCCAGAGCCGCCCACGCGTTTTGCCGCATCCCCGTTAGATAATACAGCAACGCGAAAACTAAAATAACAGCAATTCCAATCAAGGTTGGTTTCGCTACGCTTTCTCCCCAGTTATTAATACGACCAATAAAATTCATCATTAAAAATTCAGATTTTAGAAGGACTAGCCTTCAGACTAATTGTATTTCTTTATCAAGACCTGGTTTTGACGCTAATTCATATCTATTATTACTCATTTTTGCTATCAGAGATTGTCTTTGGTTAAATTTCAAAATTGCATAATAAGATTTTTCTTCCCCGGATACTGCAAGGTTAGCAAGCAATGTCCGAGAAATTGAAACTTTTGTTCCATCTAAACGCATTGATTGATATGATAAAGAAGTGCCATTTTTTCTTAATATTTCCGGATCTTCATTCAAATAAACGTTGCTGATAAACTCGGTCGGATTCGTGAATAGTGTTCCATCAAGAATAGTCTCGTTTCCAGAAAAGCCAATCTCGATAAATTTGCAGTCTCGAAATTCGCAATCGACGAACGTCGACAAGCTAAAAGAGGTTCTGATGAACGTACAACCCTTGAATCGTGCTCTACGCCAAGAGCTGAGGCCGAAATCACATTTATCAAATACACATTTTTTAAATGAAGGACTTGATTGCGAAAAGTCGCCATCGAAATCACAGCTTTCGAATGAAGCCGATTGAATAACCTCTCTATCAAAATTTGCGAGTTGCACCAGGAGATTGCGCGCAGTGAGGACAGAGTGATAATTTCGCTTGTCGCCCAAAATCCGCCAAGGCGCTTCGCTAAACGGCCATTCGTCGGTCGGATTAAATATAGGTTCAAAATAACTTTTAAATCTTTTATCCCGCTTATTGATGCAACTTACTGTAGATAATGATTCTGACGAAGATTTTGATTGAAGGCGCGCCTTCCTCGAATTGCGCCTTATTTGATTTTTCTCGTGTCTCGATATCATGATTTGTTCCGACGCAGATATTTAGTTCTGGTACACGGTCAATCCAGTGTACTTGGTCTCCGCCATCAAAGCCACAGCCACGAAACTAACCCCAGCCGCGATCGCCAAATACAACCCCACCCAACCCACACCGCCCCATTCCGACAGCCGCTGCGCCAGATACGGCGCGGCGGAGGCGCCGAGGATGCCGGCGAGATTGTAGGTCACGGAGGCGCCGGTGTAGCGCACGCGGGTGGGGAACAGTTCGGGCAGCAGGGCGCCCATGGGGCCGAACAGCCAGCCCATGGCGAACAGGCCGAGGCACAGGAAGCCCAGGACGAGGCCGCCCTGGCCGCTGCCGAGCATCGGGCCCATCAGCAGGCCGAGGCTGGCGGTGAAGACGAGGCCGGAGAGCAGGACGGGGCGACGGCCATAGCGGTCGGCGGCCCAGCCCGAGAGCGGGATGCCGAGGCCCATGAACAGCACGGCGACGCATTCGAACAGCAGGAAGGTCGGCCGGGTGAAGCCGAGGGTCGAGACGCCGTAGCTCAGGGCGAACACGGTGGAGAGGTAGAACACCGCGTAGCAGGCCACCATCGCGAAGGTGCCGAGCAGGGTGGCGCGGATGTACTTGGTGAAGATCACCGCCAGCGGCACGCGCTCGGGGGCGGCCTTCTCAAGGGCGGCCTTGAACACCGGGGTCTCGGTGAGTTTCAGCCGGACATAGAGCCCCACGCCGACCAGCACGGCGCTGGCCAGGAACGGGATGCGCCAGCCCCAGGCCTGGAAGTCGGCCGGGCTCAGGGCCAGGGCGAGGCCGAGGAAGCCCAGATTGGCGGTGATGAAGCCGACCGGCGCCCCGAGCTGCGGGAAGATGCCATAGAGGGCGCGCCGGCCCGGGGGGGCGTTCTCCACCGCCAGCAGGGCCGCGCCGCCCCACTCGCCGCCGAAGCCCACGCCCTGGCCGAAGCGCAGGACGCAGAGCAGGAAGGGCGCCCACCATCCGGCGGTGGCATAGGAGGGCAGGCAGCCGATCAGCACCGTCGACAGGCCCATGATCATCAGGGAGGCCACCAGCGTGGCCTTGCGCCCGACCCGATCGCCAAAGTGCCCGAAGAACGCGGCGCCGAGGGGGCGCGCGATGAAGGCGATCGAGAAGGTGGCGAAGGCCGCCAGCGTCTGCACCGCCGGATCGCCGGGCGGGAAGAAGATCGGCCCGATCACCAGCGCGGCGGCGGTGGCATAGACGTAGAAATCGTAGAACTCGATCGCGGTGCCGACGAAGCTGGCGATGAGGATGCGGGCGGCCGGAACGGTGTCGCTGGGCAGGGTCGGGCGGAGGGCGGGCTGGCGGGGGGCTGTGTGGCTCATGCGCGCGGCCTTAGCGCAGGCGCGACCGGCAGGATAGCGCTGGTGTGTGGGTTGGGCGTCCCCCTCCCCCTTATGGGGAGGGGTCAGGGGTGGGGGTGGACGGGCGACCCTCGGCTGGCAGCGCGTCCATATCCTGGTTTGCAAGTTCTGGTTTGCAAGTTCCGGTTTGCAAGCCGGACTGTTTCCTAGAACACCCGGTCATCCCGGGGCCGCGCAGCGGAGCCCGGGATCCAGAAACACAGGTGGTGCAAACGTGAACGCGGTTGGCGGGTCTGGATTGCACGCCGCTGGCGCGCCCCTTCGGGTCCGGGCTCGCCTACGGCGCCCCGGAATGACGGCGCTTCATCCCGGCGACAGCCCGGCTTTCCGAAAGACAGGCCCGGCCCGCCCCCGCCTTGACCCCCTCCCCCGTCCGGCATAAAGAACCAACGTTCGTTTCAGCGGATTGCGGCCTCTTCCGCCGGCTTCTGGCGGGGCGTAGAAGACACGCATGTGCGGGCCGGCGGGCCCGGGAGGATTTTGCGATGACCGATCGTCTGCCCGGCTTCAACACGCGCGCCATCCATGCCGGCGCGGCGCCCGATCCGACCACGGGCGCGCGGGCGACGCCGATCTACCAGACCGCCTCGTTCGTGTTCGACGATGCCGAGCACGCCGCCTCGCTGTTCGGGCTCGAAGCCTTCGGCAACATCTATTCGCGCATCACCAACCCGACCAACGCGGTGCTGGAGGAGCGCGTCGCGGCGCTGGAGGGCGGCACCGCCGCGGTGGCGGTGGCCTCGGGCCACGCGGCCGAGTTCCTGGTGATGCACGCCCTGATGCAGCCGGGCGACGAGTTCATCGCGGCCGACCGGCTCTACGGCGGCTCGATCAACCAGTTCAACCATTCCTACAAGAACTTCGGCTGGAATGTGGTCTGGGCCCAGACCGACGATCCGTCGTCGTTCGAGCGCGCGATCACGCCCCGCACCAAGGCGATCTTCTGCGAGTCCATCGCCAATCCGGGTGGCGTGATCACCGACATCGCGGCGTTGTCCGAGATCGCCCGGCGCCACAACATCCCGCTCATCGTCGACAACACGATGGCGAGCCCCTACCTGATCCGCCCCTTCGAACACGGGGCCGACATCGTCGTGCACTCGGCGACCAAGTTCCTCGGCGGCCACGGCAATTCCATCGGCGGCCTCTTGGTCGACGGCGGCACCTTCCCGTGGGCGGGCGATGCGCGCTTCCCCATGCTGTCGGCCCCGCGCCCGGAATATGCCGGCAAGGTGCTGGCCGAGACCTTCGGCAACTTCGCCTTCGCCATCGCCATCCGGGTGCTCGGCCTGCGCGACCTCGGGCCGGCCCTGTCGCCGTTCAACGCCTTCCTGCTGCTCGCCGGCATCGAGACCCTGCCGCTGCGGATGCAGCGCCATTGCGACAACGCGCTGGCCGTCGCCACCTTCCTGCAGGGCCACCCGGCGGTGGACTGGGTCAGCTATCCGGGGCTGGAGACCGACCGCTACCACCAGCTCGCCCGGCGCTACACGCCGAACGGGGCCGGGGCGGTGTTCACCCTCGGGCTCAAGGGCGGCTACGAGGCCGGCGTCAAGCTGGTCTCCGGCCTGACCCTGTTCTCGCATCTGGCCAATATCGGCGACACCCGCTCGCTGATCATCCACCCGGCCTCGACCACCCACCGCCAGCTCACCGATCCGCAGCGGATCGCCGCCGGGGCCGGGCCGGAGGTGGTGCGCCTGTCGGTCGGCCTCGAAGATCCACAGGATTTGATCGCGGATCTCGACGCGGCCCTGACGGCTTGAGCGGCGGCCGTGTTAACGCATCCTTTACCACGCGCGGTGGACCCTGGTCCGGCGACCCTCGGAGGCGATGATGTCGGCCTGGGCCACTGTGGACTCGATCAACGACGGATTGGCGTTCCTCGCCATCCTGGCCGGGCTGGTGTCGCTGGCGATCGCCTTCGCGCCGGAGTTGCCCGGTCGCCGCGTCACCGCGCCGGCGAAACGGATGCGCGACACCACCCGTTATTGACGGCACTGTCGGCGGGGAATAGGCCCCGACCGTCCCCGTATCGCGAGAACGTCCGGCCGCCGATGACGCAACCCCAGCCAGACCTCCCCGTCGTGCTCCTCGTCGAAGATGACGGCCTGCTCCTGATGGAAGCCGCCGACACCCTCGCGGATGCCGGGTTCGAGGTGCTGGAAGCGAGCCACGCCGACAACGCCCTCTCGGTGCTGGAGACGCGCAGCGACGTCGACGTGCTGATGACCGATGTCGACATGCCGCGCGGCTCGATGGACGGCTTCGCGCTCGCCCGCCTCGTGGCTCATCGCTGGCCGACCATCCCCGTCCTCGTCGTCTCCGGCATGGGCACGCCCGGCCCGAACGACATGCCCGACGGGGCGCGCTTCATCCCGAAGCCCTACGAGCCCTCGACCCTGGTCCGGACCCTGCGCGCCTTCACCCACCGCGCCGCCTGACCGCTCACCGCGCCCTTCACAGACGGGAGGCCCCGATGGCCACCGAGACCCAGACCCACCGCTTCGCGACCCAGGCCATCCATGCCGGCGCCGCGCCCGACCCCGCCACCGGCGCGCGGGTCCAGCCGATCTACTTCACCAACGGCTTCGTCTTCGAGGACACCCAGCAGGCGGCGGACATCTTCGCCCTGCGCCGCACCGGGTTCTCGTATTCGCGCGGCTCGAACCCCACCGTCGCCGCCCTGGAGCGCCGCGTCGCCGCCCTGGAGGGCGCCAAGGCCGCCGTGGCGGTGGCGTCGGGCCAGTCGGCCGTGCTGATGGTGCTGATGACCCTGATGAAGAGCGGCGAGGCCTATGTCGCCTCCTCGCGCCTGTTCGGCGGCTCCCTCGGCCTGATGAACCGCCTCGACGCGCGCTACGACCTCAAGCCCCAGTTCACCAAAGGGCTGACCCCGGCCGATTTCGAGGCGCAGATCACCCCGGAGACCCGGGCGATCGTGTGCGAGTCGATCGTCAATCCGTGCGCGACCGTGATGGATCTGGCCGGGATCGCCGAGGTGGCGCACCGGCACGGGCTGCCGCTCGTCGTCGACAACACCCTGGCCTCCCCGGCCCTGATCCGGCCGATCGAGCACGGCGCCGACATCGTCATCCACTCGACCTCGAAGTTCCTCGGCGGCTCGGGCCAGACCATCGGCGGGGTGATCTGCGATGCCGGCCGCTTCGACTGGGCGGCGGTGCCCGGACGCTACAACCTGATGAGCGAGCCCTGGGCCGATTACGACGACCTCGTGCTCACGGAGCGCTTCCCGGATTTCGCCTTCGCGTCGGCCTGCCGCGTCTTCGGCATGCGCGAACTCGGCCCCGGCCTGTCGCCGATGAACGCCTTCCTGACCCTGACCGGCATCGAGACCCTGCCGCTGCGGATGGAGCGGCACTGTTCCAATGCCCGGGCGGTGGCGGCCTTCCTCAAAGACCATCCGGCGGTGGCCTGGGTGAGCTACCCGGCCCTGCCCGGCCAGGCGGGCGAGGCCATGGCGGCCCGCTACGTGCCGCAGGGTCCGGGCTCGATCTTCACCGTGGCGCTGAAGGGCGGCGAGCCGGCGGCGGTCACGTTCATCATGAGCCTGAAGCTGATCTCGCACCTCGTGAACATCGGCGAGATCAAATCCCTGGCGATCCACCCGGCGACCACAACCCACCGCCAGCTCGACCCCGCCGACAAGGCCGCCGCCATGGTCGGTCCCGAGACGGTGCGCCTGTCGATCGGTCTCGAAAACGTCGAGGACCTGATCGCCGACGTGGAGCAGGCCCTCGCTCAGCTCGGCTGAGGCCGCTCCCTTCGCAACGACCGTCAGCGCGCTACGTCGCGCTGACGCCGATGACGCCGCCCTCCATCAGGGAGAAGCGGATACCGAAGCGGCGCAGGGTCGCCACGGCCTTGTGGCGGGACTGCAGCGCGATCCCGTCGATGTTCTCCTCCATGCGCTTGATGGTGGAGAGCGACAGGCCGGCGGCCTCGGCGAACTGGGTCATCGACCAGTCCAGCAGGGCACGGGCGGCGCGCAGATGACGTCCGTCGATGGCCTGCTCGAGACCTTCGAGAAATTGATCGGCGACCGGCGACATGGTCGAGCCCATCGGGCGGGTGACGCCGGCCCATTCCCGGACATCCCCGCCCTCAGTACGGACCGGGACGATGAAGCTCTCGAAGCGGCCGCGGTTGTTGCCGGCAAGGCGCAAGAGAGCGACCGACCGGTAGGCCTTCCCGGCCTCCAGCAATACTCCGTTCTCGACCCGCATGCGCTCCCGGTCCTCGTCCACGATGGCCACGAACGCATCGGTTGCGATTTCACTCATCGGGATGCCGGTCATTTCCGACGATTCTTCCTGCGATGAGAACCGATTGGTCTCATGGCTGGAGAAGGACAGAATGCGCTTTTCCAGAAACAGCGCCCGCCGATGCCGTTTCTCGGTCAAACGCGCCTGTTGCAGGATCGCCTGATCCGTCACGTCCAGCACGACCCCGGCCGCGCCACGGGGACGTCCGTCCACGCCCAGATAGATCTCGGTCCGAGCCGACAGCATGCGGACGGTTTTGTCCGGTCGGAGGATGCGGAGAGTCTGCTGGCCGAGCGTCACGCCGTGCCTCAGGTCGGCGCCGGTCTGCACCCTGTGGCGGTCCTGGGGATGGATCAGGCCGACCAGACGATCGTAGCTCGGCCGGGTACTCTGGGCGTCGAGGCCGAGCACGTGGAACAGGCCCGGCGACCAGACGTGCTGGTGGTCGACGAAACGCCAACCCCAGGTTCCGGTCATACCCTGGCTCTCGATCAGGGTGAGGAAATACCGGGATGAGAATCCGAGGTCGTCGACGTCCATGCGTTTCGGACCAAAAACCAACAAAAGATAGTTTTGACCTATAGTGACGATATTGGTCCGGGATCAACACGCGGTAATACAAGTTTACGTCAGTCAATCGAGAGTTGCATGAACGAACTCAAGCATCTTTCGGTCAGGACGAACTATCCATAGCAAGATGGGCAGGCCGACACCCGGGCGAGCCGGCGTCGATCACGCTGCTTTCGAGCCGGACGCTGAGTTTGCCGAACCGGACGCTGATTTTGCGTCTCGCGAGGTCCGGCCGGTCGACCGCTTCATGTCGCGCTGACGCCGATGACGCCGCCGTCCATGAGGGAGAAGCGGATGCCGAAGCGGCGCAGGGTTTCCATGGCCCGGTGTCGGGATTGGCTTGCGATCCTGTCGACGTTCTCCTCCATGCGCTTGACGGTGGAGAGCGACAGGCCGGCAGCCTGGGCGAGATCGGTCATCGACCAGTCCAGAAGCGCGCGGGCGGCGCGCAGATGGCGCCCGTCGATGGCCTGCTCAAGGCCCTCGCGAAGCCGGTCGTCGGCCAGGGGAGTGTGCGATCCGATGGGGCGGGTCAGGCTGCTCCAGTCCACCACCACGCCGGCCGCATCGCGGATCGGAACGGTGAACACCTCGAAGCGCCCGCGATCATCGCCGGCCAGGTACAGGACGGGTTTCGTCACATGCACCAGCCCTGAGCGCTGGCCCTCGATGCTCAGCCCGCGCCAATGCTCGCGCTCCTCGCGAACCACCGACTGGAAGGCATCTGCCGAGATGTCCTGGAGCGGCAGGCCGGTCAGCTCGGAGGCTTCCTGGGGCATCGAGAACGCGTAGTCCGGATCGTTGGAGAAGGTCAGTGTCCGCGTCTGCCGGAACAGGGCTCGCCTGCGCTGCTGCTCGATGATGCGGGCCTCGCGCAGCCGCTCCTGATCCGTCACGTCCAGCATGACGCCGGCCGCGCCGCGCGGACGTCCGTCCGCCCCGAGGTAGATCTCGGTCCGGGCCGATACGACACGGATTGCGTTGTCCGGACGGAGGATGCGGAGGGTCTGCTGGCCGAGCGTCACGCCGTGGATCAGGTCGAATCCGGTCTGCATCCTCTCGCGATCCTCGGGATGGATCAGGCCGACGAGACGATCGTAGCTCGGCCGGGTGCTCTGGGCGTCGAGGCCGACGACGTGGAACAGGCCCGGCGACCAGACGTGCTGGTTGTCGGCAAAGCGCCAGCCCCAGGTGCCGGTGACCCCCTGGCTCTCGATCAGGTTCAGAAACTGCCCAGACGAAAATACGAGATCGTCGACGTTCATTGGTGTCCGACCAAAGGAAAACAACAAATGATATTTAAATTGTATAATGTCAAATCGAACAAAGCATTTTTTCGTATGATGCAACTTAAAGTCGGTTATCTGGCGTACGAAACATGTAAATCAGACCGGATGGCGGTCGGTACCGAACTATTCGCGTGACGCGGTCGGCGTTGAACCCATGGCGAAGTGGTGCCGATGTTCGTCAGAGCCTGACGCTGTTCTTGCCCCGGGCGCATAACGTCCACTGGGCCGCCGCAGGGGCCGGCCCGACACGGTGCCGACGCCGACCGCCCTGGAGCATGCCGGGCACCTGATCGCCGATGGAATGCGGGCCCCGGCGCGACGCGGCCGAGGGGCTTATCCCAGGCAGGGTGCCCCGGCCGACGGAGCGCGTCAGGTCGCGCTGACCCCGATGACGTTGCCCTCCATCAGGGAGAAGCGGATGCCGAAGCGGCGCAGGGTCGCCACCGCCTTGCGACGGGACGCCGGCGCGGAGCCGTCGACATTCTCCTCCATGCGCTTGACCGTCGACAGCGACAGGCCGGCGGCCTGGGCGAGGTCGGTCATCGACCAATCGAGCAGGGCACGGGCGGCGCGCATGTGGCGCCCGTCGATGGCCTGTTCGAGCCCCTCCAGAAGCAGTTCGGTGGCCGGAGAGGCCTTCGAGCCCATCGGCCGGGTGATGCCGGCCCATTCTCGGATCGCTCCGCCCGCATCGCGGATCGGGACGATGAACGCTTCGAACAAGGCCCGATCATGCCGGGCGATGCGCATGTGGGGCGTCACCCGGAAGGCCTTTCCCGCCGCCAGTGCCTCGGCATTCTCGGCCCGCGCATGCTCCCGCTCATCCGCCACGATCGTCACGAACGCGTCGGCTGCGATTTCGTCCGATGAGAGGCCGGTCAGTTCCGAGGCTTCCTCCTGGCAGGTGAACAGATGGGACTGGTCGCTGAAGAACGTCAGGATGCGCTGGTCGTCGTACCAGGCGCGGCGGCGGCGCTGCTCGGCCAGGCGCGCCTCCCTCAGGATTTCCTGATGCGTCACGTCCAGCACGACCCCGGCCGCCCCGCGTGGGCGCCCGTCCGGGGTGAGAGAGATCTCGATCCGGGACGACAGCACACGGATCGCGCCGTCCGGTCGGCGGATGCGGAGTGTCTGAGGGCCGAGCGTCACGCCATGGAGCAGGTCGACACCGGTCTCCACCGTGTCCCGGTCCTGGGGATCGATCAGGCTGACCAGGCGATCGTAGCTCGGCCGGATGGTCTGCGGGTCGAGGCCGAGGACGCGGAACAGGCCCGGCGACCAGACGTGCCGGTTTTCGGCAAATTGCCAGCTCCAACTGCCGTTGACCCCCTGGCTCTCGATCAAATCAAAAAAATAACGAGAGGAAAATTCCAGGGTTTCGACGTACATTTGAATTGCGCCGGGAAACTCAACAATGATACTTGCCTCTATATTATCATTTATCGTTCAAGATCAATAGAGACTAATACAACCTGGGGTTGATGGTCCGTTCGTGGAAGCGCGTATCATGACTTGGTTTCTGAACTCTTGAGCGACTTGGTGGGTCAGCCCCTTCGCTCTTGGACGGTTCGGGGCGCCCTGACCGACGATCCGATCAGGCGATTTGGCGCACGATTCCCGCTTCCTCGTCGCCGAGCCGGTCCAGGCGGTTGCGCAGGAAACCCGGGACGCGGTTTGCCGCCATCGGCTTGGCGTGGAGGTAGCCCTGCACGAAGGTGCAGCCGTGGTCGCGCAGGAAGCCAGCCTGCTCCGCCGTCTCGACCCCCTCGGCGGTGATGTCGAGCCCAAGGCTGCGGCCGAGTTGCAGCACGGCGGCGACGATGGCGGCATCGTTGGTGTTGCGTCCCAGGTCCTGGATGAAGCTGCGGTCGATCTTGATCTCGTCGACCGGGAACTGCTTGAGGTGGGTGAGCGAGGCGTAGCCGGTGCCGAAATCGTCGAGCGCCACGCGGATGCCGGCCGCGTGCAATTCCGACAGGACGCTGCTGACCCGGTCCACGTGGCTGCCGAGCAGGACGGTCTCGGTGACCTCGACCCCGACCCGCGCGCGCGGGAGGCCGGCGCCGTCGACGTCGTCGAGGAAGGCCCGGGTCAGATCGCCGTGCGCGAACTGCACCGAGGCGAGGTTGAGGAAGACCCGGCCCGGCTCGAGTCCGAGGCCGATCCAATGCAGGATGTCGGCGATGATCTGCCGGCGCAGGGCGTCGCTCGCCGCGATGCCGATCTCGCCGTCGTCGAACACGGCCGAGAAGTCCCGGGGCTTGAGCAACCCGCGGGTCGGGTGCTGCCAGCGCGCCAGAGCCTCGAAGCCGATCACGGCCCCGGACAGCATGTCGATCTTCGGCTGGTAATGGGCCACGAGTCCGCTGCCCATCTCCAGGGCCGCGCGCATCTCGCGGGTCACCGTCACCCGGTCCTCGATGCTGGCCCGCAGCGCCGGCGCGAACAGGGTGGCGCGGTTGCGCCCCGAGGCCTTGGCGGCGTAGAGCGCGAGATCGGCATTGGTGAACAGGTCCGCCGGATTGCGCGCGTGCTCCGGATAGAGCGCGAGGCCGAGGCTCGCCCGGAGCGAGACGACCCGCCCGCCGATCGGCATCGTGGGACGCAGGGCGTCGAGGATGCGCGCCGCGACGTCGTGGATGCGGCTCCGGCCGGACCCGTCGGTTCCGCAGGAGAGGATGACGAATTCGTCGCCGCCGAGCCGGGCCACGAGATCGTCGGGGCCGATCACCTGACACAGCCGCCGGGCCACCTCCTTGAGCAGGGCGTCGCCGGAATCATGCCCGAGGGTGTCGTTGATCTCCTTGAACGCGTCGAGGTCGAGGAGGATGAGCCCGACCTGCGCGTCCTCGGAGGCGGCGCGCGCCAGGGCGGTGTCGAGCGTCGCCTGGAACAGGGCCCGGTTGGCGAGGCCGGTCAGCACGTCGTGGTTGGCGGCGAGGCGGATCTGCGCCTCGGCGGCCTTGCGGCTGGTGATGTCGACGAGGCTGGAGACGTGGCAGACGATCCCGTCGACCTGCAGCGTCTCGACCGACAGGAGCACGTCGCGGCGCTCGCCCGTGAGGACCTCGATGCTGGTCTCCCGGTCCCGGATCACCGCCTGGCGGCCCAG
This sequence comes from Methylobacterium sp. Leaf113, assembly GCF_001423325.1. NCBI lineage: Bacteria > Pseudomonadati > Pseudomonadota > Alphaproteobacteria > Hyphomicrobiales > Methylobacteriaceae > Methylobacterium > Methylobacterium sp. Leaf113. The sequence goes on from NZ_LMNJ01000053.1 coordinate 12,552, forward strand.
GATCTCCTGCACCTGATGGTGATCCGCCTGGGAGAGGAAATGCCGGGTCCCGTAATTGGTCAGAACGTCACCGGCGCCGATCTCGAAAAATCGGAATCCGGCATCGTTGGTGCTGACGAGTCGTCCGGTGGCGGCGTTCGACATGACGATCGGCACCGGGACCGCCCGGAACATCGCCTCGAACAACTCGCGGCTCTCCGCGAGTTCGCCGCTCACCTTGCGCTCGGCTCCGGCCGCAGCCCATTCGAGCCGCCGCAGGCGGTTCGAGCGCGCGACGAACAGCAGGATCGTCAGGATCGCCAGGCTGACCTCGATCGTCATGCCGATGCCCGCGGCGGGCGCGGATCGCGGCATCAGGTATCCCGCCAGCAGGACGATCCCGGAGAAGCTGCCGGCGATGGCCGTCCAGGCGAAGCTCAGCGGCAGCAGGAGCATGAAGGCGGAGGGAACCAGAAGGGTCGCCAGGACGGCGTTGTCCGTCCGCGACCCGCAGAGGCAGCCGATGGCCACGCTCACCAGCACCTGCCACAGGATGAGGAGCTGCTGCAGCCGGGCGAACGTCCGGATATGCGGCAGGGCGACGAGCCCGCCCAGGGTCGCCAACAGGATGGTGAGGCGTGCCACCAGCATCTCGCCGAGACCGTCCTGACCGCTGAGGAAGCTCGCATCGTTGGCAAACAGCAGCACGTTCACCGCGATGCAGGTCAGGAAGATCACCCACGTGTGCCGCAGCGTCTCCGGCAGGCGCTCCGCCTGGAACGCCGCTTCGCGGGAGGCGGAGGCGAACTCGCCGCCGAACGTGGTGAGACGATGAAGAGGCATGGGGCTGTAGGCTGCCATGCAAATATAGCGACGCCGTTAAGATCGCCTGTTCTTGGATGTGTTGCCGTCAGTTTGTCTTGCGAGTCATGAGGGCGCGCAAAGCGCCGCGCATCGTCCGCACATCCTGCTCGGTCATGGCCATGCGGTGGAGCATGTCGCGCATGTTCCGGGCGATGATGTCCCGCTTCTCGGGCGGATAGAACCCGGCCCGGGCCAGGCCCTCCTCCAGGGACGCGAACAGGGAGGCCATCGCCTCGCGGGTGGCGGGCGGCGACAGCATCTCCCCGGTGAAGGGCAGCGCCGACAGGCCGGCGGCCCGGCGCCACTCGTAGCCCATCAGCAGGACGCCCTGGGCGAGGTTCAGCGACGAGAAGCGCGCGTCGACCGGGAAGGTCACGATGGCGTCGGCGAGCGAGACCTCGTCGTTGTCGAGGCCCGCACGCTCGCGCCCGAACAGGATGCCGACGCGCTGGCCGGTGCGCCCCGCCACGTCGCGCATGGCCTCGTCCGGGGCGTAGACCCGCTTCATCTGCCCGCGCTCGCGGGCGGTGGTGGCCAGCACGTAGTGCAGGTCGGCGATCGCCTCGCCGAGGGTGGCGTGAACGGTGGCGCCGTCGAGGATGTGGGTGGCGCCGGAGGCCGCCTCGCGCACGCCCTTCTTGGGCCAGCCGTTCTTCGGCGCCACCAGACGAAGCTCCGACAGGCCGAAATTCGCCATGGCGCGCGCGGTCATGCCGATGTTCTCGGCGAGCTGCGGCTGGACCAGGATGACGACCGGGCCGGCGGGCGGGTTCAGATCTGGCGGGTTCGAGTCTGATTGGGTCGAGTCTGGTTGGGTCGAGTCTGGTTGGGTCGAGTCTGGTTGGGTCATGGCGTCGGCAGCGGGTGGGGCGGCGGGCATCCGCGCCCTGTCGCACGAGCCGGGCGCGACGGCAAAGCGCCGCCGGCCCGGCCGGGCGTGGTCCGTCTCAGATCTTTCCGTCGAGACCCATCTGATAATACTTGTGGATGATCTTGTCCTGGTTCTCCAGCAGCCAGTCGATCGAGGGCTCGTTAGTCATCGCCTTGCGGATCGCCTCGGTCATGCCCCGGCGCTGGATGTCGAACAAAGCCTTGTGGTCGACGGTCTCGGCCTCGATCACGCCGGGGCTGAGCCAGACCGAGCAGATGATGCCGAGGTCGTTGGCCTTCTCCTTGGGGATGTAGCCGGCCCGCACCGCGTCGAGCACGCCGTTGGCGATGGCGAACTGCACCGTGCCCATCAGGATCGAGGTGTACTTGCTCTCGGTGACGCTGACCTTGGAGACGCACAGCGTCACCGGCCGCACCATGATGTCGGTGTTCAGGAGGGCGAAGACGCGGCTGTGGCCGACGACCTGATCGCCCGTCAGGGTGGCGAGCGCGGTGCCCACCGGACCGTCGAGTTCCCCGATGATGACTTCGGGCTCGGAGGCGGTGTTCGGCGGGCCGCCGGCGACCAGGGCCTCGCCGGCCCGGAGGATGATGCGTTCGCTCATGGTGATCTCGTCGCTGATGGTGGCGGACAGGGGCCGCAGGCGGTTCGAGAGGCGCCCGGCGACCGTCGGATCGGCAGATTCCGGTTGTTGCGGGCAATGTCCAGCCCTGGCCCAGCCCTGGCCCGGCCGTGGTCCGGGCTTGATCCAGACATGAACCAGGATTGCGGGCGCATCCGGGAGATCGGGCCGGCCTTGGCCGATGACCGCGACCTTCGACGACCGACGTAATGCGACCTTAAGGCTTGGCGCGCATTGCTGGTCTAGACGGATTCGGACTGCGGATAGTCGGAGTGAATTCAAAGGAGCCCGCGGGTCTCACAATGACGGCACGGATTATAGACCCGGATCGACAGACATCTGGCGCCGCAACGACCGTCCTGCCGTTCGCAACGCGGTGCAAGAGACGGTTGTACGGATTTCGACGCTCCGCCAGCGGCGCGACAGCAGTCGAGTTCGCCATGGTCATGCCGTTGTTCATGCTCGTCTTCGTCGAAATCCTTCAATGCGGCCTGTATATCTTCTGTTATGCGGCCGTGGAGAAGGCGACGGCCGATGCGAGCCGTGCCGTCATGCTCGGCGCGCTGACGCAGGACGCGTCCACCGCCAACGGGTTCCGCAAGACGGTCTTCTGCACCAAGCTGATTGCCGGGCTGTCGTGCGACCGGATCATCACCAGCCTTCAGACCACGACCCTGACCGGCTCCGGCGGCGGATTTGCCGCCTTCATCAACCCGGAGGAGACCGGCCTCGTCCCGGTGGTGATGGACAAGGATCGGACGCCGTATTGCCCCGGCGCGCCGGGGACCTACGGCTACATCCAGGTCTTCTATCCGGTGCCGGTGTTCAGCTTTCTCTGGCTCGGCCTCAATCTCGGCACGGACTCGACTTTCGGGAAGGTCTCCTACGCGCGGGCGGCGATCGCCTTCCGCAACGAGCCCTTCACCACGCGCAACGTCCAGGTCCCATGCTGAGGCAGCCATGAGCCTTCGACTCCGCAGCCTGCGACTCTGCATGAGCTTGCGACGTCTCATGAGCCGCCGGACCCTCAAGCGGTTCCGCGCCAACCGGCGTGGGATCGCGATCGTCGAGTTCGCCCTGATCGTTCCAGTGATGATCATCCTGTCGGCGGTGACCTTCGACCTGGTCCGCTACATCATCATGATGCGCAAGGTGGAGCTGGCCGCCAGCACCCTGGCGGATCTCGTCGCCCGCAACGACACCGGCAGCATCACCCAGACCGACATCCTGGCGATCTCGCGCGCCCAGCTCGTGATGTTCCCGGAGGCCATGAAGGCGGCCAGGGAGCAGAACGTCTCGGTCTGGACCCTGCTGAAATGGTCGCTGTCGGGCGTCCAGTTCCGGACCCTCCCCCTCGGCTGCACCACGACCTGCACCTTCGTCCCCCGTGTCACCTGGACGTCGGGTCAGGGGCGCTCCTGCACCGACGTTCTGGTCGCGGCCCCCAACACCGCGGGGCCGAGCCCGGCGACGCTCCCGAACGACACCTTCGGGCCGGGGTTCCTCGTCGTGGCCGATGTCGTGTTCGACTACAAGCCGCTGATCGCCCAATCCGTGGTCGGCTCCGTCCGCATCGCCAAATCCTTCTACCTCTCGCCGCGCTACGTCGCCGGGATCGCCTTCGACCCGAGCGGCGGCACGACGACCGCCCGTGCCTGCCCTGCGTCGTGAGGCCCTCCCGATGATCGCCGCTCTCCTCTCCCGGTTCACGCGTCGCCTGCGTCGCCTGCGCACCGATCGCGGCGGCAACGTCGTCCTGATCTTCGCCCTGAGCCTGGTGCCGCTGATCGGCATAACGGGCCTCGGGCTCGATTACATGCGCGGCGTCAACTACCGAACTCATTTCGACCGTGCGGCGGACGCCGCCACCATCACCGCCATCGCGACGGCGCGGGACTACATCTCGCAGAATCCGAAGGGCGAGGATGACCCGACGCAATCGGCCCTGGCGCTGGCGAAGGCGCGCGGGCTCGCCGCCTTCCGGGTCAATGCCGGGCCGATGCTCACGAGCCTGCCGCTCATCCCGGACCTGACGGTGACCCGCACCGGCGGCGTCATCACGGCGCAGGTGACCTACGGCTCGAGTTTCCTGTCGCCGTTCAGCAAGGTCCTGGGCGATATGGCGTCGGTCGCGGTCACGGGCAAATCCGTTTCCAGCCTGACGCTCAGCAGCTACGTCGATTTCTACCTGCTGCTCGATACGTCCGGCTCAATGGGCTTTCCGACCTCGCCCGTCGCGCAGACCGAGTTCGGCAAGCTCAACCCCGACATGAACGAAGGACTACCCAACAACTGTTCCTTCGCCTGCCATTTCCCCGGATGGAAGGGCTTCGCCCTGTCGAAGAAGTACAATGTCGAGCTTCGCATCGCGACGGTGAGCAACGCGGTCCAGGGATTGATTGCCAAGGCCAAAAGCAACCTGACCCTGAACAATCAGTTCCGCATCGGCCTGTACCCGTTCGTGAGCAAGCTCGAAACCGCCGCCGGCATTACCTCCGAATTCGATTCGCTAACCAGCGTCGATCTCGAGAATTACATGGATATCGGCATGGAATCCGTTCCGCGCGGGAGCGGCGGGACGCACTACGACAACGTCTTTCCGGTGGTCAATCGCATGATCACCAATGTGGGCGACGGCTTGAGCGCGAAGCGGGCGCTGCCATACGTGTTCGTGGTGACGGACGGGATGAACAACAACCAGACTTACGAGGCGCCCAAACGCCCGGGCGATCTGCCCAAATGGACGGGATCGCAGGCGGGACCGCTCGATCCGTCCCTATGTCAGCCCTTGAAGGACCGGGGCATCACCATCTCGATCCTCCATATCCCGTATGTGCCGATCGCGAAGCCGAATCACCCGTTCCCGGCCGTCCAGGCTGAGAATTACCGGGTGAACAGCCTGATTCCGAAGGTGCCCGGAGCACTGCAAAAATGCGCGTCGCCGGGCTACTTCCGCACCGCGAGTTCGGCCACCGAGATCCAGGAGGCGCTGAACGCGATGTTCGATCAGGCCACCAAGATCGCGCGCCTCGTCGCCGCTCCCTGACAGGGCAAAAGGTTTGTCAGCGCGCAGGCGCCGAAGACGGGTCCGGGACAGGGCTGCCGCGCTTCCGCCCCGGGACCGCGCGGGCTAAGGACGGCGCGGGACCGGCATCCGCCTTGCGTGGAGCCGGTGGACATCCTGGCTCAGGAAGGCGTGCTGCTGATGGACAAGATCAAGGTTGCGAACCCGGTCGTCGAACTCGACGGCGACGAGATGACCCGGATCATCTGGAGCGAGATCAAGAACAAGCTGATCCATCCCTACCTCGATCTGAACCTCGAATATTACGACCTCGGCGTCGAGCACCGCGACGCCACCAACGATCAGGTCACCGTGCAGGCCGCCGAGGCGATCAAGCGGCACGGCGTCGGCGTGAAATGCGCGACCATCACCCCCGATGAGCAGCGGGTGAAGGAATTCAACCTGAAGGAGATGTGGAAGTCGCCCAACGGCACCATCCGCAACATCCTCGGCGGCGTGATCTTCCGCGAGCCGATCATCTGCCAGAACGTGCCCCGCCTGGTGCCGGGCTGGACCCAGCCGATCGTCGTCGGCCGCCACGCCTACGGCGACCAGTACAAGGCCACCGACTTCAAGGTGCCGGGCAAGGGCCGCCTGACCATCAAGTTCGAGGGTGACGACGGCACGGTGATCGAGCGCGAGGTCTTCAAGTTCCCGAGCGCCGGCGTCGCCCAGGCGATGTACAACCTCGACGATTCGATCCGCGACTTCGCCCGCGCCTCGATGAATTACGGCCTCAACCGGAAGTACCCGGTCTATCTCTCGACCAAGAACACCATCCTCAAGGCCTATGACGGCCGCTTCAAGGACCTGTTCGAAGAGGTCTTCCAGAACGAGTTCAAGGCGAAGTTCGACGCCGCCGGCATCACCTACGAGCACCGCCTGATCGACGACATGGTGGCCTCGGCCCTCAAGTGGTCGGGCGGCTACGTCTGGGCCTGCAAGAACTACGACGGCGACGTGCAGTCCGACACCGTGGCGCAGGGCTTCGGCTCGCTCGGCCTGATGACCTCCGTGCTGCTCACTCCCGATGGCCGGACCGTCGAGGCCGAGGCCGCGCACGGCACGGTGACCCGCCATTACCGCGAGCACCAGAAGGGCAAGGAGACCTCGACCAACTCGATCGCGTCGATCTTCGCCTGGAGCCGTGGCCTCGCGCACCGCGCCAAGCTTGACGACAACGCGGCTTTGGCCACCTTCGCCGCCACCCTGGAGAAGACCTGCATCGACACCGTCGAGGCTGGCTTCATGACCAAGGACCTCGCCCTCCTGGTCGGTCCGAATCAGAAGTGGCTTTCGACCACCGGCTTCCTCGACAAGGTCGACCAGCACCTGAAGACCGCGATGGCCTGAGACGGCCGAATCCGCAGCCCTCACGCGGGCGCGGGGTCGTTCTTTCGTCTCTGCCGGTGGGGTCATCGTGCCGACGAGGGTCCTGCCGGAGACTCACAGGAAGCGCGGCGTCATCCCGGGGCCGCGCAGCGGAGCCCGGGATCCAGACACGCAGGTGGTGCAGCACTTCGCGCCATCGGCGGATCTGGAGTGCACGCCGCTGGCGCCCCCCTCCGGGTTTGGGCTCGCCTTCGGCGACCCGGAATGACGGCGCCGAGCAAATCGGCCAGCCGATCGGCCCTTGGCCGCCTGTCACGACGCGTGACGCGCCGCCTCGGCATTGCGCTTGCGGGTCGCGGCGGCCTTCTTGGCCGAGGCGGAGCGCTGTTCCGCAGTCCGGGAGGCGGAGGCTTTCCCTCCCGTCTCGCCGCCGCGATGGGCGGCTGGGTGCCCGGTCGCCCGCCCCCGCCCGGCCCCGCCGGGCTTCTTGCCGCCGCCGTCGTCCTTGTTGACGGTGGCCCAGGCCCGAGCCTCGGCCTGCTTCTCCGGCACTCCGCGCGATTCGTAGGATTCGGCGATGTGCTCGGCCTTGCGGATCTGCTTGTCGGTGTATTTCGACTTGTCGCCCTGGGCCATCCGAACGCACTCCGGTGGGACGGACCCGGCCGGCGTCTCAGCCGAGGGGACCGGGTCCGTCGAGGATCGCCCGCACCCGGCGGATCAGGTCCGTCCGGCGATAGGGCTTGTTCAGAAGATCGAACTCCGAGCCACCGGCATCGGTTCGCTCCAGGCTCGCCTCGGCGTAGCCGGTGGTGAGCAGAACCTTGAGGTCCGGGCGCCGGCGCTTGGCCTCGCGCCCCAGCGCGATGCCGTTCATGCCGCCGGGCATGATCAGGTCGGTGAACAGCAGGTCGATGGGACCGCCGGCGTCGAGCACCTCGAGGGCCTCGCGTCCGTTCTGCGCCATCAGGGTGGTGTAGCCGAAATCGCGCAGGATGGTGCGGGCCAGTTCCGCCACATCGTCCCGGTCGTCGACGATCAGGATGGTCTCCGTGCCGGTGCCGTCCTGGGCTGGATCGAGCGCCGCCGCCGGGGCCGGGTCCGCCGCCTCCTGCTCGGCGGCCGGGAAGGACAGCCGCACGATGGTGCCCTCCCCCAGCACCGATTCGATCCGGGCGGCGCCGCCCGACTGCTTGGCGAAGCCGTAGACCATCGACAGGCCGAGGCCGGTGCCCTTGCCCTCCTCCTTGGTGGTGAAGAACGGGTCCATCACCCGCGCCAACACGTGGGGCGGGATGCCGCTTCCGGAATCCGAGAGGCTGACGGTGACGTAGCGGCCGGGCGCCAGGGTGCTCCCGGAATCGTCGGCGATGACGTGGTTCTCGGTCGCGACGGTGAGGCGCCCGCCCTCCGGCATGGCGTCGCGGGCATTGATGAAGATGTTGAGCAGGGCGACCTCGGCCTGGGTCGGATCGACCCGGCAGGTCCACAGCTCGGGACTGAGGTCGAACCCGATGCTGATGGTCTCGCCGAGGGTGCGGCTCGCCATATCGGCCATGCCCTGCACCAGGGCGTTGAGGTTCACGGAGCGCCCCTCCAGGCGCTGCTTGCGGGCGAACGCCAGCAATTGCTGGGTCAGGGTGGTGGCACGCTCAGCGGCGGTGCGGATGTTGTCGGTGGCGCGGCGCAGGCGGCGGCGGTCGGCTTCGGGATCGTCGAGGCCGGAGCCGACGATGTCGACGTAGCCGACGATGACCTGCAGCAGGTTGTTGAAGTCGTGCGCGATGCCGCCGGTGAGCTGCCCGAGGGCCTCCATCTTCTGGGCCTGCCCCAGCGCTTCCTCGGCGTCGCGCCGGCGCGAAACGTCGAGCTGCGAGGCGAAGAAGTACACCAGCGTTCCGCTCGCGTCGTAGATCGGCGACACGAACAGGGCGTTCCAGAACGGCGTGCCGTCCTTGCGGTAATTGATGATCTCGGTCGCCACGTTCTCGCGGGCGGCGATGCCGCGCGCCAATTCGCGCACCGAGGCGCGGTCGGTTTCCGGCCCCTGCAGGAAGCGGCAGTTGCGGTCGATGACCTCGTCGCGACCGTAGCCGGTCATCTCCAGGAAGGCGTCGTTGGTGAAGATGATCGGATTGTCGGGCAGGCGGGGATCGCTCACCACCATCGGCATGCGCGAAGCGGCTAGGGCGGCGAAGAAGAACGCGGCCTCGGGACCGGCGTCGGGGCCGGTCGCCGCCATCGCGGGCTGGGTGGTCGCGCTTGTCTTGTCCGCCGACAGGGTCTCGTCCGTCGACGGGAGGGTGGGGGTCTCGATCATGGTCGCGCAATCAAACCGGGAGGCTCCGGGAGGAGGCTCCCGCCGGCCTCGCCTAACATGCGACAAACACTGGGCGGACGCATCGTTCCCTCGGTGGACCGCGCGGCGGTGACAGTCTCGCGAGGCGGCACGCGCGATCCGGCCCCGCGACGGTCCGAAGACGGCCGCGCGGGGGGAGCGTGAGGCGGCCGCGCGACGGGGCGCGCGCGGCCGGTCCGGTTGGCGTCAGCGCTGCTCGGTCTCGAAGCGGACGCTGTTGACGTTGGCGCGCTCGAAGGCCTGCATCACGTGCTGGTAGGAGCGCTCCATGTCGCTGGCGTCGACGCCGTCGACCTCTTCGGGCTTGAGCACGAACATCAGCATCGAGCGCCCGGTGACGTCGTAGGTGGCGCCGATCGGCTTGCTGACCACGTCCTGGCTGTCGGGCAGGTTGGTGTCGAGAAGCCGGGTCCAGCCGACGCCGCCGACCGATTCCGGCAGCGTGAACGACACGAGGTCGTGATAGGCGTTGTAGAGCAGGAGCAGGGTGGCATCGCCGCCGCGCCGGTGGATGCCGGAGGCCTGGGCGCGCCCGTCGAGCAGCACCGCGATGGCGCGGGCGTCCCCTTGCGTCCAGTTCTCGGGCGACATCTCGGTGCCGTCCGGCTTCAGCCAGGTCACGTCCTTGACCCCGAACTCCTCGTCGTAGGCGCCCGTGAGGAAGCGTCCGCGAGTGAGGATCGGCAGGGCTTCGCGCAGCAGGGTCAGGCGCTGCGTGAACTCGGCGAGATCGCGCTCCTCCGGACCGACGGCCTCCCAGTCGAGCCAGGAGATCTCGTTGTCCTGGCAATAGGCGTTGTTGTTGCCGTTCTGGGTGCGGGCGAACTCGTCGCCGGCCAGCAGCATCGGGGTGCCGCGCGACAGGAACAGGGTCGCCAGCATGTTGCGCATCTGGCGCAGCCGGATGGCGCGGATCTCCGGATCGTCGGTCGGGCCCTCGGCGCCGTAATTGTTCGACAGGTTGTGCGAGTGGCCGTCGCGGTTGTCCTCGCCGTTGGCCATGTTGTGCTTCTCGTTGTACGACACGGTGTCGTTCAGCGTGAAGCCGTCATGGGCCGTGAGGAAGTTCACCGATGCCCAGGGCTTGCGCCCGCGCTTGTTGAACTTGTCGGCCGAGCCGGTGAGCCGGGCGGCGAGATCCGGCAGCATGCCCTCGTCGCCGCGCCAATAGCCGCGCACGTCGTCGCGGAACCGGTCGTTCCACTCGGCCCAGCCGGGCGGGAAGCCACCGACCTGGTAGCCGCCCGGACCGCAATCCCAGGGCTCGGCGATCAGCTTGACGTTGTTCAGCACCGGGTCCTGGCGGCAGGTATCGAGGAAGCCGCCGCCCTCGTCGAAGCCGTGCGGCTCGCGGCCCAGGATGGTGGCGAGATCGAAGCGGAAGCCGTCGACCCGCATCTCGGTGGCCCAGTAGCGCAGGCTATCGGTCACCAGCTGCAGCACGCGGGGGTTCGAGAGGTTGAAGGTGTTTCCGGTGCCGGTGTCGTTGATGTAGTAGCGCGGCTCCTTGGGCATCAGCCGGTAGTACGAGGCGTTGTCGACGCCCTTGAACGACAGGGTCGGACCCTTCTCGTTGCCCTCGGCGGTGTGGTTGTAGACCACGTCGAGGATGACCTCGAGGCCGGCGCCGTGCATGCGCGCCACCATCTCCTTGAATTCGGAGAAGGCGAAGTCCGGCACCGCCGCGTAGCGCCGGGCGGGCGTGAAGAACGAGATGGTGTTGTAGCCCCAGTAGTTCACCAGGCCCTTCTCCTGCAGGTAGTCGTCCTGCACGAAGGCGTGGACCGGCAGGAGTTCCACCGAGGTGACGCCGAGGCTCTTGATGTAGTCGAGCACCGCCGGGGTGCCGAGGCCGGCATAGGTGCCGCGCAGCTTCTCGGGCACCGCCGGGTGCAGCTTGGTGAAGCCCTTCACGTGGGTCTCGTAGAAGATCGTCTTTTCCCACGGCACGTGCGGCTTGCGGTCCCGGCCCCAGGTGAAGGCCGGGTCGATGACGCGGGACCGGCGGGTGAAGGGCGCGGAATCGCGCTCGTCGAAGGTCAGGTCGTCGCCCGTCTCCATCTGGTAGCCGAACAGGGCCGGGTTCCAGGTGATCGAGCCGACGAGGCCCTTGGCGTAGGGGTCGATGAGCAGCTTGTTGGGGTTGAAGCGATGGCCCGCCTTCGGCTCGTAGGGGCCGTGGACGCGGTAGCCGTAGATGGTGCCGGGGCGCGCGTCAGGCAGGTAGCCGTGCCAGATCTCGTCGGTGTACTCGGGCAGCTCGATCCGCTCGATCTCGTTCACGCCGTCATCGTCGAACAGGCACAGCTCGACCTTGGTGGCGTGGGCGGAGAACAGCGCGAAATTGACGCCGAGGCCGTCCCAGTTCGCGCCGAGGGGATAGGGCGAGCCCTCCTTGATGCGCGAACGCTTGGCGCGGCCGTACGGGATCGAGCGGTCGGCGGGATTCGTCGTGTCGGCCATGGTGGCTCCGGGCGAGGATCAGGTCATGCGTCGAGCCGGACGCTGCGCGGCGCCCGGACTCGGAAAATCGAGACAGGAACGCTCACGCTTCCTCGGAAGGTCCGCCGGTGCGCAAATCTTTTTGCGACGCGCAACGCCGCGGGCCGGTGCGGCCGGACTCCGGGCGGGATCTCCGAACCCGTACGCCTCGCGCAGACCCTTGCGCCCGGGGCAGACCCTTGCACCCGAGTCAAACTCTTGCCCCCGGGGCAAACACTTTCACCTGGGGCAAACTCTTGCACCCGCACGGTAACGGTTCGGGCTGTACCAGGAAGCGTTGTACGAACGGCCCTCCCGGCTTCCGCCGCGTGCCGGCTTGCGTCATGGTTGAACTGCATCCGGCCCGGCGTGGGCCGCCCATGCGAGGAGACCAGGGCATGACGGATCGTCCCAACGGGCTGCAGGCCATCGCCGACCGCTACCGGGTCAGCCTCGATGCCGTGCGCCACCTCGTCCACGCCCTTGAGGCCGGGCACGGCCGGATGGCGCAGTTCAACCATCCGGATCTCGGCGGGTTCGGGCAATGGTCCGGCTCCGGCATGACCATGATCGGCGACATGTTCAACACAGACCTTAAGGCCCGGGTCGATGCCCTGTGCACCACCCTCGCGGCCGCGCTGCCGGCGACGGGCTGGTCCGACCCCGCGCGCGGCGGAGACCGGCCGGAGCCGCAACGCGGCACGGGTCCGTTCTGGCCCGCCGAATGGGGATCGCCGGCCACCTCCGGGTCGCAGAACGGCATGCGCTACGCCTATTTCCCGGCCCAGCGCCGCATCGTGGTCGAGACCGAGAGCGGCGTCGCCATCTACGACACCGACGACCACCTGATCAGCGGGGTTTCGCAGCAGCAGGGCGGCGGCACGAGCCTGCGCTTCTCCGGCCCGGCCGGCGCGATCGACCTCGCGACCCTGCGGCGCCTCGACGGGGCCGAGCGTGGCGAGGGGCAAGCCGGGACGCGGCCTCCGACGCCCGAACCTTTTGCCCCCGAGCCGTTCACACACGAGCCGTTCGCCCCCGAACCGGCCTCGACCGATTCACACGCGGCAGCACCGGCCGGCGACGTGCTGACGACCATCGAGCGGCTGTCGGAGCTTCAGCGCAAGGGCATCCTGACGGCGGCCGAGTTCAACGCCAAGAAGGCCGAACTGCTGGCCCGCCTGTAGGGGTCGCGCGCGGATCCCCGTACCAACGGATCGCCTTTCCGACGGATCGCGCTTTCGACGGAGCGCTCGCCGTCGCGGCGCGTTGCCGGGCTGTGGATCGGCCGCCGGCGGTCCGGAAAGCCCGACAGCCCGAAGGCCCATGGCGCGCGCCCGCGAACTCCTCGACGTCAGCACCATCTACCACGAGCCGGCGGTGCCGGACTTTTCGCGGGGTCGGGAGATTCTTGATCGCTTCCCCGCGGCCGAGCGCATCGTGGTGCCCTCGCACTGGAACATCCCGAGCCTGCACGGCAATGCGGGGTCGGTGGAGGACTGGGTGCGGATCAAGCGCTCGACGCTGGTGCTCGGTGTGAAGAAGGGTCTGGCGATGCGTCCGAATGGGCGCAGCGCCCACTTCATCGCGCCCTCGACCTCGAACGGCTGCGCCATGGCCTGCGCCTATTGCTACGTGCCCCGGCGCAAGGGCTTCGCCAACCCGATTTCGCTGTTCGTCAATGTCGAGGCGGTGGCCGCCGCCATCGCCCGCCACGCTGCCCGCCAGGGGCCGCTGACCGAGCCCGACACCATCGACGCCGCGCGTTGGGTCTACGACCTCGGCGAGAACGGCGACCTGTCCGTCGACGCCATGGTCAGCGATACCGTGCGCGACCTCGTCGGCCTTTTCCGCGACCTGCCCAACGCCAAGGCCTCCTTCGCCACCAAGGCGGTGAACCGGGACCTCCTCGCCTACGATCCGCAGGGCAAGACCCGGATCCGCTTCTCGCTGATGCCGGAGCGCATCGCCCGCATCGTCGATGTCCGCACCGCCCCGATCCCGGAGCGCATCGCCGCGATCGACGACTTCGTCGCCGCCGGCTACGAGGTCCACGTCAATTTCTCGCCGGTGATCCTCTACGAGGGCTGGGAGGCGGATTGGCGGGCGCTGTTCGAGGCGATCGACGACGGCATCGGGCCGGCGGCCCGGGCGCAGCTGAAGGCGGAGATCATCCTCCTGACCCACAATGCCGACCTGCACGCGGTCAATCTCGGATGGCACCCCAAGGCCGAGGACCTGCTGTGGCGCCCCGACATCCAGGAGGCGAAGGTCTCGGAAGGCGGCGGAGCCAACCTGCGCTACCGCACCGGCTGGAAGGGCCAATGGCTCGCCCGGTTCAAGGCCCTGCTCGCCGAGCGGATGCCCTATTGCACCGTGCGCTACGCCTTCTGACGGGCTGTCTTCACCACCTGAGCCGAGGCACCCTCAGCCCCAGCTCATCGCACCGGTGGCGACCTTGGCGCCGATGTCGAGGGCGATGCCCATGCCGAGGCCCGGGAACCGGGCCTGCATCGCCGCGGTCAGCGCGGCGGCATCGCCGCCCTTGGCCAATTCCTCCTCGAAGGCCAGGAGGTAGGCCCGGGTGAAGGCGAGGGCTGACGCGTCGGTCGCCGCGTCCGGCACCTGATGGCCCGGCACCACGACGACGGGTCGGCAGGCGGCGATGCGATCGAGTTCGGCGATCCAGGCGGCGCGTGCCTTCGGGCTCTGCGTGTCGGCGGTCCAGACATGGACGCCGGAGAAGATCAGGACGCCGCCGAACACCGCGTTCAGCGCCGGCACGAACAGGGTGCGCCGGTTGGGCAGACCGGCGGCTGGCACGATCTCCACCCGCTCGCCGTCGACCGCGAGGGCAGCCCCGTCGAACGCCTCCGGCATCACCGTCCCGTCCCGGGTCTGCGGGCCGTTCGTTCCGAGCTGCGGCCCCCAGGCGGCGATCTTCTTGTCGACCGAGGCGGCGATGGCCGCCACCGTGGCGGAGGCGGCGAGCACCCGCGCCTCGGGGAAGGCGTGGCAGACCGGTGTCAGGCCGAAGTAATAATCCGGGTCCGACTGGCTGACATAGATCGTGGTCAGCCGCTTGCCCGTGGCGGCGATCGCCTCCGCGAGGGCGCGACCGTCGGAAAAGGTGAACCCGCCATCGATCAGGATCGCCTCGGTCGGCCCTTCGACCAGGACCGGGGCCCGAAAGAAGCCGTCCGGCCCGGCGGGAAAGTGGGTCCAGCGCAATCCGGTTTCGGGCGCCGTGGTGGTCTGCGTCATGATAATCCCCCTGATCCTGCCTGAAGCTCGGCGGCCAGCCCCTGCCGGTCGCCGAACAGAATGCCGCTCGGCATCAGCCGGGCGCCGCGCCCGTCCGCGATGACGAGGGCGGGAACACCCCGGACCCCGAACTGCGCCATCATCCGGCGCGCGGCGTCGATCCGGCGGCGGCCGCTGTCGCGGAGCGTTTCGTCGGACGCTGTCACCCGTGCGGCAGCCTCGGCGAAGCCGGCCCGGGTCAGCACATCCGCTACGACGGAACGGTCCGCGGTATCCCGTCCCTCGACGTAGCGGGCCTGCTGCAATGCCTGCAGCCCCTCGGCCTCGGAGCCGGACGCGGTCAGCCCGATCGCCACGACGCCCAGGGTGGTCGCGGCCGAGTCGAACACGAGGCCGGAGGTCTCGAAGATCAGGGCGCGATAGGCTTCGGAGAACACCTGCCCGGTCTGCGCCGCGATGCGCTGATCGTTCTGCCAGGCGTAGCCGGCGAAGGCCGCATCCATCGGGCGGGCCGCATCGCCGGCGAACAGGCCTGTGGGCGCGAGCCGCAGTTCGACACCCTCCCGTTGGGCGAGCCAGGCCAATGCGGGACTCGCGCCGTAACACCAGCCGCACAGGGGATCGAACAGATAGGTGAGATGCATGGATCTGCACACGCCTTGTGGCCTGAGGCGCACCGAGACAATTTGAAAAGTCGGATAAAGCCCGGGCTTTATCCCCCTTAGCGGCAGACTTTCCGCAAGACTAGGCCGGATTTCGAATGTCTGTCCAGTCCGGGTCGAGGCCCCTGCGGGACGGGCCGCGGGCGTGCCGTCTGTGGCGGCGGAGCGCTTCCGGGCCGGCTCGCATCCTGAACTCTGGCCACCGACGGCGTCTTGCGGCTCGCGGCTCGCGGCTCGGGATGTCAGGCGGCCCGGATCAGGATCCGGCCGAAGACGGAGCCGAAGATGGGGCCGAAGACGAGGCCGACGAAGAAACCCTGTACCGGCCGGCCGGGGCGAGGGACTCGAGGACGTCCAGGAACTGCCGGCCGTTCTCGCTCCAGTCGAAGGTGCCCGAAGCGGCGGCGAAGCTGCCTTCCTGCATCGCGTTCAGACGCGGGAAGTCGTCGATGACATCGACGATCTTGCGGGCCAGCTCCGCGCCATCCCCGGCCAGCAGGCAATGGTCCATGATGGCGTCCGGAACGCCCTCGAACGAGCCCTCCAGGGCCGCCACGGGAAGACGATTGAAGATGTAGTCCAACACCTTCAGCTTGAAGCCGCCGCCGACGGCCTCGACGATGAGCCCCAGACGGGCTTGCGCCATCACCTGCTCCGCGTCCTCGACAAAGCCGAGGAAGCGGGTCGCGCGGAGTTGCCCTTCCCATTCGGCCCGGAACGCGGCCGAGACGTCGCCGACCAGATGCAGCTCGACGCCGGCCGAGGCCAGGATCGCGTCGGCGGCGGTCAGGAAGGCGGCGACGTTCATCTTCTTGGGCAGCCATCGCAGGGAGCCCAGCATCACCACCCGGCGCGGAACCGCGGCATCGATCCGCCGCGCGGCCACCCGTTCTCCGGCGAACCCCGGGGGCACGACGAGCACATCGGCGCCCGCCAGGCGCGGCTTGAACATCTCGGCATCCCTGCCCGTGAGCGTGACCACGAGGTCCGCCGCGTGGAGCAGCTTGCGCTCCAGATGGGCGACCTTGAGCGCATTCGCCGCCAGGACGAGCTTCTTCAGCGTGTTGCCCCGGTAGGCCTGCGCGATGTCGCGGGCGACCTGCTCTTCGTCGTTATGGGCGATGTAGACGAGCTTGAACCGGCTCTCGGGCACGCAGGCGAGCTTCCGCAGTACCCAGCCCGCCGCATAATTGTCGATCACGACGACGTCGGGCTCTTCCTCCGCCAGCAGGCGCAGCATCCGGTTGCGGATGGTCCTGGGCGAGCAGCGCGCCGTGACGATGGGCAGCCGGCTGACGACGGCGCGCGGCCGCCCGCGCTGCGCCGTGTGGACGGGCAGCAAGATGACGTCCGACCCGAGGCTGTCCGCATCGTCCGGCCCGTCTCCGGAACTGAGACCGAGGAGATAGACGTTTGCCCCGGCTGCGCCGACGGCTTCTGCGAAACGGGCAGAATAGACCCGATCACCGGCAGTCAATGGGAGCGGAATAAGGCCGCTGATCCAAACAACCTTCATCCAGCCGACGTCCTACCGAGTGTTGACGAAGCAATGACCTCTCATTTCTGGCAAAGAACCGGAATTTGAGTTGCTTACAGGCACAAGAAGCCGCCGATCACGAGCCGCCCTCCCGGGAGTTCATCGGCCGCTTCCACGAAAACGTTTCGTTAACCAAGTTAGGGCGGCGCGCTCATGTTTGAAAGAGGAAAACGGTCCAGCCTAAGAAAATTTGCAGATCTGGACAGGGTTCATTCCGGATGGACTGCGCAGGCGCATGATTGTGCCGCACCTACGTAGTATCGCCACGGGATCGCATGGCAGATGGCAGTTGAAATACGCCGTTGAAGCCTGCGGCGGCGGGAAATCAACTTGCAAGTTCGCGCTCTGGTTGCGAACTGAAGGCTTGCGTGGCGGGCATGACTGAGGCGGTGCGGTGCCGTTGCTGGCGACGAGTTCGCCGCGTTTTTGACAGCATCAGGCGGGTCGAGGCTGGTCGCGAGACCCGTCCGGCTGCGGCCGCCGCGCCTCGGCCCAGACGCATCGTGAAAGCCGGACGCCGCCACTGTCGGAGCGGCGCCGAGATGCGGGGCGGGCGCCAGCGCTGTCCGACCTTGGATGGGGGTGCTTCACGCTCGCCATGAGAGCGGTGAGAACCCGCAGGCGCACGGTCCGACGACCGCAGGGCGACAGCCGATTCAAGGCGCGCCGCACCCTCGGCGTCGCATCCCCGGGACACGACGACGCCACACGGGCTATCGCGTGCCGAAACCGTTTGCTGTCAGAGGGTTACGAGCATCTGGCGGAGGGAGCGGGATTCGAACCCGCGATACCGTTTCCGGTATACACACTTTCCAGGCGTGCGCCTTCAACCACTCGGCCACCCCTCCGGTCCCGGGCCTGCGTCTCACAGCCGCCGCTCGGGCGACCGGGCTTCGCGAGGGCGCCGGGAGGCGTCGTGTACAAGCCGCACCCGCGGCGTGCAAGCCTCCGAACGGCAAAGCTGTCGATTCTTCTCGGAATCGGGACCGAAGAATCTTGAAATTGGGACCTCGGAATTCCCTCGGACGAGCGCGGGGGGGCGCTGCCCGGTCGGGGTGTCCTTTCTCAGATTCGCCGCTTTTGTCGGCGATCCCGTCGCGGTGACGTGCTGTCCGCGCCCGCGATCGGGCCGGCCGCGCCGTCGGGAGCCCTCCTCAGCCGTGATCCGCTTCGACAACGTGACCAAGATCTACCGGACGGACGGGCACCGCCGCACGATCCTGGAGCGCGTCTCGTTCACCCTGAAACCGGGGGTCAGCTACGGCATCCTGGGCATCAACGGCGCCGGCAAGTCGACCTCCCTGCGGCTGCTCGCCGGAACCGAGATGCCGACGAAGGGGCGGGTCATCCGCAACCGGCGCGTGTCCTGGCCGCTGGGCTTCGCCGGCGGCTTCCACCCGCAGATGACGGGGCGCGACAACATCATCTTCGTGGCCCGGATCTACGGCGAGGATCCCCGCAAGGTCTTGGAATTCGTCGAGGATTTCTCCGAACTCGGCAGCTATCTCGACGTGCCGATCAAGACCTACTCGTCGGGCATGGGCTCCCGGCTCGCCTTCGGCATGAGCATGGCGATCCCGTTCGACTGCTACCTCATCGACGAGGTGACGGCGGTCGGCGACGCCCGTTTCCAGAAGCGCTGCGAGGAGGCCTTCGCGGCCCGGCGCGAGAATGCCGACGTGATCATGGTCTCGCACGGCATGGACACCCTGCGCACCTGGTGCCAGCAGGGGATCGTCATCATCAACGGGCGCGCGATCGTCTACGAGGACATCAACGACGCCATCGAAGTCTATCGCCGCCTGAACGCGTGAGCGCGCGTCCGGGCCGGTTCGGTCACGGTTTCGCCGCGGCGATGATGAATGGACACGGATGGGGCGGTGGCTTCGCCCACCCAGAGGGACGACCGGGGCGCATGAGCATCGAAATCCGCAACCCGCAGGGACAACCGCTCACCACCGCCGACCGGTCCAACGCGGTGGCCGAATCCCTCAAGCAGATCGCGCGCGTCTCCCGCTTCGCCGACCGCAAGAAGGGCATTCGCTCCTATCAGAGCCACGTCAAGACCGACGCCATCATCCCGGTGCTGTTCCTGGTCTGCTTCGTGATCCCGACCCTGGCCGCCATCGTCTATTACGGCCTCATCGCGTCCGATCGCTACGTCATCGAATCGCGCTTCGCCCTCCGGCCGGCGCTCGGCAATGTCGAGAAGGCCTCGCCCGATCAGGTCGGGACCAATTCGGGTTCCCCGAGCCACCAGATGGTGGCGCAGGACAGCCTGATCGCGATGAACTACATCGTCAGCCGTCCGATGATCGAGGCTATCGAGAAGCATCAATCGGTGCGCGCGATGTTCTCGCGGCCCGATATCGACTACTTATCCCGCTTCGACCCGGAAAAGCCGGTCGAGAAGCTGGTGAAGTACTGGAACGAGCGGGTCCACGCCAAGATCGAGGCCGGCTCCGGCATTATCAACCTGACGGTCACGGCCTTCGATCCGCAGGAAGCCTTCGATCTGTCGAACGCGATCCTGGCCGAGAGCGAGCGCATGGTGAACGCCCTGAGCAGCCGCGCCCGCGACGATGCCGTGGCGGAAAGCTCGCGCGAGCTGAAGCGGGCCGAGGAGCGGATGACCAAGATCCGGACCGAAGTGGCGGCGCTGCGCAACCGGGACGGCGTCCTCGACGCGCAGAAGACCAACGAGAGCAATCTCAAGGTCATCAGCGAACTCCGGACCACCCGCATCAACCTGGCCGTCCAGCTCATCCAGAGCCAGCGCGATCTCTCGCCGGAGACGCGCCGCATTCAGGACATGAAGGCCCAGCTCAAGGACCTCGACGACAACATCGCCCGGATCGAGCGCCAGTCGGCGAGCGAGGACCCGGAGCAGCGCCGGGTG
Source organism: Methylobacterium sp. Leaf113 (assembly GCF_001423325.1). NCBI lineage: Bacteria > Pseudomonadati > Pseudomonadota > Alphaproteobacteria > Hyphomicrobiales > Methylobacteriaceae > Methylobacterium > Methylobacterium sp. Leaf113. The sequence goes on from NZ_LMNJ01000053.1 coordinate 32,504, forward strand.
CTGGCCGACGCCCTCACCCGATTCGAGGCCTTCGACGCCGACCGCATGGAGGCCGAGAAGTACTTCGCCAAGGTGCTGGCCTCGAACGAGCGGGCGCGTATCGTCGCCGCCCGGCAGATCGAGTTCTTCAGCATGATCGTCCCGCCGGTGAAGCCGGAATCGGCGCAGCAGCCCCGTCGCGTCCTGATGATCTGCCTGATCGCGGCGGGCGCCGCCGCCCTGTTCGCGGGCGCCGTGGTCACCCGGAAATACATGACCTGACAGGTACGGGCCTGAGACCCAGAGGCCGAGGCTTTCAGACGGGACAGACTTGCCTGCGTGCGTCGGGTAAGCACCTGCGCCCCGGTATCATCGAATCCGGGCGCGTCCGTCGCCGGCCTTTCTCGGCGCTCGACGGGTTCCAGTCCCTCATAATCCCGGCCCAGGACGGTCGGTCTGGCCCGGTGTTAACGCTTCGCTAACCCTAAACCCGGCAAAACTTGCCTGGTCCCCGGATCGTTGGGGGCGTGAGGGTGACGATGAGCGAGACGGCCGCCACGCCGGGTCCGGCAGCGGGATTCGGGGGGAGCTTGGGGCATCTCGCGAGCTTCGCGATCCCCAACCGGGCGAACCTGACCGCGCTCTCGAAGCGCACCGATCTGTTCTTCGCCACCGCCGTGATGGGCATCCTCACGGTGCTCATCTTCCCCCTGCCGGCGTTCCTGCTCGACCTCCTGCTGGCGGTCTCGATCATCATCTCGGTGCTGATCATGATGACCGGGCTGTTCATCGACAATCCCCTCGAGTTCACGGTCTTCCCGACCCTGCTCCTGGTCGCGACCCTGCTGCGCCTCGCCCTCAACCTCGCCTCCACCCGGCTCATCCTCGGGCACGGCCACGAAGGCACGGCCGCGGCCGGCCACGTCATCGAGGCCTTCGGCAACTTCGTGATGGGGGGCAACTTCGTCATCGGGATCATCGTCTTCGCGATCCTGATCATCGTGAACTTCGTCGTCATCACCAAGGGTTCGGGCCGCATCGCCGAGGTGGCGGCCCGCTTCACCCTCGACGCGATGCCGGGCAAGCAGATGGCCATCGACGCCGACCTCTCGGCCGGGCTGATCGACGAGAAGGTGGCCAAGGCCCGGCGCGGCGCCCTCGAGGAGGAATCCTCGTTCTTCGGTGCCATGGACGGTGCGTCGAAGTTCGTCCGGGGCGACGCCATCGCGGCGCTGCTCATCACCTTCATCAACGTCATCGGCGGCATCATCATCGGCGTCGCCCAACAGGGCATGCCGTTCCTGGGGGCGGCCAAGACCTACACTCTGCTCACCATCGGCGACGGGCTGGCCTCGCAGGTTCCGGCCCTCATCGTGTCGGCGGCGGCCGGCATCCTGGTGTCGAAGGCCGGCGTGAAGGGCTCGGCCGACAAGGCGCTCGGAAAGCAGCTCGCGAACTATCCGAAGGCGCTCGGCATGTCGTCGGGTGTCATGGTGCTGATCGCGCTCCTGCCCGGCATGCCGATGCTGCCGTTCCTCGCCCTGGCCGGCGCCTCCGGCTATGCCGCCTGGCACTTCGCCAAGGTCGCCCGCGAGGCGCCGCCCCTCGACGCCGACGGGGCGCCGATGGACGCCTCCGCCGTCGCCGCCGCCCAGGCCGCCAAGGAGGAGACCGTCACCGACCTCCTCAAGCTCGACGATCTCAAGCTGGAGATGGGCTACGCCCTGCTGGCGCTGGTCAACGGCCCGGAAGGGCAGGACCGCCTCACCGACCAGATCAAGGCCCTGCGCCGGCAGCTCGCGGCCGAACTCGGCTTCGTGATGCCGTCGGTCCGCATCCTCGACAACGTCCAGCTCGATGCCAACGCCTACGTGATCCGCGTCAAGGAGATCGAGGCCGGAACGGGCCAGATCTTCCCCGGTCAGTTCATGGCGATGGACCCGATGGGTGGGCAGGTGCAGCTGCCCGGCCAGCACATGCTGGAGCCGACCTTCGGTCTGCCCGCTACCTGGATCGACGCCTCCCTGCGCGATCAGGCCCAGCTCAAGGGCTACACCGTGGTGGACGCCGCCACCGTGGTCTCGACCCATCTCACCGAGATCATCAAGGCCCACGTCTCCGAACTCCTGAACCACGTCGAAGTCCAGAAGCTGCTGCGCGAGGTCTCGAAGGAGCATGCCGACCTCCTCAAGGAGGTCATGCCGAGCCAGATCGGCACCACCGGCATCCAGCGCGTGTTGCAGTTCCTTCTAGCCGAGCGGGTCTCGATCCGCGATCTCGGGGCGATCATCGAGGGCATCGCCGAGGTGGCCGGGCACGTGAAGAACCCGCGCGACATCGTCGAGCACGTCCGCGCCCGGCTCGGGCGCCAGATCTGCGCCCAGTACCAGGGGCCGGACGGTATGCTGCCGATCATCACCCTGTCGCCGGCCTGGGAGCAGGCCTTCCTCGACGCGATCGCGGGCGAGCGCGACGAGCGCTATCTCGCGATGCAGCCTTCCAAGCTCTCCGAATTCGTCAACACCGTGCGCGATCGCTTCGAGACCGCCGCCCGCATGGGCGAGATGCCGGTGCTGGTCACCTCGGTCCAGGCCCGGCCCTTCGTGCGCTCGATCATCGAGCGCTTCCGGCGCGAAACGCCGGTGATGAGCCAGGCCGAGATCCATCCACGCGCCCGGCTGCGCACGGTGGGGTCGGTGTGACCCTCCTCACCCGTCGGGACAGCGAAAAGGGCCCGCCGCCGGGTGCCCCGGTCGGGGCGCTCGGCGACAGGCCCCGGACAAGGCTGCGACGGGGGTGCTCGAAGCCGGATCAGACCGGCTTCTTCTCCATGCGGCGCTCGAGGGCGTTCGCATTGAGGCCCGGGGCGGTAAGGGGGGCGTCGGGCGCGGAGGAATCGTGCGGCTTGTCGCGCAGGGCCGATGCGAGGCGGTTGCGCTCGTAGAGCAGCACCACGACGACCGAGATCACGAAGGGCAGCCAGAAATAGAACAGGCGGAAGACCAGGAGCGCGGCGATCACCGAGGGCCGAGCGATGTCAGGCATCGCCACCACGAAGACCAGCTCGAACACGCCGAGGCCGCCCGGCGCGTTGGAGACCAGGGCCGCCGAGAACGACGCCAGGAACACCGCCAGCACCACGAGGAAGCCGGGATTGCCGGCCTCGGGCAGCGCGAAGTAGATGATGCCGGCCGCACCCAGAAGCTCCAGCGGAGCGGCGATGAGCTGGCGCGCCATGATGCGGGGACGCGGATATTCGAGCTTGAACGTGCGGATGGTCAGCGGCTTCAGGTGCAGCAGCGAGCCGATCACGTACAGGGCGACGAAGGCGAGGAGGCCGGCGCCGAGGATGCGGGCGGTGGCGGGGTCGGTCAGGATCGCCGGCAGGTAGCCGTTCAGGCGGGTCAGAGTGTCGGGGAGGACCGTCAGCACGAAGCCGCCGAGCAGGATGGTGCCGAGGCCGAAGGTGAAGGAGCACAGGGCCACCAGCACCGCAACCTGGGCCGCCGACAGGCCCTTGGCGGTGTAGGCCCGGTAGCGCACCACCGCGCCGGAAAAGACCGAGGCCCCGATGTTGTGCGACAGCGCGTAGGTGGTGAACGAGCAGACCGAGACGAAGAACCAGCCGATGTGGCGCACGCCGAGATGCAGCAGGGCGATACGGTCGTACCAGGCCAGGGCCGCATAGGCGACCAGGGTCGAGAGGGCGGCGAGAAGGAAGCGATGCGTCGGGATCGCCGCGAAGCTGCCCTTGATCTCGGCCATCGAGATGCCGGCCAGTTCCTTGTAGAGCAGGTATCCCGAACAGATCACGGCGGCGAGGCCGATAATCGGCCAGATGAAATCGCTGATCTTCTTCATGGTGGTTCGGACACGCCCCTGGTTCGGGCCTTTCCCTGCACGACGATGCGGCGCATCGCAAGCGAGGTTCGGTCTGGCCCTGGCAGGACCGGCTCATCCCACGGGATCATGACGGTTTCGTGCCGGCTCGCGCCTGCGGCCGGCACGAAACCGGGGGTCAGGCGCGGATGCGCGAGAGGCCGATCCCGTCCATGGCGGCCTGATCGCGGGCGGCCTCGGCGGCGCGCTCGGCGGTGCGCTCGCGGTCATCGAGGATCTCGATCTTCTTGAGGTCCTCGAAGGCCTCGCCGAGTTCGGCCTTGGCTTCGGCGAGCTGGCCCTCGAGGGCGGCTGCCGATTGGCGCATGTTGTCCCGGCGCGTGGCGGCGGCACGGGCATAGGTCGGGTAGGCGAAATGGGCGGGATCGGAGATGCCGGCGCGGCTCTCCTCGTGGGCGACTTCGCGGTCGAGCTCCAGCGCCATGCGGGTGAAGTCCGCCTTCATCATCTCGATCTGCGTCACGCGGCGACGCTTCTCGTCGACCTGGAAGCGTCGCAGCCGGATCAACGTGTCACGGGATTTCATGGACGGGTTCACTCCACGCAACGCTCGGCCTGCCGGCGCGCGGGGACTGCGCGACCGGACCCGGCTTCAGGATGATTACGTCGGGGTGACCCCTTACGGGGCACCGACAATCTCTGCCAGGCGACGGTAACCCTCGCCGATCGAAGTTGCTTCTTCCTTACCCTGACCCAGAAAAGCCTCCATTTCGGGCATGAGGGCGACCGCCTCGTCGACTTCCGGCGAGGCGCCCGCCCGGTAGGCCCCGAGCCGGATCAACTCCTCCATGTCGGCATAGGTCGAGAGCAGGCGCCGCGCCCGCCGCACCGTCGGCAGGTGCTCCGGGTCGCAGGCGCGCGGCATGGTGCGGGAGACCGAGCGCAGGACGTTGATCGCCGGATAGCGCCCGCGCTCGGCGATGCCGCGCTCCATCACGATGTGCCCGTCGAGGATGCCCCGCACGGCGTCGGCCACCGGTTCGTTGTGGTCGTCGCCCTCGACCAGAACGGTGAACAGGCCCGAGATCGCCCCCTCCCCCGTGCCGGGACCGGCCCGCTCAAGCAGGCGCGGCAACTCGCTGAACACCGTGGGGGTGTAGCCCTTGGCGGTGGGCGGTTCGCCGGCCGCGAGGCCGATGTCGCGCTGGGCCATGGCGAAGCGGGTGATCGAATCGATCATGCACAGCACCTGCGCGCCCTGATCGCGAAAATACTCGGCCATCGCCAGGGTGACGTAGGCGGCGTTGCGGCGCATCAGGGCCGGCTCGTCGGAGGTGGCGACCACCACGACCGACCGGTCCAGGCCCTCGGCGCCGAGATCGTCCTGAAGGAACTCCTGGACCTCGCGCCCGCGCTCGCCGACGAGGCCGATCACCGCCACGTCGGCGGCGGTGTAGCGGGCGAGCATCGACAGCAGCACCGACTTGCCGACGCCGGACCCGGCGAAGATGCCCATGCGCTGGCCGGCGCACATGGTCAGGAAGGTGTTGATGCAGCGGATGCCGAGATCGAGGGGCGGACCGACGCGGCGCCGGGCGTGGGCCGGGGGCGGATCGGCGCGCAGGGGATAGATCGCCGGGCCGGGCGGCAGCGGCCCCAGCCCGTCGATCGGACGGCCGAGGGCATCGATGGTCCTCCCGAGCCAGGCCGAGGACGGCCGGACCGCGCCGGCGGCCTCGTCGCGCACCATGGCGGGGCAGCCGCGCCGGACGCCCTCGAGGGAGCCGAACGGCATCGCCAGCGCCCGGTCGCCCTGAAAGCCGATGATTTCGCAGGGGACGGCGCCGAGACCGTTCTCCACGGCGATGTCGAGGCGGCCGCCGAGGCGCATCGCCGCGACCGGACCCGCCACCTCGATGAGCAGGCCCCGAATCGCCACGACCCGTCCGTAGGTCTCCAGCACCTCGACGCCGTCGAGCGCACCGCGCGCTCCAGCCAGGCGCAAGCGTGCGGCGCTAGGGTCAAGCTGGGTCATCGGTGAATCTCTCAACCATTCGTTTACCTCCCTCCTTAACACTGTGGGCATCGGGCTTGTAGCGGGCCGCCGGCCCTGTGCCGGAACCTAAAAAATTTCTCTCCGGACCACACGACGTTTCGGCGTCGTGGCGCCGGAGAGACAGCGCGCAACATGTCCTTGCGGACGAGGCACTTGAGGCGATTTGCAGAGGCTTCGCATCCGACCCGTGACCGGTCTTTCGAGAACAGACCGTCAACGGTTCGAGGCGCGGCCGGCACCCGGGGTGATTTGGGTGCTTGCGTCCGGGAATCAGGGTTTGTTAACGATTAACGAATAGCGTTTCACGTCATAGACGAGGGAGCGTCCGCCACGGGCCGGTGGTGGACGAACAGCGGGGGCTTGCCCGTACGCTGCAGACGGCCGGCTGGGCTGGGGACCGACGATGCGGGTACTTCTGATCGAGGACGACAGCGCAACCGCGCAGAGCATCGAGCTGATGCTCAAGTCCGAGAGCTTCAACACCTACACCACTGACCTCGGCGAGGAGGGGATCGACCTCGGCAAGCTGTATGATTACGACATCATCCTGCTCGACCTGAACCTCCCCGACATGTCGGGCTACGAGGTGCTGCGGAACCTCCGCGTCGCCAAGGTGAAGACCCCCATCCTGATCCTCTCCGGCATGGCCGGCATCGAGGACAAGGTGAAGGGCCTCGGCTTCGGCGCCGACGACTACCTGACGAAGCCGTTCCACAAGGACGAACTCGTCGCCCGCATCCACGCCATCGTGCGCCGCTCGAAGGGCCACGCCCAGTCGGTGATCACCACCGGCGACCTGATCGTGAACCTCGACCAGAAGACCGTCGAGGTCTCCGGGTCCCGCGTCCACCTCACCGGCAAGGAGTACCAGATGCTGGAACTCCTCTCGCTGCGGAAGGGCACGACGCTCACCAAGGAGATGTTCCTCAACCATCTCTACGGCGGCATGGACGAGCCCGAGCTGAAGATCATCGACGTGTTCATCTGCAAGCTCCGGAAGAAGCTGGCCAATGCCTCCTCGGGCAAGAACTACATCGAAACGGTGTGGGGCCGCGGCTACGTGCTGCGCGAGCCCAACGAGGGCGAAGAGCGCATCGCCGTCTGACGAACCCGAGCCAGACGGTGAAACGGCCCCGCGCGAGCGGGGCCTTTTTTGTGTCCGGACGTCAGCGTGTGTGGCGATCAAGGGGCTGTGGTTCCGGGGCGCGGTCAGTTCAGCCGTCGACAGGATCGCGGGGCCTGGCCCCATCGCGCTGATTCACGCTTGCCCGCAATCGTCCACGCAGCGCATCCGGCTCTGGCTCACGACGAACGAAGCGACGGCCCGGCGGGGCGTGGCTGTGGGCAACCGGGCTGTTCTAGAGCCCGACCACCCGGCGCAGGGGCGGCGCTGCGGCGGCACCCGTCTGGGCGGCGGGTGGCAGGAGGCCGGGAGACCCGACCGCCGGGGACAGGATGCCGCCGGCCGCCGGCCGGGCGGCGGGGGTGCGGCCGGCCTGGACGTAGAGGCCGCGGTGCTGGGCGTTCGGAACCAGCTTCTCCGTCAGTCCGATCACGGTCTCGGCCGCGCCGAGCAGCAGGGCTCCGTCCGGGGCCAGGCTGGTGCTCAGGCGGGCAAGGACGTCGCCCTTGGTCGGCGCATCGAAGTAGATCAGCACGTTGCGGCAATAGATGATGTCGAAGGTGCCGAGGCCGTCGAAGGGCTGCAACAGGTTGAGCGGTCGGTAATCCACCATCTGCCGCAGGGACGCGGAAATGCGCCACTGCTCGCCGACCTGCTCGAAATGCTTGATCAGGGACTGAACCGGCAGACCGCGCTGCACCTCGAAGTGGCTGTAGAGACCGGCCTTCGCCTTCTCCAGCACTTCGGTGGAGAGGTCGGTGCCGATGATGTCGACGGTCCAGCCGGCGAGGCGCGGCGCCGCGTCCTGCAGCATCATCGCGAGGGAATAGGGTTCCTGGCCGGTGGAGGCCGCCGCGCACCAGATCCGCAGGCGGCGCTGGCTGGCGCGTCGGGCCATGGCCTCCGGCAGCAGGACGTCGCGGAACAGGTCGAAGGGCGTGCGGTCGCGGAAGAAGAACGTCTCGTTGGTGGTCATCGCCTCCACCACGGCACGCTCCAGGGCGACGTCGCGGCTGCTCTTGAGGGCCGACACCATCGCGCCCAGGGTGGCGATGTCGAACCGGCGGCAGACCGGGCCGAGGCGGCTCTCGACGAGGTAGCGCTTCTCGCCGCTGAGGGCGAGGCCGGAGCGGGTCTTGAGGTAGGCGCGCAGGAAATCGAATTCGACGTCGGTCATGCGCCCTGCCCCGTCAGAAGATTGCGCAAGGCCGGGCCGATCTCCGCCAGCGGCAGGATGGCCTGGGCCAGGCCCGCCTTGGCGATGCTGCCCGGCATACCCCAGACGGTGCTGGTCGCTTCGTCCTGGGCCAGCACCGCGGCGCCGGCCTCGGTCAGCGCGCGGGCGCCGCCGGTGCCGTCCGAGCCCATCCCGGTCAGCACCACCGCCAGGGCGGAGGCCCCGAAGATCGTGGCGGCATCCTGGAACAGGACGTCGACGGCCGGGCGGCAGAAATTCACCACCGGGCCGTCGTGCAGGCGGATCGTCACGTCCTGACGACTGCCGCCGAGGCCCATGTGCCGGCCACCGGGCGCCACGTAGATCCGTCCGGGCTGGAGGCGCTCGTCGGCCTTGCCCTCCGCCGCCGGCAGGCCGGTCCGGACACCGAGATGCTCGGCGAACACCGCGGTGAAGACCGGCGGCATGTGCTGCACGATCAGGACGGGGAACTGGCGCAGGGTGGCGGTGCCGATTTTCTCCAGCACCTCGCCGACGGCGCGCGGGCCGCCGGTGGAGGCGCCGATGAGGAGGACGCGGGGCGCGATGCCGGTGCGGGCCTTCGGACGCAGGACCAGGGGCGACGTTGGCCGCAGGGCCGAGACCGGCGCGGGGGCGGGCATGCCGTGGGCGATTGGGATCGGCGCGCTGGAGGCGCCGCGCTTGCGAGCGCGGGCGGAGCCGAAGATGCGGACCCGCTCGATGAGGTCGGTGCGGAAGGCGTCCGAGGTGGTGACGCCGCGATTGCTCTCGGGCTTCGGGATGTAGTCGACGGCGCCGAGAGCGAGGCAGCGCAGCGAGATGTCGGCGTTGCGGGTCGTCAGGGTCGACATCATGATGACCTGGACGCCGGGGCTCTTGGCGAGCAGCAGCGGCAGGGCCTGGGTGCCGTCGAGTTCCGGCATGTCGATGTCGAGAAGGATCACGTCGGGGTCGTGGCGCGACATCGCCTCCAGGGCGATGCGACCGTTGGCGGCCGTGGCGACGACCTCGTAGCCGGCCTCCCCGATCCAGCGGGCGACGAGCCCGCGCACCACCGCTGAATCGTCTGCGATCAGCACCCGGACGCGCTGCCCCGTCTGGGGCGGCGGGGCCGGATGGGTCGACGCGTAGGTCGGTGCGGTGGCGGCCATCATGAATTCACGGTTTGAGCGACGCGGAAGATCGGTCGGAGGGGAAGAGGGTCCCGGACGGGGCGCGTGGCGCGGCCCGGGGCCGCGTCAGGCCGCGTCGGCCTCGACGGCGAACCCGACCTGGGCCAGCTTCGCCGTGACGATGTCGCGGTCGAACGGCTTCATGATGTACTCGTCGGCCCCGGCATGGAGCGCGCGCGCGATGGCGCCGACGTCGTTCTCGGTGGTGCAGAACAGGACCTTCGGCTTCTGGCCGCCGGGGGATTTCCGCAGCGCCCGCAGGAAATCGTAGCCGTCCATGGTCGGCATGTTCCAGTCGAGCAGGATCGCGTCCGGCATCGTCTCGGTGCAGGCGGTGAGCGCCTTCTCGCCGTCCTCGGCCTCGCCGACCTGGAAGTTCATGGTCTCGAAGATGCGGCGCGCCACCTTCCGGATGACGGCGGAGTCGTCGACGATGAGGCAGGTTTTCATCGGTTCAGTCTCCCCTTGCGCGCTCACGCTGCACCGGCGGTGCGGGCGGTCGTTCCGAAAGCCAGGAGGGCGTCGACGTCGAGGATGACGAGGAGGCGGCCGTCGAGGCGGTGCACGCCGAGGGTGAGGTCGCGCCAGCGGGCATCGAGATTGATCGGGACCGGCTCATGCGTCTCGGCTCCGAGCTTCAGCACCTCGCCGACCCCGTCCACGATGAGCGCGAAGGTCTCGCCGCCCTGTTCCAGGCCGATGGCCATCTGGGCCGCGTCGCCGGTCCGGGCCGGCATGCTGAGGCGGCGGCGCAGGCACAGGGCGGTGACCACGCGGCCGCGCAGGTTGAGCAACCCGACGATCTCGGGCGGCGACAGCGGCACCGGCGTGACACCGGCCGGGATGAAGACGTCGTGGACCCGGTCGATGGCGAGACCGAACATCGTCTCGCCGACGAAGACGGTGACGAAATCACGGGTGCCGCCGGCATCCGCGGCATTGGTGTTGGCAGCCTGCATCATGGGCGTGAACTCCGAAGGGGGCTGTGCGATCAGGCGGCGGCGGCGACGGCGGCGAGGCTGGGCGCGTCCAGCTCCGCCAGCGCCGAGATCAGCCCGCTGCGGTCGAACTTCGCCACCAGATCGGCGATGCCGAGCGTGCGTGCCCGTTCGATGGCTTCGGCCCCGATGGTGCCGGACAGGCCGATCACCGGAAGGCTGGCGACGCGACCCTCGACCTTGCGCATGGCGCCGACGAGATCGAAGCCGCTGCGGCCCGGCATTTCGAGATCGCACACCACCACGTCGACGCGGCCGTTCGACAGCAGGGTCGCCACCGCTTCGTCGGCGCTGGCGGCGGTGATGACGCTGTAGCCGGCGGCCTTCAGAACCGGGCTCAGCATGTCGCGGAAGAAGGCGGAATCGTCGACGAGGAGGAGGGTCGAGCTGTGCTTGACCGGCTTCTTCGGGCCGCGCGCCCAGTCGTCGTAGGCGAGCGGCAGGAAGTGGGCGATGTTGATGATCTCCGTGGCGCGGCCGCGCAGAACGGCGGAGCCGATCAGGTCCGAGCGCTCGGCGGCGATCTCGACGTCGAGGCGTTCCTCGACGATGTCGACGATCTCGTCGACCACGAGGCCCATGGCCCGCTCGCCGTCGGAGAACACCACCAGGGCCTGGGTGCCGGAGCTGCGGATCTCGATCGACGGATCGGCCGGCACCAGCGGCATCAGGCGACCGCGATACTGGATCAGCGGGCGTCCGCCGACCCATTCCACCTTGGCCGACTCGATCTCTTCGAGACGGGTCACCAGTGAGAGCGGAACCGCCTTGAAGCTGCCGGCGCCGCCCTTGAAGACGAGCAGCGTGGACTTGGCATCGGCGGCTTCGATCTCCTCGACCTCGGCCTCGACCGGGATCGCGCCGGACTGCGAGCCCTGGCTGACCTGCTGGGCGATGCCGTTCGGATCGACGATGAGCACGACGGCGCCGTCGCCCAGGATGGTGTTGCCGGCGAAGAGCGGCAGGTGGCGCAGCTTCGAGGACATCGGCTTCACGACGATCTCTTCCGTGTGGAAGACCTCGTCGACCAGGATGCCGAAGCGCTGGCGGCCGACCTGGGCCACCACCACGAAGCCGGAATCGACGGCGTCGGCGGCCTGATCCTGGCCGAGCACGCCCGTCAGGGTGACGATGGGCAGCAGGCGCTCGCGCAGGCGCAGAACCGGCGAACCGTTGATGCGCTCGACCTTCTGCGCGGTCGCCTTGTCGACCCGCACCAGCTCCAGCACCGCCACCTGGGGCACCGCGAAGCGCTGCTCGCCGGCCTTCACGATGAGAGCGGCGATGATCGCGAGGGTGAGCGGGATCTTGATGGTGAAGGTGGTGCCGCGGCCGAGCTGCGTGTTGATGTCGATGACACCGCCGATCAGCTCGATGTTGGTCTTGACGACGTCCATGCCGACGCCGCGGCCCGAGACCGAGGTGATGGCGGCGGCGGTGGAGAAGCCCGGGTGGAAGATGAACTTCGCCACCTGGGCGTCGGTCATGCGTTCGACCTCGGCCTGGCTCGCGACCTTGCGCTCGACCGCCTTGCGGCGGATGGCGGCGAGGTCGAGACCCTTGCCGTCGTCGGCGATCTCGATCGTGATGGTGCCGCCCTCATGGTAGGCGGAGAGGCGGATCGTGCCGCGCACCGGCTTGCCGGAGGCCTTGCGGTCGGCCGAGGACTCGATACCGTGATCGGCCGAGTTGCGCACCATGTGGGTGAGCGGGTCCTTGATCACCTCCAGGACCTGACGGTCCAGTTCGGTTTCGGCGCCGCTCATGACGAGCTCGATCTGCTTGCCGAGTTCGGACGACAGGTCGCGGACCACGCGCGGCAGCTTCTGCCAGGCATTGCCGATCGGCTGCATGCGCGTCTTCATGACGCCCTCCTGCAACTCGGCCGTCACGTGGCTGAGGCGCTGGAGCGGCACCTTGTAGGTGGAATCGTCGTGCCGGCGGGCGATCTCGAGGAGCTGATTGCGGGTCAGCACCAGCTCCGACACCATCGTCATGAGGTGTTCGAGGGTGTCGACATTGACCCGGATGGTCTGGACCTTGGCGATCGCGCCCTCGCCGTCCGAGGCGGCGGGCGCATCGGCGGATTTCGCGGGCGCTTCGGTCACCGGGGCTTCGGCGGCCCGGACCGGCATCGGGGCGGGCGCCTCGGGCTCCGGTGCCAGAGCGACGGGCTGAGGCGCGACGGGCTCGGGTGCGGCCGCCACGGGGGCGTCGAACGGATCGGGACCCTCGGCCTCCATGAAGGCGCGCTCGAGATCCTCCAGGGTGACTTCGCCGGGCTTCAGTTCGCGGATGACGGGGTCGGGCAGCTTGATCTCGGGGGCGGGCGCCGGAGCGGCCGGCGCGATCGGTGCCGAGGCCATCACCTCGAGGGCGCCGATGAGGTCGTCGTCGCTGCCGGTCGGCTCGGTGCCGGTGGCTTCGAGATCGCCGAGAATCGCCTTCAGGCGGTCCAGGGTGACGAGGATGAGGCTGACTGCGGGACCGGTGACCGGCATGCCGTCGCGGAACTGGCCCATCAGGGTCTCGGCGGCATGGGCCAGCGCTTCGAGGCGCGGCAGGCCGAGGAATCCGCAGGTGCCCTTGATGGTATGGACGAGGCGGAAGATATTCCGCAGGATCGTCTGGTTGTTCGGATCCTGCTCGAACCGGACGAGTTCGGCATCGACCGTATCGAGATGCTCGGCGCTCTCGGTCAGGAACTCACGCAACAAGTCGTCCATGAGGGGTACTCAGTCCATACGCGCACTACAGTCTGTGCAGGACGGAGCTTGGACCCGAACCAGTTAGGGAAGGGTTTCACCGCATGGATCAAAGTGGGAGACCGCAATAATATTTGTCGATCTCCCGCCTATCCGCCTTGGGGCAGGCTTTTTCCGGGGTCTTGCCGGGCTTCAGGCGAGGGCCGTCTCGGGCGGCTCGGAATCCGAAGGACGGTCGTCCTCGATCGCCTTCGGGGCCGGGGCATGGGCGTCGGGGGCCGGCGCGACGGATTTCGGCGTCGCTTCGATCGTCACCGTGTCGCCCTCGATCGAGAAGCGCACATCCATGTTGGCCGCGCGGGAGACGAGGCCGGCATAGAACGGCAGGATGCCGTGGGCGTCGACGGTGCCGCCCTCCGGGGTTCCGGCGATCATCGCCTCGACATGGGCGGGGATGCGGGCATGCGAGCCCTTGCTCTTAAGGACGAGGGTCGGCGCCTCGCCGTCGCCCCGCACCACCACGTCGATGAGGCCGCCGCGCGGGATCGCGCTCTGGGCGATCATCACGAGGTTGAGGAGCAGCTTGACCTTGTTCTTCGGATAGAGCGCCTGCGGCGCGCTCCAGGCGAGCTGCGTCTTGTCGTCGACGAACATGCCGCGCGACACCTTCTCGGCGTCGGCGAGATCGATCGAGGCTCCGGCCGAGCCGGCCGCGCCGAAGGCGATGCGGGCGAATTGTAGCCGGGCCGAGGCCTGGCGCGCGCTCTTGGCGATCAGCTCCAGGGCGAATTCGCGCATGGAGGTGTCGCTCTCGTCCTCCAGAACCTCCAGGCCGTTCACGATGGCGCCCACCGGGCTGATCACATCGTGGCAGACGCGCGAGCACAGCAGGGCGGACAGGTCGAGGGCGTCGAGATCGAGGGGGGTCATGGTGCGCTCCGCGCAGGCGTTTCGGGGCCGCGTCCGGTCGTGAACGGCACCGATAGACGGCGCCGATTGCTTTGAAAAGCGTCTCGGCCCGTCGCGATCCGGGTCGACAAGGGTCTGTGGCACGGGCATCATAGGCAGTATTATGTCGATTGATGCTCCGACGCGCGACCGTATTGCCGCCACCCTGATGGAAATTGCCTGCCGGGCAGGCGAAATCCTGAAGCGGCATCACGGCGGCGATTGTCCGCACGTGGTCAAGCTCGACGGATCGCCGTCGAGCCAGGCGGATGCGGAATCCGAGGCCTTCATCCTCGCCGAACTCGCCCGCCACTGGCCGGGCATCCCGGTGATCGCCGAGGAATCGACCTACGATCATCCGCCCGCGCCGCTGTTCTTCCTGGTCGATCCCCTCGACGGTACCCGCGACTTTCTTGCCGGCAACGCCGAGTACAGCGTCAATATCGGGCTGGTCGCCGGCAATCGGCCGATCGCCGCCGCCCTCGCGGCTCCCGGCCTCGCCCGGGTCTGGGGCGCGGGCGCGCAGGCCTTCGAGGCCGAGATCCACGACGGACGCCTCGGCGAGCGGCTGCCCATCGGGGTCCGGCCGATGCCGGACAAGGGCCTCGTCGCCCTGCGCAGCAACCGCCACGGTGATGTCGAGACCGAAGCCTGCCTGGGGGCTCTCAGGGTGAGTGCCACCCGCTCGGCCGCCTCCGCCCTGAAATTCTGCCTGATCGCCTCCGGCGAGGCCGACATCTACGTGCGCTGCGGCCCGACCATGGAATGGGATACGGCGGCCGGGGACCACATCCTCACGGTCGCGGGCGGCTGCGTCGTCGCGCCGGCCGGACGGCCGATGACCTACGGCCATTACACCCGCAACTACCGCAACGGTCCGTTCGCGGCCCTGGGCGACGCCCGCTACGCCGAAAACCTCGTCCTGCCCGAGCGCAGTCCGGCCGGGCGCCCTTCGGAACGGCGCTCGGCGCAGGGCGAGAGCCGGATCTGAGCCGGCGTCCCGGCGCTCAGTCCGACAGGTTTCGATCGCGCTGTTCCTGCAGCGTCGGCCAGCGGGCTTCGGCCCGGGGAGCGAGGCTCGGATCGGCCATCGCCTGCGCCCGGTGCGCTTCGTTGCGGAACAGGTAGAGCCGATCGCCGCCGGCCGGACCCGACAGTCGCGCGAAGATCAGCGGGTCCGTGTCGACGAGGCGCCCGTCCAGGATGCCGACCGCATCGAAGCCGCCGAGGCGGGGTGCGTAGGCGATCGGATCGCGGCGGAAGGCTTCCAGGTTTCCGGCGCGCGCGAAGCGCCAGGTCCGGCCGTGCCAGGCCCATTCGTAAGCCGGGCGCCCCGCCTCGGGTCCGTCGAGGAAGTAGCTGACCGCATCGAAGCCGTTCAGGGCGATCGGGCCGGCCGGCAGGTCGACCAGGCTGGCGGCCCGGGCGATGATCGGGTGTCCGACGCCGGCGGCGGCGAGGAGCCAGTGACGGCGTGTTAACCACATGTTGCTTTGTTTCGCATCATGGTCGCCAAAATCGGTTGCCGGAACCGGTCGGCAGGTCCGGTTGCGGCCTTCGCCGGGGATCGGAGCGCACCGACACGGGGTGACGTCCGCCCCCAGGGTTGTCCGGCGATGGATAGCGCGGCCTCGGTTAGCAAGACGATACCGCCTCGCATCGGCGGCAGGGATAAGCAGGAGGGACGAGGCATGACGTCGAACCATCGGGCCGCCCGTGCCCTCTCAGCGCCCCGCCCCGCGACGCGGCGCGGTTTCGTCGGCGGCCTCGCGGGCGCGCTGCTCCTCGGTGTGTCGCCGCGTGCGCTCGCCGCCGTCGAAGGCGGGCCGGGCACGTTCCGTCCGGAGGAGCTGGTCGATAACGGCCACCGCTTCTTCGGGTCGATGTCGCGGGGTCTGGCGAAACTCGTCGAGGAGGCGACCCGCCGCTGGGGCGAGCCGAATGGCTACATCCTGGGCCAGGAGGCGTCCGGCGCCATCGTGGGCGGCGTCCGCTACGGCGAGGGCACGCTCTACACCCGCAATGCCGGACAGCGCCGCATCTACTGGCAGGGGCCGTCGATCGGCTTCGATGTCGGCGGTGACGGCGACCGCACCATGATGCTGGTCTACAACCTTCCGGCCGTCTCGGGCCTGTATCGCCGCTTCGGCGGCGTCGACGGGTCGGCCTACCTCGTCGGCGGCTTCGGCATGACGGCGGTCACGGCCGACAACATCGTGGTCGTGCCGATCCGGACCGGTGTCGGTGCCCGCCTCGGCATCAATATCGGCTACCTGAAATTCACCAGCAAACCGACCTGGAACCCGTTCTGACCCGGACGCCCGGCGCTGCGGCAGCAGGTCGCAGCCGGCCAGGTGCCGAACCGTCCCGAGCGGCCCGGGCGGCGGCGCATAGGGGGGGCGTCTTCGTGGTTTGCGCCGAAGTCCTGCCGTCGGTCACCGATGCCGCCTCGGCTTTCTGAGAGAGCCTTGCCCATCCCGGGAAGAAATGAGCTAAACAGGCGTCCCAGGGGCGACGGTGCCGGGCGCATCGGGCGCCGTTCCCGTCCACGGCGTCTTGGGTGAGCGTTACCGCGTGATCGAAACCGTGATGATCTTCGCGCTCGGCTTCCTCGCCGCCAGCCTGTGCGCGCTGCTGCTGCTGCCCGCCGTGAACGCGCGGGCCGCTCGCCTGTCCGAGCGCCGCCTGCAGGCACGCCTGCCCCTCTCGATCACCGAAGTGGCGGCCGAGAAGGATTACCTGCGGGCGCAATTCGCCGTCGCCCAGCGCCGCCTGGAGCGGAAGGTCGAGGCGGTGGCCGCCCATCGCCACGCCGACCTCGCCGCCATCGGGGCACGGACGATGGAGGCCGCCGCCCTGACCCGGACGGTGGAGGCGCGCGACGCCACCCTCAGCGAGCGCGAAGCGGTGATCGCGGCGACGCGGGCGACCTTGAACGCGGTCGAGCGCGATCTCGAAACGGCCCGCCAGGACACCGCCCTCGGCATCGCCACGCTGCAGGTGCTGGAGGAGGCCCACCGGGACGTCCTCGACGACCTCATCGCCCTCCGCTCCGGGCCGGTCCAGCCGGGCGGCGCGACCGACACCGCCGATGCGGGCAGGGATGTCACGGATCTCACCGCCGCGCTGGTGGCCGAGCGCGAAACCCTGCGGGCCAGCCTCGCGGCGGCCGAAAAAGCCCTCGCCGAGGTGATGGCCCGCCGCGACGGCGAGGCTGCCGACCTCCGGCGCCGGATCTCGGACGTGGCCGACGGCCTGATGCAGCGCGAGCGCCTGCCGCCGGCCTCGGCCTTCTCGCTCCCGGCCCAGACCAACTGAGGGTTCGGCCACGAACCCGGATCAACCGACGGATCGGCCGCCAAACCCATGTGGCGGCCTGAGGCGTCGTCATGTGCGCCGGAAAACGTGGCGGCCGTTGCGCGGACCGGAAATCGCGGCGTAGAAAGCCGCCTGACCACGCGGCGACCACCCGCGCGCCTTGTTTCGACCATGTCGGCGCTTCATCGGATCGCCCATTCCCTGTTTTTGAGACGGACTGCGCCCATCATGGCCCTTAAGCTCACGTCGCTTGCCCTCGTCCTCGCCGGAACGGCCTCCATCCTGGCCGCGCCGGCCCTCGCTCAGCCGGCCGCCCAGCCGCAGGGGGCCGCGGCACCCCAGACCAAGCGGGGCAACGAGACCCTGAAGAAGTACTGCACCGGCGACTACCTGACCTATTGCGGCAATCTCGCCACCGACGATCCGGCCCTGGACAAGTGCTTCCAGACCAACTGGACCAAGCTGTCCGAGAATTGCCGTCGCGCCATCGACGTCTACCAGAAGACCGACGGCAAGAAGAAGGGCTGAGCCTCGTCGAACGCCAAGCGGGACAGCGTCGCCGTCGTGCTCGCCTCGCGATGCCGCAACGGCTATGCTGTCCGCCACCGCGTTTCGGATCGCCAAGCGTTGATGTTCCTCCCCGCCCGCCATCTGCCGACGATCGCCCTGGTCGGTCTCATCGCGCTCGGCGCCTCGGCCTGCGGCCGTCGCGGCGCGCTCGAGCCGCCGCCGGGCACCGAGGCCGCGCGCTCGTTCGCCCGCCCGGGTCTGCCCGGCGTCGCGAGCCCCCGCGCCCTGCCGCAGAGCGTCGGCCTCGGTGGCGGTACTGCGGCGCCGGATCCGGAGGCCGTGCGGGCGGGCGACGAACTCGACACCCTGGCGGTGCCGGGCTCCGGGGCTGAGGCACCGGTGAAGACGACCCGCGGCGCCAAACGCGGCTACGTCGTTCCCAACCGGCCTTTCCTGCTCGATCCCCTGCTGTAGAAGCGGGTCACCAAGCTCCTCCCCCTCCCCCGTGCGGAGCGGCGCGCCTCGCGGTGCGCCGTGCCCGGACGATGATCCCGGTCGGGACGCTCGCAGGCAGGCCGATGCACCACTTCCACTATCGCGATGGCCGTCTTCGGGCCGAGGATGTCGATCTGACCGCCCTCGCCGAGGAGGTCGGGACGCCGTTCTACTGCTATTCGACCGCCACGCTGGAGCGTCACTACGGCGTCTTCGCCGAAGCGTTCGGGGGCGATGACGCCCTGGTGTGCTACGCCATGAAGGCGAACTCCAATCAGGCCGTGCTGACGACCCTGGCGCGCCTCGGCGCCGGGATGGACATCGTGTCCGAGGGCGAGTTGCGCCGGGCGCTGGCGGCCGGCGTCGATCCGCAGCGCATCGTGTTCTCCGGCGTCGGCAAGACCCGCGGCGAGATGGCCGCCGCCCTCAAGGCCGGCATCTACTGCTTCAACGTCGAGAGCGAGCCCGAACTGGCCGAACTCTCCGCCGTGGCCACCAGCCTCGGTCTGACCGCGCCGATCTCGATCCGGGTCAACCCCGATGTCGATGCCGGCACCCATGCCAAGATCTCGACCGGCAAGTCCGAGAACAAGTTCGGCATTCCATTGAGCCGAGCCCGGGCGGTCTATGCCCATGCGGCGACGCTGCCGGGCCTCGCCATCTCCGGCGTCGACATGCATATCGGCAGCCAGATCACCGATCTGGCGCCCTTCGACCATGCCGCCGGCCTGCTCGCGGGGCTTGCGCGCGACCTGATGGCCGAGGGCCATCCGCTCCACCACATCGATTTCGGCGGCGGCCTCGGCATCCCCTACCGCGACGACAACGCCCCGCCGCCGGAGCCGGCCGCGCTCTCCGCCATCCTGCGCCCGCATTTCGCGCCGCTCGGCCTGCGCCCGGTGTTCGAGATCGGCCGGATGATCGCCGGCAATGCCGGTATCCTGGTCACGCGGGTGATCTATGTGAAGCGCACCGAGGGCCGGACCTTCGTCATCGTCGACGCGGCGATGAACGACCTCATCCGCCCCACCCTCTACGACGCCTATCATGGCCTGCGCCCGGTCACGGAGCCGACACCCAAGACGCCCCGCCTCGTCGCCGACGTGGTCGGACCGGTCTGCGAGAGCGGCGACTACGTGGCGCTCGCTCGCGAGATGCCGGAGGTCGCCCCCGGCGACCTGATCGCCATCATGAGCGCCGGGGCCTATGGGGCGGTCCAGGCCGGCACCTACAATTCGCGCCTGCTGGTGCCGGAGGTGCTGGTGCGGGGCGCCGACGCGGCGGTGGTGCGGCCGCGCCAGAGCTACGACGACCTGATCGGCCTCGACCGGGTGCCCGGCTGGCTCACCCCGCAGGCCTGACCGTCACGCCGCCAGTTCGCCCTCGATGCGGCTGACAGCCTCCTCGGGGACATCCAGGGTCTCGGCGAGACGCTTCAGGAACTCGCGCTCCTGCAGGGTGTCGGCCAGCACCGAGAGACGGACGGCGGCGTAGATCCGCGCCGCCTGTTCCGGCGTCTTCACGGCGTCCCCGATCTCGTCGAGATCGACCGGGTCGGCGATCTCGGCCTCCAGCCACGCCGCTCCGTCGGTGGCCAAGCCCGAGGCCTGCACCGCCGCGTCGAGACGCTGACGCTCGTCCTTGTCGATCAGGCCGTCCGCCAGGGTGGCGGCCACCATCGCCCGCAGCATGATACGAGCCTCGTCCTCGCCCACCGTAGGGGCCGAAGCGTCGGCGGCGGGAGCCGCTGCCGCCTCCGGCGCGCCCGGCCCCCGCAGGGCCCGCGCCGCGAGACCCGCCACCAGGGCAAGGCCCCCGAGGGCCGCCGTCGCCGCGAGGCTGCCGCGCCGCGAGCGGACCAGAGCATCGACGAGGGGTTTGACATCGACCATGGCGGGCATCCTTCCGGCGTTCTGAAAATCGTGGCAGCAACCCGCGAGAGGCACGACCGGTTCAGATCGATCCCTCGAACGATCGGACCGCTTTCGACAGGACCCCTCCCCTGGGCTGATTTGACCCCGCCGCACGGCGCCTCCACCATGCTAGCCTGATCGGCAGGCGTGCCGCCGATGCGGCGCGCGAGGAGCCAGACACGATGGGCGAGGCCGAGCCGGCGACCTCCACGGGCAATCCGCAGGCACAGGCGACCGGCGGTGCCGGGCCGCAGCAGCGGCTCGACCGCCTCGTCGCGCGGTCGCAGGTGGCCGGGCTGTGGGAACGGGCCTGGCCGATCCTGTGGCGCGGTTTCGGCGTGGGGCTCGCCTTCCTGACCCTGTCGTGGCTCGGGCTCTGGCTCGACCTGCCGCCATTCGGCCGCATCGTCGGCCTCGCTCTGTTCGCACTGGCGCTGGGGGCCGTGCTCCTGCCGCTCGCGCGTCTGCGGCCCGGCACCCGCCGGGAGGCGCTGGCGCGGATCGACCGCGAGGCTGCCGCCAAGGGTGGCGCGCTGGCTCATCACCCCGCCGCGGCGATCGACGACACCCTGGCGGTCGGAACCTCCGACCCGGCCACCCGCGCCCTCTGGGCCATGCATCAGGCCCGCGCCGTCGCCGCCGTGGCAGGCCTGAAGGCCGGCCCGCCGCGACCCGCCATGGCGCGGCGCGACCCCTTCGCCCTGCGGGCCGGCCTGATGGTCGCCGCGGTGGCGAGCCTGTTCGTGGCCGGCGCCGAGTGGCGCCCGCGCATCCTCGGGGCCTTCGACTGGCAGGCGCCCCCGGCGCCTGGGCCGAACTTCCGGGTCGACGGCTGGATCGACCCGCCGCTCTACACCCGGCTGCCGCCCCTGGTGGTGACCATGACCGGCGACCGGCAGCGTCTGCGCGCGCCGGTCAATTCCACCCTGATCGTCCGCATCGCCGGCCAGGGCGAAGCCGTGCTGACGCCCAATGCCGGCTTGAAGGCGCTGCCCGGCAAGCCCCCGCAGGCGGACCTGCGCGAGGACCGCTTCCAGCTTACCGGCGAGACGGCCGATCTCACCATCGCGACGGTCGGCGGCCCGACCCAGCACCTCGTGATCGAGACCATCCCGGACACCCCGCCCGAGGTGCAGCGCATCGGTGCGCTGGACGTGAATGCGCGCGGGACCTTCAACCTGACCTACCGGGCCAAGGACGATTACGGCATCGCCGCCGCCGAGGGCCTGGTCGAGCCCCTTGCCAACACCCGCTCCCTGGTGCCGCCGCCGCGGATCGCCCTGGCGCTGCCGGCGGATGCGACCGGCGAGCACGACACCAAGACCCTGGTCGATCTCACCGACAATCCCTGGTCGGGCGCTCGCGTCCGCCTGACCCTGGTGGTCAAGGACGAAGCCGGCCAGGAGGGGCGCACCCCCACCGCCGAGATCACCCTGCCGGCCCGGATCTTCGCGCAGCCCCTCGCCCGCGCGCTGGCCGAGGAGCGCCGCCGCCTGATCACGGCGCCGGACGAGAGCCGCGGGCGGGTCCAGACCGCCCTCGATGCGCTCCAGATCGC
The DNA here is from genome assembly GCF_001423325.1 of Methylobacterium sp. Leaf113. Lineage (NCBI taxonomy): Bacteria > Pseudomonadati > Pseudomonadota > Alphaproteobacteria > Hyphomicrobiales > Methylobacteriaceae > Methylobacterium > Methylobacterium sp. Leaf113. The sequence continues at coordinate 54,317 of NZ_LMNJ01000053.1, forward strand.
CCCGGACCGGTTCACGCCTCAGCCCAGCGTTTTCCTCGGGCTGAAGACCGCGTCCCGCCGCCTGCGGGCCGCCCGCAACGACGAGGCCCTGATGGAGGTGGCCGACCTTCTGTGGGAGATGGCCCTGAAGATCGAGGACGGCGACCTTTCCGACGCCGAGAAGAGCCTGCGCGCGGCACAGGACAACCTCAAGCAGGCGATCGAGCGCAATGCGCCCGACGAAGAGATCAAGAAGCTTACCGAAGATCTCAAGCAGGCCCTCGACAAGTTCATGAAGAACATGGCCGAGCGTCAGCGCAAGGATTCCCTGTCTCAGGCCGAGAAGCGCCCGCCCAATCCGAACGCCAAGACCGTGACGCCTGACGACCTCAACAAGATGCTCAGCGACATGGCCGAGGCCATGAAGCGCGGCGATACGGCGGAGGCGCAGCGGCTGCTCGATCAGCTTCGTGAGATCCTGGAAAATCTCCAGACGGCCGAGCCGGGCGGCAAGTCCGACCCCAGCAGCCGCGAGATGAGCAAGCAGGCCGACGAACTCGACAAGCTGTCGCGCGAGCAGCAGGCCCTGCGCGACGAGACCTTCAAGGACGGTCAGGACAAGCGCAGCCAGCAGGGGCAGGGCCAGCGCGGCCAGCGTCCGCAGCCGGGTCAGCAGGGCCAGCGGCAGGAGGGACAGAAGGGTCAGCCTGGCCAAGGCCAGCAGGGCCAGCAGGGTCAAGGCCAGCAGGGCCAGCAGGGGCAGGGCCAGCAGGGCCAAAAGGGCGAGGGCCAGAAGGGTGGCGCCGGACAGCGCCAGCAGGCCCTGCGCGAGCGCCTTGAAGACCTCCAGCGCCGCATGAAGGACCTCGGCATGCAGGGCGAGGACGGCCTGTCGGATGCCGAGGAGGCCATGCGCGAGGCCGAGGGCGCTCTCGGCCAGGGCAAGGACGGCGATGCCGCGGACGCCCAGGGTCGGGCTCTCGAAGGCCTGCAGCGGGGCGCCGAGGGCATGCAGAAGCAGATGCAGGAGATGGCGGAAGGGGAAGGCGAGGGTAAAGGCGAGGGCGAGGGCGAGGGCGGCGAGAAGCCGAGCCAGCAGGGCCAGGCCGGCAATCGCGACGACGATCCCCTCGGTCGCCCCAGCAAGGGCCGCGACATGACCAGCGGCAATGCCCGCGTGCCGACGGCGGACGAATCCGCCGTGCAGCGCACCCGCCGCATCATGGAGGAGCTGCGCCGCAAGCTCGGCGACCCGAGCCGCCCGCGCGAGGAACTCGATTATTTCGAGCGCCTGCTGCGCCGGAACTGACCCGGCGCCCCGAATTCGGGGCGCCTTCCCCGCCGGGCATCTGTGCCCCCTGGGCTGCGCCAACGGCGCGGCCCATATGGGGCTCAGCCCCCAACCGAACCGAACCGACCTGACAGACGCGAGACCTGACCCCGTGATCTCTTCCAACTCTCTCGTGCTCCTCGCCTGTGTGGCGGTGGCGGTGGTGCTGTTCCTCGGCCTCCTCAACATGATGCGCGGCGGCAGCGCGAACGTGTCGCAGAAGCTGATGCGCCTGCGCGTGCTGCTGCAGTTCCTGGCGATCATCCTCATCATGGGCGTGGTCTGGTGGCGCTCGGCCTGAAGCGGTTCCGCGTCCCGGCGATTGTGGCCGGCGCGTAATCCCCGTCGCGTCCGGGAAGCCGGGGGTGTGGCTGGTGAGCCTCACCGCACAGCTATCGGCGATCCGCTCGCCTTGGAGCCTGCCGCCCGCGCGATCGCGCGTGCTAGACAGGACCGGTTCAACCGGAACCGTCTTGATGCATTCCCACTCGTTCCGCCTCGCTGCCGCTGCCGCCGTGCTCGCCACGGCCCTGCCGGTCCAGGCCGCAGACTTCCCGTCCGCGCCGCCGCCGGCCGCCGCCTATCTCAGCCCGGTGAAGCCGCTCAGCATCGTCTCCGAGGTCCGCATCGGCGGGGCCGTGCAGGACCCCGGCAGCGCCGAGCACAACACCAGCAACATCAACGGCGAGATCCTGTTCTCCAAGCCGCTCGTCAGCATCGATCCGTTCTGGCAGGCCTTCGTGCCCCGGGCGACGGTGGGCGGCAGCTACAATTTCGGCGGCCGCACCAGCTACGCCTATATCGGTGCGACCTGGACCGTCGACCTCTTCCCCCAGACCCTGAACAACATGGTCTTCCTCGAGGGCTTCTTCGGCGCCGGCGCCCATAACGGCTACACCGGACCGAAGCCGACCGCCCCGGCCGGCTTCAACACGCTGGGCTGCAACCCGCTGTTCCGCGAGGCGGCCGCCCTCGGCTTCCGGCTCACCGAGCATTGGAGCATCATGGCCACGGTCGAGCACATGTCGAATGCCGGCCTCTGCGCCAACAATCGCGGCCTGACCAATTTCGGCGGCAAGATCGGCTATACCTTCTGAGCGGCCGCATGGTCTAATCCGACAGTCCCTTCGGACTTGCCGGGGCCGGTTTCGCGAGAGCGGGGCCGGCCCTCTGCGTTTGCGGGGGTCTGCGGTGGGCTCCTTCGCGCCCGCGCAATCTCCCGCGCGCCGGCATAGACTCCCCGGCGCCGAATTCTGCGCTAGGTTCCGCCCCACCGCCAGGCTCGCTCAGGATCGGACGTCATCGTGGTCACGCTCAATCGCATCTACACCCGCACCGGCGACAAGGGATCGACCGCGCTCGCCAGCGGCGAGCGTCGCTCGAAGGCGGACCTGCGCATCGAGACCTACGGCACCGTGGACGAGACCAATTCGTGCATCGGTCTCGCGCGGCTGCATGCGGAGCCGCGCCTCGACGCCATGCTGGGCGCCATCCAGAACGACCTGTTCGATCTCGGCGCCGACCTCGCGACGCCGGAGAGCGCCGAGCCGCCCCAATACGAGCCGTTGCGGATCGTCGCCGCCCAGGTGCAGCGGGTGGAGCGCGACATCGACGCCCTCAACGCCGACCTGTCACCCCTGAAGTCCTTCGTGCTGCCCGGCGGGTCGGCCGCCTCCGCCGCCCTGCACTTGGCCCGCACCGTCTGCCGTCGGGCCGAGCGTCTGGCTGTGGCGCTCGCCGCCACCGAGGGCGAGATCGTTTCGGCCGAAGCGCTGCAATACCTCAACCGGCTCTCGGACTTCCTGTTCGTGGCAAGCCGCACCGCGAACGCCAACGGGGCCGACGACGTGCTCTGGGTTCCGGGACAGAACCGCTGACCGTAAGCGGCCGCAGCTGAGAGCACGGCCCCTGGGCCCTGCGCGACAGGCGCTCGCGCGCGCGGAGCCTTGCGTTGACAAGGCGGAAATGAGGCCGTTACGGTCCGCCGCTTCAATGATCAGGGTCCAGACCTTCGGTTGTGCCGGGGGGCCTTTGCGCGCCGCGCCGACCTGATCGAACAATAACCGTCCGCGCGGAGGAGAGTGAACGCCATGAAGGTTCTGGTGCCCGTCAAGCGGGTCGTCGACTACAACGTCAAGATCCGGGTCAAGGCCGACGGTTCGGGCGTGGATCTTGCCAACGTCAAGATGTCGATGAATCCCTTCGATGAGATCGCCGTCGAAGAGGCGATCCGTCTGAAGGAGAAGGGTAAGGTCACCGAGATCGTCGCCGTCTCCATCGGCCCGCAGCAGGCGCAGGAGACGCTTCGCACCGCACTCGCCATGGGCGCGGACCGGGCCATCCTGGTGAAGACCGACGGCCTCGTCGAGCCCCTCGCCGTCGCCAAGATCCTGAAGGCTCTGGTGGAGAAGGAGGCCCCCGGCCTCGTCATCCTGGGCAAGCAGGCGATCGACGACGATTCGAACCAGACCGGCCAGATGCTGGCCGCGCTCCTCGACTGGCCGCAGGGCACCTTCGCCTTCAAGCTCGAATTCGGCGAGGGCTCGATCGACGTCACCCGCGAGATCGACGGCGGATTGCAGACCGTGTCGCTGACGCTGCCCGCCATCGTCACCACCGACCTGCGCCTGAACGAGCCGCGCTACGCCTCGCTCCCCAACATCATGAAGGCCAAGAAGAAGCCGCTGGAGGAGTTGGCGCCCGACGCGCTCGGCGTCGACGTGACGCCGCGCGTCACCGTGCTCAAGACGGTCGAGCCCGCCGGGCGCAAGGCCGGCATCAAGGTCGGGTCCCCGGCCGAACTCGTGCAGAAGCTGAAGGGCGAGGCCGGGGTTCTCTGAGCCCGACGCCACCCATCGGTTTCACGGCCCGCCGCAGGTTTGCGGCGGGCGATCGGGGTCCGGGACCCTCCCGCTGATCGATTTCGAGGTTCGCACACCATGGCCACCCTTCTTCTCATCGAGCACGACAATGGCGCCGTCCGCGACGCGAGCCTCAAGGCTCTGACGGCCGCGACCGCCCTCGGCGCTCCCGTGCATGCTCTCGTGGCCGGCGCCGGCAGTCGCCCGGCCGCCGAGGCCGCCGCCAAGCTCGACGGGGTCGAGACGGTGCTGCTGGCCGAGGACGCCATCTACGACCATCTCCTCGCCGAGCCCACCGCCGCGCTGCTCGTCGCCCTGGCAGAGCCCTACGACGTGATCGTCGCCGCGGCCTCCACCACCGGCAAGAACGTACTCCCGCGCGTGGCCGCGCTCCTCGACGTGGCGCAGATCTCCGACATCATCAGTGTCGTCTCGCCCGACACCTTCGAGCGTCCGATCTACGCCGGCAACGCGATCCAGACCGTCCAGGCCGGCGCCGGCAAGAAGGTGATCACCGTTCGCATGGCGGCGTTCAAGCCGGCCGGCGAAGGCGGCGCGGCCGCCGCGATCGAGCCGGTCCAGGCCGCCGCCTCGTCGGGCAAGTCGAGCTTCAAGGGCGAGGAGATCGCCAAGTCCGACCGCCCGGAACTGGCCGCGGCCAAGATCATCGTCTCCGGCGGCCGTTCGCTCGGCTCGTCCGACAAGTTCAAGGAGCTGATCGAGCCTCTGGCCGACAGCCTCGGAGCCGCGGTCGGTGCCTCCCGCGCCGCCGTCGATGCGGGCTATGCCCCGAACGATTGGCAGGTGGGCCAGACCGGCAAGGTGGTGGCGCCCGATCTCTACGTCGCCGTGGGCATCTCCGGTGCGATCCAGCATCTGGCCGGCATGAAGGACTCCAAGGTCATCGTCGCCATCAACAAGGATGAGGACGCTCCGATCTTCCAGGTGGCCGATTACGGCCTCGTCGGCGACCTGTTCCAGATCGTGCCCGAGCTGCAGGCCGAGATCGCCAAGGCCAAGGGCTGAGACGAACGCCCGAGACGGCCGGTCTGCGCTGTTCACACCGGCCGTCCCGGGCGAAGGGTGGTCGCGCGAGGTGGAATTGCTCTAGGACGCTGCCGCCGCAGGACGTTATAAGCGACACGGTCGTTCCGGGCGGCCGGGCGGGGGGCCCGGTCGGCGACGAGGGGACGCCCTCAGGGGTGCGAGTGCAGACGATGGGCATCGATATCAGGACGGTCGGCATCATCGGCGCCGGGCAGATGGGCAGCGGCATCGCCCATGTGTGCGCGATGGCCGGCCTGGACGTCCGCCTGAACGACCGGGACCCGGCGCGCATCCACAACGGCCTCGCCACGGTCGACGGCAACCTCGCCCGTCAGGTCGCCAAGGGCACCATCGCGGACGAGCAGCGCCGGACGGCCGTCTCCCGCATCGTCGCAGCGGAGACCTTCGACGATCTGGCGCCCTGCGACCTCGTGATCGAGGCCGCGACCGAGGACGAAGCGACCAAGCGCCAGATTTTCAGCGCGCTCTGCGCCTCACTGAGGCCGGACGCCCTGATCGCGACGAACACCTCGTCGATCTCGATCACCCGGCTGGCGGCATCGACCGATCGGCCGGAGCGCTTCATCGGCATCCACTTCATGAACCCGGTGCCGGTGATGCAGCTCGTGGAGCTGATCCGCGGCATCGCCACGGAAGACCCGACCTACGAATCGGCCAAGGCCTTCATCGCCAAGCTCGGCAAGATCTCGACGATGTCGGAGGATTTCCCGGCCTTCATCGTCAACCGCATCCTGCTGCCGATGATCAACGAGGCGATCTATACGCTGTACGAGGGTGTCGGCTCGGTCGAGTCCATCGATACGGCGATGCGGCTCGGCGCGAACCACCCGATGGGTCCGCTGCAGCTCGCCGACTTCATCGGCCTCGATACCTGCCTGTCGGTGATGCAGGTGCTGTACGAGGGACTTGCCGATTCGAAGTATCGGCCCTGCCCGCTTCTCGTGAAATACGTCGAGGCCGGCTGGCTCGGACGCAAATCCAAGCGCGGCTTCTACGATTATCGCGGTGAAACGCCCGTGCCGACCCGCTGAGGCGGACCGGCACAGACGGGAATCTCGTCCTACTGCTTGTTGCCGTTGGCCGCGGGCTGGGCCGGAGCCGGGTAGGCCGGGTTCGAGGCCGGCACCGAACCGGTATTCGACGACGACGTCGCGTTCGAATCGCCCTTCACCGAGCCCGTCACTTCCTGGCGGGAAGCATCCTGGCTCTGCGAGGCGTAGTCCTTCGGCGAATTCGCGCCCTGCCACGTCATCAGGCCGGTGATCGCGATCGCGAGCAGCACCAGGCTGGCGACGAGGACGTAGAGCACCGGCTTGCCGCGCTTGCCCTGCCGGGCTTCCTGGCCGTGTAGATTGTCTGCCATGCGATCCTCGCTTGAACGGCCCTGAAGACCGCTGTTTCGACCCGAGCGTCGATTCCGCGGAACCGGGCTCGTGATTGTTGCTCGGGTCTGAAACGCGAGGGTCGAGAGCGGAGTTCCCGTCCAGGTCCGGCTCAGCGGCCGGTCACCAGCATGATCTTGCCGAGATGGGCGCTGGATTCCATCAGCTCATGGGCCTTTCGTGCCTCTTCCAACGGGAAGGTGGCGTGGATCACGGGCCGGATCGTGCCGGATTCCAGCAGCGGCCAGACATCCCGGGCGAGGCCTTCGGCGATCGCCGCCTTCTCGGGCTTGGGCCGGGCGCGCAGGGTGGCGCCCGTGAAGGTCAGGCGCTTCATCATGATCGGCGTCATGCTGAAGGCATCGACCTTGTAGCCCTGCATGAAGGCGATCTGCACCAGACGCCCCTCGATCGCGAGGGCCGAGAGGTTCTTGGCGAGGTAGGGCGCCCCGACCATGTCGAGGATGACGTCGACGCCGTTGCCGTCGGTGAGCCGCTTCACCTCCTCGACGAAATCGGCCTCGCGGTAGTTGATCGCGGCCTCGGCGCCGAGCTTGACGCAGAAGTCGCATTTCTCGGCCGACCCGGCGGTGGCGAAGACGCGGGCGCCGTGATGCTTGGCGATCTGGATCGCGGTCGAGCCGATGCCGCTCGATCCGCCATGGACCAGGAAGGCCTCGCCGGCCTTCAGGCGACCGCGCTCGATCACCGTGCTGTAGACGGTGAAGTAGTTCTCCGGCAGGCCGCCGGCCTCGACGAGGCTGAGCGATGTCGGCTTCGGCAGGCATTGCCCGATTTCGGCCACCGCGAACTCGGCATAGCCGCCGCTGATCACCAGGGCGCAGACTTCGTCGCCGAGCGCGAAGCCCGTCGCGCCTTCGCCGAGGCCGACGATGCGACCGGCGACTTCGAGGCCGGGAATCTCGGTGGCGCCCTTCGGCGGCGGATACTTGCCCTCGCGCTGCTGGATGTCCGGCCGGTTGATGCCGGCGGCCACGACCTCAATCAGCACCTGACCGGGGCCGGGCTGCGGCAGCGGCACCGTTTCGAGGGTGAGCACGTCCGGCCCGCCGGCTGCGGCGTAGCGGATCTGACGCATGGTCTCGGGCAGGCTGGCGGTCATCGCAGGGTGTCTCCAGGGAGCCCCGTCATCTGCGGCCGGCATCCCGATTGGCAAGGGAGGGGGGGCGCGGAGTTCAGCGGGTGCCGTACATTCGGTCGCCGGCATCGCCGAGTCCGGGCACGATGTAGCCGTGGTCGTTGAGGTGGCTGTCGATGGCGGCGGTCCAGACGGGGACGTCCGGGTGGGCTGCCTGCAGGCGGGCGATGCCTTCCGGCGCCGCCAGCAGGCAGACGAAACGCAGGTCCTGCGCGCCCCGCTGCTTCAGGAGGTTGATGGCGGCGACCGCCGAGTTCGCCGTCGCCAGCATGGGATCGAGCACCAGCACGGTCCGGTCGACGAGGTCGGACGGCGCCTTGAAGTAATACTCCACCGCCTCCAGCGTCTCGGGATCGCGGTAGAGACCCACATGCGCCACTCGGGCCGACGGCACCAGGGACAGCATGCCGTCGAGGAAGCCGACGCCGGCCCGGAGGATCGGCGCCAGCACCAGCTTCTTGCCTGCGATCTGCGGGGCCTCCATCGACTGGATCGGGGTCTCGATCGTCACCGATTCCAGCGGCAGGTCGCGGGTGACCTCGTAGGCCAGCAGCATGCCGATCTCGTTGAGGATCTGCCGGAAGCCCTTGGTCGAGCGCTCACGCTGACGCAGCAGGGTCAACTTGTGCTGCACGAGGGGGTGGTCCACCACCCGGACCGTCGCGGCGGCTGCCTGCATCGCTGGATCTCCATCAAGCCGAGGTCTGATCCTGAGCGGCGGGAGACCGAGGCAAGACCGAAACCGGATTTCTAGAGCATCGCGGGATTGCGAGCGAGGTCTTCGGACGGATTGCGCCCGTGAAAAAGGGCTCCCGGCCTGAACCGGAAGCCCTCGGTATTCAGCGCTCGCCGGAGACGACGCTCAGACCGAGCGGGTCGTGTCCGCGCTGCGGCGCTTCTGCATGAAAGCGTCGAACTGCTCGCGGTCCTTGGCCCGCTTCAGCTCTTCGACGAAGTCGGCGAACTCGCGGCTCTCCTCCTGGAGGGCGCGGCGCTGCGCGTCGAGACGCTCGAGCTCGCTGCGGCGGTAGGCGTCGAAGGCCAGATTGCCCGTCGACGTGCCGTTGGCGGCCTCGAACGCGGCGGCGAAGCGCGAGCGCGCGGCGCCCGCGTTCCACGCGGCCCCGCGGCCGGCCAAGCCGCGCAGTTCGCTGAGCGCAGGGTAACCCGCGACCTTCCAGGCGATGTAGGCGGCGGCGAGCGGCCACCAATAGACGAACGCGACGACGATCGCGCCGATTTCCAGGGACCGCTTGGGGAAGGGGCCGCTGCGGCAGACCTTCCCGGAGGTGAAGGGGGAGGAGGAAGACAGACTCACGGCTCACGACTCCAATGTAAATGTGAACGACATTCACTTGCGGACGGATCGCGCTGCTTTCAAGGGGTCGCCCCTCAGGTCGTTGCGCTGGTTCCGCGCCCTCCGGTCGCAGCCCCGTGGACGAGGGCGAGGACGCCGGCACGCAGCAGTTCGTACTTGTCCGGCATGCCGGCGCCTTTCGGCAGATGGCCGGACGCCGCCAGGGTGGCGAGTCCGTGGGCGAGGGCCCAGACCTCCAGGGCGATGAAGCGGGGTGCGACGCCGCCGAAGCCTTCGGGGAAGGTCGATTGCAGGGCGTCCACCAGCAGGTCGAACGGACTGGGGCGTACGCTCGCCTCCGCATTCGGCACGCCGGCGCTCAGGCCGCGGGTCTCGAAGATCGCCGCATAATAGCCGGGCTCCTCTTCGGCGAAGGCCAGGTAGGCCTCACCCATCCGGGTGAACCGCTCCAGGGGCGTTCCTTTGGCGGTGAGCGCACGGGCCAGACGTTCGGCGAGATCGGCAAAGCCCCGACCCGCGACCTCTTCGAGCAGGGCTTCCCGACCGCGGAAGTGGCGATACAGGGCAGCCGGAGTGACACCGACGAGGCGGGCGGCATCCACCAGGGTGAAGCCGCCGATGCCGCGTTCCGCGATGAAGCGGCGGGCAGCCTCGATCAGGGCCTCCTTCAGGTTGCCGTGGTGGTAGCTCCGCCGGTCCCCCGGCCCCTCGCGCCAATGCCGCACGCCACTCTCCTCGCCCCCGGCCCGAACCGACATGACCTGCCGGCCCGGCCCAAGGTTCCTTCACAGGAACCCACGCTCCCTCCCCTAACACGAAGAACCGTTTTTCGAGGCAGCTTCCGCTGCGCGGATCAGGCGCATCCATGGGCAACACAGATGGAAAGGCCGAGATGAATGGGCGACGATGATGCAAGCGCCGGGCAGGACCTCACCCGCGAACGTCGCCGTGACTTCCGCGACGCAGGGGCCGGCAATCCGGCCCGACCGAAGTCCGGAGCCGGGATCGACTCGTCAAATCGCCTTGCTGAAAAGCAGATTTTAGACTCATGGTGGGTAGAATACAGAATATCGTCCCGGGGTGGATCAAGAGCCGTGCCTGAGGGATCTGCGCAGATTGATTTCGAGAGCCTGACGGATCTCATCTACGAGGCGGCGGTCCTTCCCGAACTTTGGCCCTCCGTGCTGGATCAGCTCGCCGGGATCGCCGGTGCGCAAGGCACAGTTTTGATTGCCTCTGATCTGAGATCTCACCGCTGGATCAACTCGAAATCCCTCGACCAAGTCATGGCGGATTTTGCATCGGGGGGCTGGAGCAGCGCTGGCCAGCGGACCGCGCGCCTGCTGGCCGCTCGCCACGCCGGGTTCGTGCGCGAACAGGACGTCTACACCCCCGAGGAGTTGGAGCAGGACGTCCTGATCCAGCACTTCCTGCGCCCGCGTGGCCTCGGGTGGGGAACCGCGACCGCCTGCCCGCTCTCGACGGGCGACACACTCATCTTCAGCATCGAGCGGCGCTTCGTGGACGGGCCGGTTCCGGCAGAGGCGATGCGGGTCCTCGACACCCTGCGGCCGCATCTCGGACGCGCCGCCCTGGTCTCGGCGCGGCTGAAGCTCGAACGGGCCCGTGCGGCGGTGGAAGCCCTGGAGGTGCTGGGCCTTCCGGCCGCCGTCCTCGGCGCGGACGGCCGATTGCACAACCGCAACGCCGCCTTCGCCGGGCTGGTGCCGCGGGTGGTCCGGGATCAGCGCGACCGGGTCACCCTCAGCCATCCGGGCGCCGATGCCCTGCTGTCGGACGTGCTCTCGGGCCGCCGGGCGAACGCGGCCCGCTCGATCCCGGTCCCCGCCGATGCCGACAACCCCGCGATGGTGATGCACCTGCTGCCGGTGCGCGGCCTCGCCCAGGATGTCTTCGGCGGCGGAACGATGCTGATGCTGGCGGCGCCCGTCCTGCCGCGCCCGGTTCCCGGCACCGAACTCCTGGCGGGCCTGTTCGACCTGACCGCCGCCGAGGCCCGGATCGCCCGCGGCATCGCCGACGGGGCTACGATCGCGCTCCTGGCCGCCCAGCAATCGGTCGCGCACGAGACGATCCGCAGTCAGGTCAAAGCGATCTTCGCCAAGACCGGCGTCACCCGACAGGTCGATCTCGCGCGCCTGATCTCGGGGTTCAGCCTGATCCGATGAGCGATGCGGTCACGGGGCGCGCGACGCGGCGCCGGTCGGATTCCGGACGGCGAGCGCCCGGAACAGGATGACGTTCGAGAGGTCGTAGTCCGCGGCCGGTCCGCCGAGAGCCGGTCTGACGGGAACTTCCCCGGCGGTGGGCGTGAGCGCCGAAGTGATCAGGCAGGCGATCACTCGGTCGCTCGAACCCCGCTCGACGTGCCGAGCCAGTCGCCGACGCATCCACGGAGCCATCGTCCATCTCTCGAGCATCGCCACCCTCACGTGTCTCAACGCGTCGCATAGAAGCGCAGGGGTGCAGGAGCATCATCCCCCATTTGGGGGAGAACCGAAATTCCTTCCGAAAATGGCGCGGAGGCAAAGACTTTCCTTACAGGCGGAAGAGCGAATCCGCCCGCTTGAGGGCGGCTTCCTTGGCGGCGCGGGCCGCCTCCAGCCGCGCAATCTCCGTGGTCAGCAGGGCGATCCGCTCCGCGAGATCGGTCACCGACAGGGCATCGAGCGGTTCCCCGACCCGATGCGCAATCGCCCTGCGGGGCGCGCCGTCATCTTCGTCCCTCATGGTGTTCCCTCGGGTGGCATCACGTCGAGCCAGGATATCATTTAAGCCGGCAGATCATTCGAGCCAGGATCGTCCGGCCGCCAGCGGCGCGACGCCGAGATGCCGCGCCAGCGTCGCGCCGATATCCGCGAAGCTCTCGCGTCGCCCGAGCGGCCCCGGCGCGACCGCTGGCCCGAAGGCCAGCACCGGCACCTGCTCCCGGGTGTGCTCGGTCCCGGTCCAGGTCGGATCGTTGCCGTGATCGGCCGTGATCACGCAGAGGTCGCCGGATCGGAGCACGGCGTGGATCTCGGGCAGGCGCGCATCGAAGGCTTCGAGTTCGGCGGCATAGCCCGGGACGTCGCGGCGATGGCCATAGTCGGTGTCGAAATCGACGAGGTTGAGGAAGACGAGTCCCCCATCCGGCAGGCTCGCGAAGGCCGCCAGCGCCGCGTCGAGGCAGGCGGCGTTGCCCGCGGGCTTGATCTCCCGCCCGGTCGCCCGGTGGGCGAAGATATCGCCGATCTTGCCCACGCTGACGACGGACCGGCCGGATTGCGCGAGCGTGTCGAGGAGCGTGCGGCCGGGCGGCTCGACGGCGTAGTCCTTGCGGTGGGCGGTCCGCCGGAAACCCTCCCGCTCGGTACCGACGAAGGGGCGGGCGATGACCCGGCCGACCCGGTAGGCGTCGCAGAGATCGCGGGCGATCCGGCAGGTGGCGTAGAGGCGCTCCAGACCGAAGCTCTCCTCGTGCGCGGCGATCTGGAAAACGCTGTCGGCGGAGGTGTAGCAGATCGGCTTGCCGGTGCGGAGGTGCTCGGCGCCGAGACGGTCGATGATGGCGGTGCCGGCCGCGTGGCAATCGCCGAGGATACCGGGGAGGCCGGCCTGCGCGATCAGCGCGTCCGTGAGCGCGGCCGGGAAAGCCGGAACCGTGACGGGGAAATAGCCCCAGGGCTCACGGACCGGCACGCCCGTGATCTCCCAATGGCCTGAGGGCGTGTCCTTGCCGGCGGCGGTCTCGATCGCGTGGCCGTAGGCGCCCTGCACCGGGCCGATGGCATCGAGCCCCGGCGGCAGCGTTCCGGTCGCCCCCCGTGCGGCGAGGCCGAGGCCGAGCGCGCCGAGATGCGGCAGCGTCAGCGCTCCGGCGCGCAGGCCCGCCCGGTCGCCGCGTCCCTGGGTGCAGGCTTCGGCGATGTGCCCGAGGGTGTCGGACCCGGAATCGCCGTAGCGGTCGGCATCGGGGGCGCCGCCGATGCCGACGGAATCGAGGACGATGAGGAAAGCGCGCGGCATCCCCCTCCCCTCAGGCCGGGATCGGGTCGGCGACGGTGTCGCTCTGCAGGTCGAAGGCCGCGGCGAACAGGGCCTGGGTGTAGGCGGTCTTGGGCGCGGCGAAGATCGCCTCCGCCGGCCCCTCCTCCACCACCCGGCCGTTCTGCATGACGAGGACGTAGTTCGCCAGCGCCCGCACCACCTTCAGGTCGTGGCTGATGAACAGGTAGGCGAGGCCGCGCTCGCGCTGGAGGTCGCGCAGGAGGGTGACGATCTGGGCCTGGACCGAGCGGTCGAGGGCCGAGGTCGGCTCGTCGAGGACGATGAATTTCGGCTTCAGCACGATGGCGCGCGCGATGGCGATGCGCTGGCGCTGGCCGCCCGAGAACTCGTGCGGGTAGCGGTTCATGGTTGCGGGATCAAGGCCGACATCGGTGAGCGCCCCCGCGACCACCGCGTGACGCTCGGCCCGCGTCCGCACGGCGCCCTGGACCACCAGACCCTCCGCCACGATGTCGGCCACGGTCATGCGCGGCGACAGCGAGCCGTAGGGGTCCTGAAACACCACCTGCATGTCGCGGCGGACGGGGCGCATCGCGGCGGGCGGCAGGCCGGCGATGGAGCGCCCGAGGAAGACGATGGGGCCTTCGCAACCGGTCAGGCGCAGGAGGGCGAGTCCGAGGGTGGTCTTGCCAGAGCCGGATTCGCCGACGACGCCCACGGTCTCGCCGGCCCGCACCCGCAGGGACACCCCGTCGACCGCCTTGACGTGGCTGGTGGTCCGGCGCAGCCAGCCCTCGCGGATCGGGAACCAGACCTTGAGGGGGCCGGCCTCCAGCAGGGGCGCGGCATCGGCCGGCACCGGGTTGGCACGGCCCTTCGGCTCCGAGGCGAGCAGACGGCGGGTGTAGTCGTGCTGCGGCCGGGCGAAGATCTCCGCCACCGGGCCCGCCTCGACGATGCGTCCCGCGAGCATGACGCAGACGGTATCGGCGATGCGCTGGACGATGCCGAGGTCGTGGGTGATGAACAGCATCGCCATGCCGAGGCGCTTCTGCAGGTCGGCCAGCAGGTTGAGGATCTGCGCCTGCACCGTCACGTCGAGGGCGGTGGTCGGCTCGTCGGCCACCAGCAGGTCGGGCTCGCAGGCGAGCGCCATGGCGATCATGACCCGTTGGCGCTGGCCACCCGACAATTCGTGCGGATAGGCGTTCAGGCGGCGCTCGGCGTCGCGCAGGCCGACCAATTCGAGCAGTTCGAGGATGCGCGCCCGTGCCTTGCGGCCGGACAGGCCGCGATGCACTTCCAGCACCTCGCCGATCTGCCGCTGGATCGTGTGCAGCGGGTTCAGCGAGGTCATCGGCTCCTGGAACACCATGGTGATGTCGGCGCCGCGGATGCCGCGCAGGCGCTTCTCCGGCAGGGCCAGCAGGTCCTGGCCCTTGAACAGGATGCGGCCGCCGGGATGATGGGCGCTGCCATCGAGAAGACGCAGGATCGAGAGAGCGGTGACCGACTTGCCGGACCCCGACTCGCCGACCAGCGCCAGGGTCTCGCCCGGCTGGATGGTGAAGCTGACCCCGTCCACCGCGCGGGTCTCGCCTTCGCGCGAGCGGAAGGCGACCGACAGGTCCTGTACGTCGAGGAGCGTAGCGGTCATCGAGGCCTGTTCTGGAGTGGGGCGGAAAGCGTTCGCGTCAGGGTTATAGCGTGGGTGCCACCGATCGGCGAACGCGGATCGACGCGACCCCCGCCCTTGTCTCCGCGCGCTGGGAATTGATCGGCGACGCGCGCGCTCTACAACCCGGCGGTGACCGCGTTCCTCAGATTCATTCCCGCCGCCCTTCTCCTCGTCCTCGCGGCGTTCGTGCCGTGTCCGGCCCTTGCCGCCGCCGAGGGGGCGACCGAGACCGTGGAGCAGGCCTTGTGCCGGCTGATCGAGGGTTCGGCCAAGGCGCGCGGGCTGCCCGTGCCGTTCCTGACGCGGCTGATCTGGCGCGAGAGCGCGTTCCGCGTCAGCGCCGTGAGCCCGGTGGGCGCGCAGGGCGTGGCGCAGTTCATGCCCGGCACGGCCCGGGAGCGCGGCCTGACCGATCCCTTCGATCCCGAGCAGGCGATTCCCCACGCGGCCCACCTGCTCGCCGACCTGAACCGGCAATTCGGCAATCTCGGCCTCGCGGCGGCGGCCTATAACGGTGGACCCGGGCGTGTGTCGTCGTGGCTCGCGGGCACCGGCGGCCTGCCGACGGAGACGCGCAACTACGTGCTGGCGATCACGGGTGCGCCCGCCGAGGCGTGGCGACCCGGAACGGCGGTCGAGATGCCGGAGGGCGACCCGCCGCGGGACCGGGATTCGGCCCCGGAATCGGCCGACACCAAGGCCAGAGGGGAGACCGAGCCTAAAGCCGAGTCCGAGACGAGCTGCCTGAAGGTGACGGCGGCCCTGCGGATTCCGTCGCGCGGCGATCGCTTCGCGTTGGGCGGCAACGAGGGACCGGCAGCGCCCTGGGGCATCCAGCTCGCCGGAAACTTCTCGAAGGCCCTGGCGCTGCAGAGTTTCACGCGGACACGGAAGCTCTACACAAGCGTCATCGGCGATGTTCGCCCGATGATCATCGGCACACGTCTGCGCAGCCGCGGTACGCGCGCTTTCTACCGCATCCGCATACCGGCCCAGAGCCGCGAGGCGGCCGACATCCTGTGCGGCAAGATCCGCCAGGTCGGCGGCGCCTGCCTCGTACTCAGGACCTGATCGGGGCGCTGCACCGCTCCGGCGTCCCAATCGCGCCATGAATCCGCCGCGCCAGCCCTGTCACAGGGGGCACGCGCGCCAACAGAGAGATGCATGACCCGGGTCCTTGCCGTCCTTGCCAGCCTTGCCGCTCTCGCCCTCGTCGCGATCGGGATCACGGCCTGCTCGCCCCTCGCCTTCTTCGACGCGATCGGACCCCGAGACCAGGGCGGCCGTCTCAGCCTGAAGAACGCGGCGTTCGGGACGCATCCGCGCCAGCGCCTCGACGTGTTCACGCCGGTGGCCGGCGCGGCCGGCGCACCGGTGCTGGTCTTCTTCTACGGCGGCTCCTGGAAGAATGGCTCGAAGGAAGATTATGCCTTCGTCGGGCAGGCGCTGGCCGCCCAGGGGTTCGTGACGGTGCTGCCGGATTATCGTCTCTATCCGGAGGTCCGCTTCCCCGATTTCCTCGACGATGGCGCGCAGGCCGTGGCCTGGGTCGAGCAGAACATCGCCGCCTATGGTGGGGATCCGCGCCGGATCGTCCTCGCGGGACATTCCGCCGGGGCCTACAACGCGGTGATGCTCGGGGTGAATCCCAGCTACCTGCGCCGGGCCGGCGTCGATCCGCGCGTGATCCGCGCCGTCGCGGGCCTGTCCGGTCCCTACGATTTCCTGCCGCTGGATGCCGGCACCGCCACAGAGTTGTTCGGTGAGGCCCCCGACAAGGCGGCGACCCAACCCATCACCTTCGCGGGTCCGCGGTCCCCGCCCGCCTTCCTCGCCAGCGGCGACGGCGACACCACCGTGCGGCCGTCCAACACCCGCAACCTCGCTGCCCGCCTTCGCGACGCCCGGGTGCCGGTGCAGGAGCGCATCTATGCCGGGCTCGACCACGCCGACACCCTGCTGGCCTTGTCGGTGACCTTCCGCTCCAAGGCCCCGGAGCTTGCCGAGATGGCGGCCTTCCTGCGCCAGCACGCGGGCGACCGGCCGCAGCAGGCCCGGATGATCGCCCGCTGAGCGTCACGCACCGCGCAGGGCGTCGCGGGCCTTGCGGTGGTCCGGCGCGCCCGAGAAGGCCCGGTGCATCGCCGACCAGAGCGGCGTCCGCGCGAATGCCTCATCGAGCGGCAGGGCGCGCTGCATCAGGCCGTCCGCGCGCCGGCGCTCCGGGTTGGTGTTCAGCCAGGTGTTGCGGTTGGTGATATCCCAGGTCAGCACGTTGAGGACCGCCGCCTCATCCAGCACCACGTCGAGGAAGCGGCGGGCGAGGTCGGATACGGCCCGGTCGCGGGCCGGGAGATCGGCCGGGTAGGTCCGGTCGTTGATGTCGAACTCCGTCACCTCGATGGCGAGCCCGAGGCCCGCGACCTCGGCCAGGAAGCGCCGGAGCTTGTCCTGGTTCAGCGGATGCTTGGCGTAGAGGTGACCCTGCAGGCCGAGGCGGCGGATCGGCACGCCGCGCCGGCGCATCCCCTCGAGTGTCCGCAGCACCATGGCGCGGCGCTGATCGATCCAGTCGGCATCGAGTTCGAGGTCGTTCTCGTTCCAGACCCCCGCCGCGTCGGGCGCGACGGCGTGCTGGAGGTGGAAGGCGAGATCGACGTAGCCGGGGCCGAGCGCATCGAGCCAGGGCGTGCGCCGCAGCCCGTCGGCGCGTCCGTCCTGCGGCCCGCAGATCTCGTTGACGACGTCCCAGGCCTCGATCCGGCCGCGATAGCGCCCCGCCATGGCGTCGATCCAGCGGCGCAGGAAGGCCTCGCCCTCGCCGGCCCGGAGCCGGGCCTCGACCCAGGCGGGCAGGCCCTCGTGCCAGACCAGGGTATGGCCGCGCAGGCGTTGCCGGTTGGCGCGCGCGAAGGCCGCGACCTCGTCCGCATAGCTGAGATCCAGGTTCTCCGGCGTCCGCCACGCATAGGTGAGCTTCATCGCATTTTCGGACACGAGGATGCCGGCCTCGCGCGCCAGCGCCCGCCCGTAGGCGGGGTCCTGGCGCAGGGTCACGCCGTTCACCGCCGCGCCGTAGGCGAGGCCCGTGCGGGCGGCCGCCGCGTTGAGGCTGTCGGCCGACCAGGACGGGGCGGCGGCCGAGGCGCAGCGTTCGCCGAGGATGAGGGCACCGCCCGACGCGAGCGCACCGCCGAGCATTGCGCGCCGCGATCGGCCGAACCGATTCACGCCGGGACCGATGCGGACTCGGTCGGGATCACCCGGGGGCGGCGGTCCGCGCCGATCGCCACGAAGGTGAACAGCCCCTCCGTCACCTTCATGGTCGTTTCGCCCTCGCGTTCGCGCCGCCAGACCTCGACCTGGATGCGCATCGAGGTGCGGCCGACCTGCACGATCCAGGCGTAGATGCTGACTTCGTCGCCGACGATCACGGGGCGGTGGAACGTCATGGCCTCGACCGAAATGGTTGCGCAGCGCCCGCGCGAGCGCCGCGCCGCGATGTTGCCGGCGGCCAGGTCCATCTGCCCCATCAGCCAGCCGCCGAAGATGTCGCCGGCCGGATTGGTATCGGCCGGCATGGCGATGGTGCGGACCACCGGCGGCCCGCGATTCTCGGGCTGGTGCGGTTCGGCGGCGTCGGTCGTCATGGTGCAGTCTCTGGTTGCGAGGGGCGGCCCACGCAAGCCGCGCGCCGCCCGCGCCGTCATTTCACATCCGATCACGGGCGAACAGGCGCTCCGTCCGGCAGCGCGAACACCACCAGTGCGTCGCCGGTGCCGAAGCCCGAGCCCTTGGTGAAGGAGGCGCCCCCGGCTGCCACCGCGACGTATTGCCGGCCTTCGAGCGCATAGGTGATCGGCGGGCCGCCGATCCCCGCGCCGCACTGGAAGCGCCACAGGACGGCGCCGGTCCCGGCATCGTGGGCATCGAGATGGCCGTCCTCCTCGCCGGAGAAGACGAGGCCGGAGGCGGTGGCGAGCGTGCCGCCGGAGAGGCGGCTGCCGCCCTTCACGCTCCACTTAATCGCGCCGCCCCTGGCGAGGTCCACCGCCGTCAGGGTGCTGAAGCTGGGCTCGTCCTTGGCCTCGGTCGTCTCGGTGTAGCGGATCGCCGGGCGGTCGGCGGCAGCCGCCACGGTCTTCACCACGTAGGTCGTGGCCCCATGCCGGACCTGCGCGAAGGCGGTGCCGGCGCGCGGATCGTAGGCGACCGGGTGCCAGGAGATCGCCCCGAGGGGGCCGGGGCTCACCACCGTGCCGGCCTCGGTCGGCGGGGCGTAGAGGTTCTTCTGCGCGATTAGCGGCGCGGACTTCGTCAGGAGCTTGCCGGTTGAGCGGTCGTGGACGTAGAGCCAGCCGGTCTTCGAGCCCTGCGCCACGGCCTTGACCGGTCCTTGTGGGGTCGGCTGGTCGAGCAGGAAGGGCGGGCTCGCCACGTCGTATCCCCACTCGTCGTGCGGGACCTGCTGGTAGTACCAGCGCAGCTGCCCGGTGCGGACGTCGAGGGCGACGAGGCTCATGGTGTAGAGGTTGTCGCCCGGGCGCGAGAGACCGAAATTCTGCGGCGCCGGGTTGCCGGTGCCGACATAGATCAGCCCGAGGTCCCGGTCGTAGGCCGGCGTCATCCAGAGGGAGCCGCCACCGACGCGCCAGGCCTCCCGGTGCGCCGGGGCGGCCGCCTTCTCGGCCGCGATGTCGCGATGAAGCGCGACGCCGTCCGGCGTCGTCGCGGAGAAATCCCCCTCCCAGCCGTCCGCCTTGGTGACGTACCAGCGCCAGCGCTCGGCCCCGGTGGCGGCATCGTAGGCGGCGAGCCAGCCGCGGCGGCCGTAGCCGCCCTCGATGCCCACCACCGCGCCGCCGTCGAGGCCGCCCTTGGCGTCTTCCACGTGCAGGCCGTAGCCGGCCCCCGCCACGCCCACGATGACGAGACCGTCGGCCACCAGCGGCGGCATCTTGAAGCCGAGGCGGCTCGACCCCTGCACGGTGCCGGCTCCGAGCCCCTCGGCCAGGGCCGAGGCGGTCTCGGATTCACCCTCCTCCGGGCGCACCGCCTCGTGGTCCCACAGGACCTTGCCGGTTGCGGCATCGAGAGCGATCACGCGCCCGTCCATCGTGGCCTCGAAGACCTTGCCGTCCGAGACCGCCACGCCCCGGTTCGAGGGGGGGCCGAAGATCTTCTCGGTGCGGGCCTTGTGGGTGTAGGTCCACAGCACCCGGCCGTCGCGGGCATCGAGGGCGGCCACGTGATTCTGCGTGGTGGAGACGTAGAGCGTCGTCCCGACCACCACCGGTTCCGCCTGGAAATACCCGGTGATGCCGGTTTGGAAGATCCAGGCCGGACGCAGCGACGTCACGTTGCCGCGGTCGATCCCGGTCAGCGGCGAGAAGTGCTGGTTGGTGTGGTCGCGGCCGAACATCGGCCAATCGTCGGCCGCCACCGCCGGCCAGGGCGTCGCCGCTGCGAGGAGGACGGCCATGACGGCCGGACGTGCGAGTCTCAGACCTGCGAGTCTCAGGCGTGCGAGTCTCAGGCGTGCGGGTCTCATCGGGGTTTCCTCCCTGGAGCGACGTTGCGCCCGCCGGCCTTTCAGGCGGTGCCGGGGCGCCGAGCCTTGGCCAGTTGCAGCGGTGTGTCGGCGGCCCCCATCGACTGGGCCATCTCGGCGGCGGTGAGCCCGGCGCCGTCGCGCAGGTCCGGGTCGGCGCCGTGCTGCAGCAGGAGCGCGACCATCTCGGTCCGGTTGAACATCGCGGCCGTCATCAGGGCGGTGCGCGTGCCGCCGCCCGTGCCATCCACCTGCGCCCCGTGGGCGAGGAGAAGCCCGGCGATATCGAGGTCGCCCTTGAAGGCCGCGCCGGCGAGCGGCGTCTGTCCGCGCACATTGGCGAGTTCGGGGTCGCCGCCGTTCTCCAGGATCACCCGCGCGGTCTCGGCCTGCCCGTTATAGGCGGCGAGCATCAGCAGACTGTCACCCTTGTCGTTGCATAGGTTCGCCGGGAGGCCCTGGCCGAACAGCTCGGCCAACTCGTCCGCATGACCCATGCGGGCGTACTGGAAGACCCGGCCGGCGAAGGCCAGGGTGTCCGCATCGAGTTCGGGCTTCGCCGGGGCGTCGGGGTCCATGAGGTGTCCGCTGTTCGATTCGGGGATTTCTGGCGCTGGAGCGGTCGACAGGCGTTCGGGCTGAAATCCTGTTTCAGTCGAGATCTATCGCGCCCCGGCCGAGAGTCGAGGAATTGGCTGCGCCTGCGGGCCGCGATCCACCGCTGCATCCGCTCGTCTGCTTTCACGCCACCGCATCCCTGCCGAGGCAACGCGACACCGGGGAGGCGCGCCAAATCGCCCCGGATCGGCCGCTGCGGCGGGCCAAGCCGCAGGGGCGATCAGATCATCCGGGCGCGGCTCTTTCCCAACGAGGGGGCAGGAACCATACTCAGAGGATGCCGATCTCGAAGAAGCCCCGTGACGCGTCCGACCCGGTCCCAAGTGCCCAGCGTGCGGGCGCCAGAACGTCCCATTCCCAAAGGTCCACTTCGAAGGCGTCGAAGCCCGAGTTGCAGCCCCTCGACGAGCATCTGGCGGCCCTGCTCAGCCCGGCGCTGAACCGCAACCGTCTTCCGGCCATCGAACCGCCGGCCCCGCCCCGTCCCGGCCAGCCGAAGAAGCCGGCCGCGCGCAAGGGGCAGGCCAACGCGGCAGCCGGCAAGGCAGCCGGTTCGGACAAGGCACCTGGTTCGGACAAGGCGCCCGCCCCTGACAAGACCACCGGCATGGGCTTCGGCGAGGCCGCACAGGCGACGTTCGCCCAGGGCGATGCGGCCGATGTCGACCCGCGCCTCGCCCAGGCCCTCGGCCTGCGCGGACCCGAGGACGGGCCGGTGCCGGAAGGTCTGGCGGATGATGGGGACAGCTCCCTCGCCACCGACGGGGTCTCGGCCACGGTGGATGCGCTTTCGCGCCTCCTCACCGAGGGCAATCCGCTGTTCCGCGACGGCCAGACCTGGGTGCCGCACCGGCCGGACCGGCCGAAGAAATCCGAGGGCGGCTTGGCCTTCACGCTCAAGTCCGAGTTCGAGCCGGCGGGCGACCAGCCCCGCGCCATCGCCGAGCTGGTGGACGGCGTGAAGAAGGCGGAACGCGACCAGGTGCTCCTGGGCGTCACCGGCTCCGGCAAGACCTTCACGATGGCGAAGATCATCGAGGCGACGCAGCGCCCGGCCCTGATCCTGGCACCGAACAAGACCCTGGCGGCGCAGCTCTACGGCGAGTTCAAGAGCTTCTTCCCCGACAACGCGGTGGAGTACTTCGTCTCGTACTACGACTACTACCAGCCCGAGGCCTACGTGCCGCGCTCGGACACCTTCATCGAGAAGGAATCGTCGATCAACGAGCAGATCGACCGGATGCGCCATTCCGCGACGCGCGCCCTGCTCGAGCGCGACGACGTCATCATCGTCGCCTCGGTCTCGTGCATCTACGGCATCGGCTCGGTCGAAACCTACACGGCGATGTCGTTCACGGTGTCGCTGGAGGAGAAGATCGAGCAGCGCCAGCTCATCGCCGACCTGGTTGCGCTCCAGTACAAGCGCATCCAGTCCGACTTCGCCCGCGGCACCTTCCGGGTGCGCGGCGACGTGATCGAACTCTGGCCCGCCCACTTGGAGGATCGCGGCTGGCGCATCGGGCTGTTCGGCGACGAGATCGAGTCGATCACCGAGTTCGATCCGCTCACCGGCAAGAAGATCAACGACCTGAAGTTCGTGAAGGTCTACGCCAATTCGCACTACGTCACGCCGCGCCCGACCCTTCAGCAGGCGATCAAGGGCATCAAGACCGAACTCAAGCTGCGCGTCGACGAACTGACCAAGATGGGCCGCCTGATCGAGGCCCAGCGCATCGAGCAGCGCTGCACCTTCGACATCGAGATGATCGAGGCCACCGGGGCCTGCAACGGCATCGAGAACTATTCGCGCTACCTGACCGGACGAAAGCCCGGCGAGCCGCCGCCGACTCTGTTCGAATACCTGCCCGACAACGCCCTGGTCTTCACCGACGAGAGCCACGTGACGGTTCCGCAGATCGGCGGCATGTACAAGGGCGACTTCCGCCGCAAGGCGACCTTGGCCGAGTACGGCTTCCGCCTGCCCTCCTGCCTCGACAACCGCCCGCTGCGGTTCGAGGAATGGGACGCGATGCGGCCGCAATCGATCCACGTCTCGGCCACGCCCGCCAAGTGGGAGATGGAGCAGACCGGCGGCGTCTTCGCCGAGCAGGTCATCCGCCCGACCGGCCTCGTCGACCCGGTGATCGAGATCCGCCCCGCCCGCTCCCAGGTCGACGACCTGCTCGGCGAGGTGCGCGAGGTGGCGCAGGCCGGCTACCGCACGCTGGTGACGACGCTGACCAAGCGCATGGCCGAGGATCTGACCGAGTACCTGCACGAGAACAGCGTGCGCGTCCGCTACATGCACTCGGACATCGACACCCTGGAGCGCATCGAGATCATCCGCGACCTGCGGCTGGGAGCGTTCGACGTCCTCATCGGCATCAACCTCCTCCGAGAAGGCCTGGACATCCCGGAATGCGCCCTGGTGGCCATCCTGGATGCCGATAAGGAGGGCTTCCTCCGCTCGGAGACCTCGCTGGTGCAGACCATCGGGCGCGCCGCCCGCAACGCCGACGCACGCTGCATCCTCTATGCGGACAACATCACCGGCTCGATGGAGCGGGCGATGGCCGAGACCGAGCGCCGCCGCACCAAGCAGCTCGCCTACAACGAGGAGCACGGCATCACGCCGCAGAGCGTGAAGCGCGGAATCGCCGACATTCTCGACAGCGTCTACGAGCGCGACCATGTCCAGGTGGATACGGGGCTCGCCAAGAACGCCGTCACCATCGGTCACAACCTCAAGGCGGTCATGGCCGACCTCGAGAAACGGATGCGGACCGCGGCCGCCGACCTCGACTTCGAGGAGGCCGCACGCCTGCGCGACGAACTCAAGCGCCTCCAGGCCACGGAACTCCTGGTCTCGGACGATCCCATGGCGCGACAGGGCGACGTGGAGCGCGAGGCCGGGCGCTTCGGGGCCAAGCAGAGCCGGATCGCGAAGCCGACGCTCGACAATATGGGGCCGGGCACCGACCGCGAACTACCGGTCGGATCGGCGCCGCCGCAATGGCAGGAGCGCCCGAAGGCACGGTCGACGCAGGGACTCGGCGGACAGAAGCCCAAATACAAGGGCGGCGGCGGGCGCAAGCGCGGCTGAACGTCGGAGCGATTGTCGGTCGACTTGGCCGATGGTGGCCCCTGGGGCCGGAACCCTTCGGGACGCCGGGGCTTGGTTTGAGACCTTCAGACCATCGCCCCGGAGACCGCCCGTGACGACGATCAAGTGCCCACGTCCGCCCTTTCGGCCCCGCGCCGGTTCCGGTGTGACCTCGCTGTTCCTGGCCGGTCTGGCCGTGTCGGGTGCCGTCGGGATGCTCATCACCCCGGCCAGCCTGCGGCCCGCGGCGGCCCAGACGGTGGCCAATCCCAACGACCAGCCGACACCCGCCACCGTGCCGTCGAACGACGGCACCGCTCCGGCCACGCGGCCGACCGGGCAGGTCGCGCCGCCGAGCGCGATTTCCTCCGGCACGGTGATCACCGCGGCTGGCGCCAAACCGGGCGCACGGACCAATCCTCTCGATCATCTGCCCGCCAAGGATCGCGCCGGCACCGGCGGCAGCCGACGCGACTAGGCGAACCAGCGGCCGCTTCCGGGGGCGCGACCCGGATCACAATTCACGGGATAGGGGAGAACGCTCATGGGCCTGCTCGATCAAGTCATCGGTGGTGTACTCGGCCAAGTGCTCGGCGGTGGTCAGGGACGTGAGCCGGAGCGCGGTGGCGGACACGGTGGCGGCTTTGGCGGTGGCCCATCCGGCGGTGCGTCCGGAGGAATGCTGGGCGGCGCCATGTCGCCAATCGTGCAGGCGCTGCTGATGCTCCTGATGTCGAAGGGGGCCGGGGGACTCGGCGATCTGCTCGGCGGCGGCCAGCGCGGCGAGGCGCGTGATCCCCGTGGCCACGACGAGGGTGATATCGGTGGGTTCGGCCAGGATCGCGGCCAGGATGGAGGGCAGGATCGCGGACCCGGCGCGGGATACGGGCGTGGCGGTTACGAGGATGCGCAGCCGCCGAGCCGCGGGGGCGATTTCAGCGATCTGTCCGGGATGCTGGATGGCCCCGGAGACCGTGGCGGCGGATTGGGTGATCGCAGCGCCGGTGCAGGCCCCTACGCCCGCCTGGACCACGAGCCACAGGACGGCCAGTCGGGCCTCGACGGTCTGATCGATCGCTTCCAGCGCGGCGGCCTCGGCGACGTCATGGAGTCGTGGATCGGGCATGGCAGCAACCGCCCGGTCGAGCCCAACCGGCTCGCGGACGCGCTCGGTCCTGACACCGTGGATACCCTTCAGCAGCGAACCGGCCTCAACCGCGACGATCTCCTGTCGCAACTTTCCCAGGTTCTGCCGCAGGTGATCAACGGCCTGACACCCCAGGGCCGGCGCCCGACCGGCGAGGACGTCCGGGGCTGGTGACGCCGCTCGGGTCGGCTCACGCCGCCGGGACGTCACCGACCCGACGGAAGCCGGTGGCCGATCCGGACCCGAAATCCATTCCGGCTTCGTAGAGCCGGAAGGTGTTGCGCCCCGCATCCTTCGCGCGGAACAGCGCGATATCCGCATGGCGGCACAGCACGTCGGGGTCGGCCCCGTCCTGAGGCGCCATGGCGACGCCGACACTGACGCCGACCGATACGCGGGTCCCGTCGAGATCGATCGGCTGGGCGACGACCTCGATCAGACGCTGGGCCAGATTGCGGATGCTGCTGCCGACCACGGGGCCGGTCTGGATGATCATGAACTCGTCGCCGCCGATCCGGGCGACGGTGTCCTCGGCCCGCACGAGGCCGCGCAACCGGGTCGCGACCGCGCGCAGGAGAGCGTCGCCCGCCTGGTGCCCGAGGGTGTCGTTCACCGACTTGAAGCGATCGAGATCAAGGCACAGCACGGCGAAGCTGGCGGAGCGGCGCTGGCTCATGCTCAGCTCCTGGACCAGCCGTTCGCGGAACAGCGTCCGGTTGGCGAGGTCGGTGAGTGCGTCGTGGCGCGCCATGTGGGCGATCCGGAACTCCGCTTCCTTGCGGGCCGTGATGTCGCGCGCCGCCGCCACGTAGCCGTTGGGGCGTTCACCGTCCGCCTCGTAGGTGAGGTTGAAATTCACCTCGACCCAGATCCAGCTGCCATCCTTGCGTCGGTAGCGCTGGGTCGAGACCGCCTGCGTCACGCGGGCCTCGCAGAGGTCGTTCAGAAGCCGGCCATAGGCTTCGGCATCGGCGGGATGGACATGATCCATTGGACGGGTGCCGATGAGGTCGTCGGCCTCGTATCCCAGCAGGGTTCGGGAGGCGGGCGACACGTAGCGGCGAACGGTGTCGAGAGTCGCCCAGATCACCATGTCGGAGCTGTTCTCGGCCAGCAGCCGGTAATGCGCCTCGCGCTCGCGCAGCTTGGCCTTCGCCCGATGCAGGCTCAACTGAGCGCTGACCACCGAGGCGAGATCCTGCAACCGGGCGCGATCGTCGGGGGAGAACCGGCGCGGTTTGGTATCGAGGACGCAGAGGATGCCGACTCGGTGCCCCGTCGATGCGATCAGCGGAGCGCCGGCATAGAAGCGGACATGGGGTGGCCCGATGACCAGGGGACTGCCGGAGAAGCGGGCATCCTCCCAGGCGTCCTCGACCACGAACACCGCATCGGACAGGATGGCGTAGTTGCAGAATGCTCCCTCGCGGGTCGTGCCGTCGAGGTCGAGACCGCACCGGGCCATGAAGTGCTGACGATCCTCCGCGATCAGCGAGACGTAGGAGATCGGCATGCCGAACAGGGCCGTCGCCGTGCGACATATGGCGTCGAAATGCGGTTCCGCTTCGGCATCCAGGATCTCGAGGTCTCGCAGCGCCTTCAGGCGGTCCGCTTCGTTGCTGGCGATGGGGTACATGCGCGCCCTGGATTCCGAGGGGTCGGCGACACGGATCAGGCAGACACAGCGCCCTCCCCGCGCTGTTCCCAACCTGATTGTATGGGGCCAAAACCTGTAAGCTTATGGTTGGGCACCCAGTCTTCCGAAGAACCGGAATTCCGTTCGCCGGAGATGATGGTCGCAGCGAAATATCAAATGAGGTTTAACGTCCGACATCCCTCGTTGTCATCAGCGACGAGAAGCGGCGGAATCCTGCGCTGTTATTTCGCGGATCGGGGCTGACAGGTCGCGCAGAAGAATGTCGACCGTCCGGATTGAATGATCCTCTCGATCGTACCAGTACAGGCTTTGCCGCTACAGGAATGGCCGACACGATCGTAGACGCGGAAAGCATGCTGGAAAGCGCCGCTGCCGCCATCGGGATGGGCGTAGTCCCGCAAGGTCGAGCCGCCGGCCGCCACCGCCTCCGTCAGCACCTCGCCGATCACCCGGGCGAGCCGGCGCGCCTTCGGCGTGGGCGTGCCATCCGGCTTGGCCAGGGCTCCTGCCCGCGTCTCGGGGTGGAGTCCCGCCCGATGCAAAGCCTCGCAGACATAGATGTTGCCCAGGCCCGCGATCAGGCGCTGGTCGAGGAGTGCGGCCTTCAGCGGTGTGATCTTGCCTCGGAACAGGCACGCCACGGCTTCCGGCGTCAGCGCCGCACTCAGGGGCTCGAGGCCCATCCCGGCGAAGTGACGGCTGGCCGAAAGCGTCTCGGTCGGGACGAGGTCCATGAAGCCGAAGCGCCGGGCGTCGTTATAGGTCACGGTCGCGCCGTTCGACATCGCCATCACCACGTGGTCGTGCTTGGCGTTGCCCTGCGCGCCCTCGAGGTAGAAGTCCCCCGGCGACAGGTTGCGACCGTCGGGTAACGCCACGTCGAAGCGGCCGGTCATGCCCAGGTGCATGATGAGCGATTCGCCGGAATCGAGGGTGGCCACCAGGTACTTCGCCCGTCGCGCCAGATCCGTGACCCTGTGCCCCTCCAGGCGCTCCGCGAAGCGCGCGGGGAACGGGAAGCGCAGGTTCGGCCGCCGCAGGACGACTCGGGCGAAGCGGGTCCCCACCAGGGCCGGCGCGAGGCCGAGGCGGACGGTTTCGACTTCCGGAAGTTCGGGCATGGGCGGGATCGGGATCTCGGTGCGGCGTTGGCGTGGGTCAGGTGCGGCGGGACCGCCGGGTCATATGCGGCGGGACCGCCGGGTCCTGTGCGGCTTCGCCGATGGTGAAACCGTCCGCAAGGCAGATGGCGATTTCGGCCACGTTTCGCTATGAGCGTCCGCGAGAGGGTGGTCCATGAGTTCGGTCAAACGGTCGGTCGCGCAGTCCGAAGAGGCGGCGAGCACGCATTTCGGCTTCGAGAACGTGGCGCTCGACGAGAAGCAGGGGCGCGTCGACGACGTGTTCCGCTCGGTCGCCAAGCGCTACGACCTCATGAACGACCTGATGTCGGGCGGACTCCACCGCGCCTGGAAGTCGCACCTGATCTCGATGCTGCGGCCCCCGCGCAACCGGCCCTTCCGCCACCTCGATGTCGCCGGCGGTACCGCCGATATCGCGTTCCGGGCCCTGGAGGCGGGTGGTCCCGCCACCCACACTACCGTCCTCGACATCAACGAGGCGATGCTTCGGGTCGGCGCCGAGCGGGCGGGAGACCGCTTCACGGGGCGGATCGATTTCGTGACCGCCAATGCCGAGGCGCTGCCGCTGCCGCCCGAGCAGTTCGACGCCTACACCATCGCGTTCGGCATCCGGAACGTGCCGCGCATCGACAAGGCCCTGGCGGAGGCGCACCGGGTGCTGAAGCCGGGCGGCCGTTTCCTCTGTCTGGAATTTTCCAAGGTCGACCTGCCGGTGCTCGATCGGATCTACGACGCCTACTCGTTCCACGTGATTCCGCGCCTCGGGGCGCAGGTGGCGGGGGACGCCGATTCCTACCGCTACCTCGTGGAATCGATCCGCAAGTTCCCCTCCCCCGGCCGCTTCGCCGGGATGATCGAGGCGGCGGGTTTCCGCCATGTCAGCCACCGGCCGCTGACCGGCGGCATCGTGGCGATCCATTCGGGCTGGAAGGTCTCGTGAGGGTGGCTCTCGCGACGGGCCGGGCGTCCTGATGCTCGGCGCCGTCGTTCATCTGGCCCGGGGCGCGCAGGTCGGCTTCGTGCTCGCCCGCGAGGGCGCCCTGGCGCTGGTCGATTCCGCCGAGCTGCCGCCGCATCTCCGCTTCGCTCTGCGCCTCGGGCGGATGTTGGAGCGTCCTGGCCTCGGAAGCGGCGCCGGCCCCCTGCAGCGCGCCCTGACCCGCCTGGGTCCGAGCTACGTCAAGTTCGGCCAGTTCCTCGCCACCCGTCCCGACATCGTCGGCATGGAGGCGGCGCGCGACCTGGAAACGCTTCAGGACCGGGTTCCGCCCTTCCCGCAGGACGTCGCCATCCGGGTGGTCGAGGCCACCCTCGGGCGGCCGGTGGGACAGCTCTTCGTCTCGTTCAGCCCACCCATCGCGGCGGCCTCGATCGCCCAGGTCCACAAGGCCCATATCCTCGACGAGGAGGGGGCCGTGCGCGTCCTGGCGATCAAGATCATGCGCCCCGGCGTGCGCGAGCGCTTCCAGCGCGACCTCCAGGTCATGCGCTTCATGGCGCGGGTGGTGCACGTGCTGTCGCCCAAGGCTGAGCGCCTGCGACCGCGCGAGGTGGTCGAGATCCTGGCGCGCTCCGTGATGATGGAGATGGATTTCCGGCTCGAAGCGGCCGCGATGTCCGAACTCGCGCAGAACACCCGCGACGATGCCGATTTCCGCGTGCCCAAACCCGACTGGGAGCTGACCGGCCGCGACGTCCTGGCGAGCGAGTGGATCGAGGGGATCCGCCTCAATGATCGCGCCGCCATCGTGGCCGCCGGACATGATCCGAAGGCCCTCGGCCGGGCGGTGATCCAGTCGTTCCTGCGCCATGCCATCCGGGACGGCTTCTTCCACGCCGACATGCATCCCGGGAACCTGTTCGTCGATCCGACCGGTACCCTGGTGGCGGTGGATTTCGGCATCATGGGCCGCCTCGGGCACATGGAGCGCCGGTTCCTGGCCGAGATCCTGCTCGGCTTCATCCTGCGCGACTACAAGCGCGTGGCCCAGGTGCATTTCGAGGCCGGCTACGTGCCGGCGCACCACTCGGTGGAGGATTTCGCCCAGGCCATCCGGGCGATCGGCGAGCCGATCCACCAGCGCAAGGCCGACGAGATCTCGATGGCCAAGGTGCTGACCCTGCTGTTCGACATCACCGCCCTGTTCGACATGAGCACCCGCACCGAGCTGGTGATGCTGCAGAAGACCATGGTGGTGGTCGAGGGCGTCGCCCGCTCCCTCGATCCGCAACTCGACATGTGGACCGGCGCCGAGCCGGTGGTGCGCTCCTGGATCGCCCGCAACCTCGGGCCGGTGGGACGTGTCGAGAGTCTGGGCCGCGCCGCCCTCACCATCACCGACGTGGTCTCGGACCTCCCCGACCTCGCCCAGCGCCTGCGCCGCATCCTGGTGCGCCTCGACGAGGCCGGCTCGGGCGACGGCAAAAGCCTCGACGCCTTCGCGCGGGCCGAGCGCCGGCGCGCGATCTGGTCGACGCTGGCCCTCTGGGGCATCGCCATCGGTGCGCTGGTGATGGCCTTCCGGTAGCTTTTGCGCCGGCCTGATTGCTTTGCCTTAAGGGGTTCCGGATCATGACCCGCCCGCTCCAGAACCGCCGCATCCTCCTCGTGATCGGGGGCGGCATCGCCGCCTACAAGGCGCTGGACCTGATCCGGCGCCTGCGTGAGCGCGGAGCGCAGGTCCGACCCCTGCTGACCAAGGGGGCACAGGAATTCGTGACGCCCCTGGCGGCGGCGGCCCTGGCCGGCGAGCGCGCCCATACCGACCTGTTCGACCGGGCCGAGGAAGCGGATATCGGCCACATCAAGCTGGCGCGGGATGCGGACGCCATCGTGGTGGCGCCCGCCACCGCCAGCCTGATGGCCCGGATGGCCACCGGCGAATCCTCGGATCTGGCCGCCACCGTGCTCCTCGCCACCACGCTGCCGATCCTGATCGCACCGGCCATGAACGTGCGGATGTGGCAGCACCCCGCGACCCAGCGAAACCTCGCGACCCTCAAGGGCGACGGCGTCCGCGTCATCGGCCCCAACGACGGCGCCATGGCGGAGGCGGAGTTCGGCCCGGGGCGCCTCGCCGAACCGTCCGAGATCGCCGACGCGGTGGAAGCGCTCCTGGCCGATGGCTCCGAGGCGGAAACGCAGCCGTCCGAGACTCGGCCGTCCGCAGGCTTCGGCTTCCTCGCCGGACGATCCGCGCCGGGCGCACCACCCGCCGGACCGCTCGCCGGAAAGCGCGTTCTCGTAACCTCCGGGCCGACCCATGAGCCGATCGACCCGGTGCGCTACCTCGCCAATCGATCCTCCGGACGGCAGGGCCACGCCATCGCGGCCGCCGCCGCCGCCGCCGGGGCCGACGTGACCCTGGTCTCCGGGCCGGTTCTGATCCCGGCCCCGGCCGGTGTACGGGTGGTCCCGGTCGAGACCGCGCGCGAGATGCTGGCGGCGGTCGAGGCCGCCCTGCCGGCCGATCTCGCCATCTTCGCCGCTGCCGTCGGCGACTGGCGCCCGGCCGAGACCCGCGCGTCGAAGATCAAGAAGGACGGGACCGCGCCGGCTCCCCTCGCCCTGGTGGAGAACCCGGACATCCTCGCCACCATCGCCGGGCGGACGGCCGGGCGCCCGCGCCTCGTGATCGGCTTCGCGGCCGAGACCGACACGGTCCTCGACAACGCCCGCGCCAAGATCGCCCGCAAGGGCTGCGATCTCATCGTCGCCAACGACGTCTCGCCGGCCGGTGGCGTCATGGGCGGCACCGCCAACACCGTGCATCTCGTCGGGCGCGACGGCACGGTCGAAACCTGGCCGACCCTCGACAAGGACGAGGTCGGCCGGCGCCTGATCCGGCACTTCGCCGGCCTGCTCAACGCCTGAGCTCCGGCGATCCGCAAAAGCCTGCGGAGCCGATCGCGCGCCGGCGCGTTAAGCCTTGACTAACGCCTCCCGCCGCATCATTTCGGCGTCGTTCGCACGTGCAGCACATCCCGCTCGCCCATGCGGCTCCACAGGAACTCCCGACCCTAATGCCCAGCGACAGTAGTCGATGGACCGCGCTGCCGACGGCCCTCCGCGAGACCCGCGCCTGATCGCTTGATCGGGCTCGCCCGCGACCGGCCTGCGATGGCCCGGTCGAATGAGGTGAGCCGATGACCTTCTCGAATGCCCTTCCGCGTCTGCGTGGTGCCGTCGCCCCGGTGCGGACCCTGAGCTTCCGCCGCGTCGACGGATCGAAACTAGTCCGCGTCAAGGCGCGCCGTTCCAAGCCACGGCGCGCCGCGCCGGGCGATGCCAATGTCGCGCTGATCATGGCCGTGATGATGACCCTGGTGTTCGGCCCGGTGATCGGCGTCCACCTCATCGCCGCCTTCGGCCCCGCCGCACCGGC
Source organism: Methylobacterium sp. Leaf113 (assembly GCF_001423325.1). Taxonomy (NCBI): domain Bacteria; kingdom Pseudomonadati; phylum Pseudomonadota; class Alphaproteobacteria; order Hyphomicrobiales; family Methylobacteriaceae; genus Methylobacterium; species Methylobacterium sp. Leaf113. The sequence goes on from NZ_LMNJ01000053.1 coordinate 86,706, forward strand.
GTCCGACCTGGCGATCACCAGCACCGGAACGCCCCTGCCGCGCGGCTGAGCGTTCCGCTGATCGGTTGTTCCTCTGCGGTCGGTCGCGCGGTCAGGCCCGCGCCGCCTCCATCTTCGCCGAGAGAGCGGCGTCCTCCGCCATCATCTTGAGAACGGCCGGACGGGCTGCGACACGGGCGAGGTAGGCCATGATCGCGGGCTCCTCCGGTACGAGCTTGAAGCGCGTCGTCCATCCCAGGGTGGCTCCCCAGAGAACGTCGGCCGCCGAGTGCCGCTCGCCGAGAAGCCACGGTCCCGACGACAGGGCGTCCACAACCGCCTTCAGGACGGCATCGAAATCCCCGTAGGGCGACATCGCCCGGGGGCCGGCCTCGCGCTGGAGCGCCCGGTCGACCACCGCCGGCTCGAAGCTCGATCCGTGAAACACCATCCAGCGCAGGTACGGCCCGCGCAGCGGGTCGCCGATCGGGGGAGCCAAGCCGCGCTCAGGAAACAGGTCGGCGAGGTAGAGGTAGATCGCCGCCTGCTCGGTAATCAGCGCCTCGCCGTGGCGCAAAGCCGGGACTTTCCCGAGGGGATTGATCCCGAGGTAGGCGGCATCCCGTCCCTGCCCCGAACGCAGGTCGATGACCTCGAGACGATGCGGGGCCCCGAGTTCCTCCAGGAGGATACGCACGCCGGACGAGCGCGTCTGCGGCGCGTGGTAGAGGGTGATGGCGTCGCTCAAGCGTGTCTCCTGCATCATCGCCGGCGCAGCCTTCCCGGACGGGACGCGCCGCGTCAATCGCACGAAGTCAATCGCGCCGCGCCGCGACGGCCTCCGCCAGGAGGCACAGGATCTCGAAGGTGAGGGTCGCTCCGGCCAGCGCCGTTATCCCCGACGGGTCGAGAGGTGGCGCGACCTCGACCACGTCGGCGCCGATGAGATCGAGCCCGCGCAGAGCCCGCACGATCTGCAGGGCTTCCCGGGCGGTGAAGCCTCCCATCTCCGGCGTGCCGGTACCGGGCGCATAGGCGGGGTCGAGGGCGTCGATGTCGAAGCTCAGATAGGCCGGCGCCGTCCCGACGACGCTGCGAGCCTCCGCCAGCACCTCCGGCAGCCCGCGGGCGATCACCGCTTCCATGGGTACGATGCGGACGCCCTGGTCCCGGGCCCAGTCGAGCTCGTCCGCCGAATCGATGCTGCCGCGCAGCCCGATCTGCACCATCCGTCTCGGGTCGAGGACGCCGTCCTCGATGGCGCGGCGGAACGGCGTGCCGTGCGTCAGGCGGGTTCCGTCATATTGTGCGTCGTCGGTATCGCTGTGGGCATCGATATGGATAAGCCCGACCGGGCGGGAGCGACCGAGCGCGCGCAGCACCGGGTAGGTGACGAAGTGGTCGCCGCCGACCGAGAGCGGCACGATGCCGGCTTCCGCCAGAGGCCGGTAGAACGCCTCGATGGCGCGCGCGGTCGCGCCGACGTCGATGGGATTGATGGGCACGTCGCCGAGATCGGCGCAGGCCGCGAGGTCGTAGGGCGCGATGCCCGTGGCGGCATTGCGGGCGCGGGTGCCGGTGGAGGCTTCGCGCACGCCGCGCGGACCCAGGCGTGCGCCCGGCCGGTTGGTGGTGGCGCCGTCGAACGGAATGCCGACGAGACCGATATCGATTCGGCCCGGAGCCTCGGCCGGGGCGAGAATCGGGAGTCGCATGAAGCTGGCGAGCCCGACAAAGCGCGGCGTCTCCATGCCCGAGAGCGGCCGATACTGGTCGATCCTTGCCTGGTCCGCCTCGTTCGCCATCCGTCGCCCCGCTGTTTGACAGGTTCGGCAGGCCTCGGTGGCCGGAAGCCTGACGACGCCACGATGACGTTCCGTTGACGGATCGGCAACGCGTGTTTATAGAGCCCACATCGCCGACGGGCGCGCTTACCGCGATCGTCGGCTTCGCCATTGCCCGAACAACCTGCACGCGATCCACCGACATCACAGCCCGAGGGCTCGTCGCGATCGCCTCAAACGTGACGAGGATGCCCCATGGCCAACACCGTGTCGGCCAAGAAAATGACCCGCAAGATTGCGAAGCGCACCGCGGTCAACCGCTCGCGTCGCAGCCGCATGCGCACCTTCGTCCGCAAGGTCGAGGAGGCCATCGCCACCGGTGATCAGTCGAATGCGCTGACCGCCCTCCGCGCCGCCGAGCCCGAGATCATGCGGGCCGCTCAGCACGGCATCGTGCACAAGAACAACGCCTCTCGGAAGGTCTCGCGCCTCGCCGCGCGGGTGAAGGCGCTCGCCGCCTAAACCTTTCTTCCAGACGCGACTGAAAAAGCCCGGCAGCGATGCCGGGCTTTTTTCGTTTTCGGCGTCGGTCAACCGGAAGCGCGTTCGGCGTTGATCGGAGCCTCTTGGCAGCAGTCGCGCTTCACTGCTGCGCGCATCGGCGGCGCTTGGTTTGAATTCGTCACGAATGCTCGGCCGGCGACTCCCGAATCAGGACAATCTCTGAAAGAAGGCGTTAACCCTCATTTGAATCTGTTCTGTTGCGACGCCTGTCCCGCGAGTGTAGCTTAACGATGTGTCATGATGAACCAACAAATTCTCAGCACCATCGAGTCGAGATCGAATCATCCACAAGGTGGGATTCGCGACTGGACTCAGGGGACGTAACCCGCGTCGGAATTGCCGCAATTTTTGCTATCCCCGTTAGTCCCGCTGTTAGGAGAACCGTAGCTTATTGTTGATAGGCTTGCTTCATCGACAAAAGGCCTCCCGGAGTCGATTGACTTTTGGGTGGCGATCTGGGTCTCGCGAATGCCTCGCGGGACGCGACTTCAGTCAAGTGTGCGTACGTACCGGTGGCGGCCCTCCGTCCTCGGCACGAGGAGAGCGATGATGCATGTCGACGGTAGCGTATCCGGCAATGCCGAGATGGGCATGAGCGGCGTGAGCGGACCCGATACGGTGGCCGCCTGGGCTCGGGTGAAGCGGCGCCTGCGGGCCGAACTCGGCGAAGATGTCTTCGCCAGCTGGTTCGCCCGGCTCGAACTCGTGGAGGTCGTCGACGGCACGGCCCGGCTCACGGTCCCGACGCGATTCCTCAAGAGCTGGATCGAATCCCATTATCTCGACCGGGTGCTGAACACCTTCCGCAGCGAAGTCGAATCGGTCTCGCGCCTGGACGTGTCGGTGCGCGGCCCCTCCGCCGCCGTGCGTCCCGCCACCAGCACCCCGAAGACCAGCAACGCCGCGAGCCCGCTGGCCCGCCTGCAAGCCGCCGGCAACACGATGCCGTCGCACGGCGAATCGAGCGTCGGCTCCGACAGTGAAACCCATCCGGCGCCCCGCGGCGACGCGGGCGGCGATCTCAACGGCGCTCCCCTCGACAACCGGTTGACCTTCGCGAGCTTTGTCGTCGGCCGCTCGAACGCCCTGGCGCACGCCGCCGCCGAGCGCGTCGCCCGGCACGACGGACAGGGGGCGCTCTACAACCCGCTCTACTTCCATGCCGGTGTCGGCCTGGGCAAAACCCACCTGCTGCACGGTATCGGCCATGCCGCCCGCGAATCCGGCCGCCGGGTGATCTATCTCACTGCCGACCGCTTCATGTACGGCTTCGTCAACGCCCTGAAGACTCAGAACGCCCTGGCCTTCAAGGAGCGCCTGCGGGCCATCGACCTCCTCATCCTCGACGACGTCCAGTTCATCCAGGGCAAGTCGATCCAGGCGGAGTTTGGACACACCATCAACGCGCTGATCGATGCCGGGCGCCAGGTCGTGGTGGCCTCCGATCGTCCGCCGACCGAGTTGGAGGCCCTGGAGGAGCGGGTCCGCTCGCGCCTCGCCGGCGGCCTCGTGGTCGAGATCGGCACCCTCGACGAGCAGCTGCGCACCTCGATCCTTTCGGCGCGGCTCGCCGCCGTGCAGGTCTCGCATCCGAGCTTCGAAGTCTCGCCCACCGTGGCGACCTACGTCGCCCGGGCGATCACCGCCAATGGCCGGGACCTCGAGGGCGCCGTGAACCGGCTGCTGGCGCACGCCACCCTGACGGGCGCGGCCGTGACGATGGAGACCGCCGAGGCGGCGATTCGCGACCTCGTGAAGAACCGCGAGCCCAAGCGCATCAAGATCGAGGACATCCAGAAGCTGGTGGCCTCGCGCTACAACGTCTCGCGCTCCGACATCCTGTCCGAACGGCGCACCGCCGCCGTGGTCAAGCCGCGCCAGATCGCGATGTACCTGTCGAAGGTGCTCACCCTGCGCTCGCTGCCGGAGATCGGCCGCCGCTTTGGCGGTCGCGATCACACCACCGTGCTGCACGCCGTGCGCAAGATCGACAAGCTGATCGGCGAGGACAACGTCCTGAACGACGAGGTCGAGCTCCTGAAGCGCATGCTGCAGGATTGAGCGTGCCGGGGTGTCGCGCCGTTATGCGACGCCCCGAATCCGCCGCGGGATAGCCGGCCTCTCGCACTTGCGTTCGCCGGGAGGCTTCGCCAAGTTCAGCGGCCACGGTGCCAGGACGCACGTGGAACCGGAGCGCGTCGATCGCGCCCGTTTTGGCGACGTCCGACGAGAGACCACGAGTTCAAACCATGAGAGTCACTGTCGAGCGTGCGGCCCTCCTTCGGTCGCTCGGCCACGTGCACCGCGTGGTGGAGCGCCGGAATACCATTCCGATCCTGTCCAACGTCCTGCTCCGCTGTGACGCCGGCGGCCTGGAGCTGCGGGCGACCGACCTCGACATCGAGGTGACGGAAACCATTCCGGCCGACGTGGTCGATGCCGGTGCCACCACGGTGCCCGCCCACGTCATCTACGACATCGTTCGCAAGCTGCCGGACGGCGCCCAGGTCTCCCTCGAGACCAGCGGCGAGACCGGCCAGATGACCATCCGGTCGGGACGCTCGCGCTTCTCGCTCGGCGCCCTCCCGGAGGGGGATTTTCCCGATCTGGCCGCCGGTGAGCTGCCGACCCGCTTCGTGATCGCGGCGTCCGACCTGAAGCGCTTGATCGAGAAGACGCAGTTCGCGATCTCCACCGAGGAGACGCGCTACTACCTCAACGGCATCTATCTCCACACCATCGAGGTCGACGGGACGCTGCGCATGCGCGGCGTCGCCACCGACGGGCACCGCCTCGCCCGCGTGGAGATCGAGGCGCCCGAGGGCAGCCGCGACATGCCGGGCATCATCGTGCCCCGCAAGGCGGTGGCGGAGATCATCAAGCTCGTGGAGGATGGCGGCGAAAGCGTCGAGATCGACCTGTCGCCGGCCAAGATCCGCTTCAAGTTCGCCAGCGGCGTGGTTCTGATCTCGAAGCTGATCGACGGGACCTTCCCGGACTACCAGCGCGTGATTCCCTCGGGCAACGACAAGTTCCTGACGGTCGAGCGCGACGTCTTCGCCAAGGCCGTCGACCGTGTCTCGACGATTTCGTCCGAGCGCGGCCGCGCAGTGAAGCTGGCCGTTCAAGAGGGCCGCCTGGCCCTCTCGGTGAACAACCCGGATTCCGGCAGCGCCACCGAGGAACTCGACGTCGACTACGACGCCCCCGCCCTCGATATCGGCTTCAACGCCCGCTACCTCCTCGACATTACGAGCCAGCTCGAGGGTGACACCGCCCTGTTCAAGCTGGCCGATCCGGGTTCCCCGACCCTGATCCAGGATCGCGAGGGCGCGGCCGCCCTCTACGTCCTGATGCCGATGCGGGTGTGATCGGCGCGTCCTGCGTCGCGGCGCGAGACAGGATGCGGGTGATCGGCTAAGGGCTGGCGGGTGCGTCTCACCCGTCTGATCTGCCGCGACTTCCGGAACCACGCCGACCTCGACCTTGCGGTCGACCGTCGCTTCGTCGCCCTGGTGGGCGAGAACGGTGCCGGCAAGACCAACCTCCTCGAAGCCATCTCGCTGTTCTCTCCGGGACGCGGCCTGCGCCGCGCCGACCTGTCGGCGATGCCGCGGACCGGCGGGCCGGGCGGGTTCGCCGTGTCCATGTCGCTGGCTGGGGCGACACAGTCGGGCGACGAAACCGAACACCGGATCGGGACCGGCTACGAACCGCCCGGCTTCGACGGCCGGGCCGCGCGCCTGTGCCGGATCGACGGGGCCACCGCGCCCTCCCCGGTCGCCTTCTCTGAATTTTTCCGGGTGGTCTGGCTGACACCCGACCTCGACGGCCTGTTCCGGGGGCCGGCGGGCGATCGCCGCCGCTTCCTTGATCGGCTGGTGCTGGCGGTCGACGCCACTCACGGCGCCCGCGTCAACGCGCTCGAACGGGCGCTGCGCTCGCGCAACCGCCTGCTGGATGAGCGACCGACGGATGGCCAATGGCTCGATGCGGTCGAGCGCGAAGTCGCGGAACTCGGCGTCGCGGTCGCACTGGCCCGGCGCGAGACCGCCGAGCGCCTCGACCGGCTCATCGCTGAGAGCCGTGACGACGCCCAGCCCTTCCCCTGGGCCGGCCTGCGCCTGGAGGGCGACCTCGACGACCTCGTGGCGGTGTGGCCGGCGATCGAGGCCGAGGACCGCTTCCGCTCGGCCCTGCGCCAGGGCCGCGCCCGCGATCGGGCGGCGGGCCGAACGCTGAGCGGGCCGCAGACCAGCGACCTCGTGGTCCGCCATGGCCCGAAGGACGTACCGGCCGCCACCGCCTCGACCGGCGAGCAGAAGGCGCTGCTGATCGGGCTCGTGCTGGCCCATGCCCGGCTCGTTCAGGCGATGAGCGGGCTCGCGCCGGTGATCCTCCTCGACGAGGTCGCGGCGCATCTCGATCCCCGCCGGCGGGCCGGCCTGTTCGATGCGCTGGAGGCCCTGCACGGCCAGGTCTGGATGACGGGGGCCGACCCGGCGCTGTTCGGGGAGCTTGAAGGGCGGGCCGACATGGTAAGGGTGCTGGACGGGCGAATCGCCCGCGATTGACGCGCTTCGCGACCATGCCGATTTCCAGCCTTGCCCTATTCGCGATGATCTATGCCGGGGTCGTAGCCTCCCCCGGCCCGGGCATCGCCGCCCTGGTGGCGCGGGTTATCACCAGCGGGTCCCGCGGCATCGCCGGCTTCGTCCTCGGCAAGATCCTGGGGGATCTGACCTGGTTCGCCATCGCGGCCGGCGGCTTCGCCCTCCTGGCGCAGGCCGCGGCCCCGATCTTCCTGGCCCTGAAGGTCGCCGGCATCCTCTATCTCGTTTATCTCGCCTGGAAGACCTGGACCGCCTCGGTGGATGCCCCCGCGATCGCCACGACCTCGCGCTAGGACACCATCCGGGCGTTTCTGGGCGGCCTCGCCATGACCCTCGGCAACCCGAAGGTGATCCTGTTCTTCCTGGCCCTGCTCCCGAGCGTCGTCGATCTGTCCCATCTGTACGTCCTCGCGGCGGTGCGGGCGCGACGCATCTTCACCGCCCGTCGCGCCCGCCGCCGGATCAACCAGGGCTCGGCGATCGTCATGGCGGGGGCCGCGGCCGCCATCGCCCTGCGCTGAGCGGAGGGCCGGTTCGCACCGCCAGCGGGTTCGGGCAGCCCCGACGTCGCCCTAGCGGCCGAGCAGCGAATCCCAGAACTCATAGCGGGTGGGATTGTCGGGGCAGAGGCCGCCGCCGCATTCCGCCAGGGTCGAGCCCGCATTGGCCAGGGTGATCGCGAGGAACAGGAGCACGCTGGCGAGGCCGAAGCCCCCGATCCGGGCTCGGCTCGACGGTCGATCGCGCGCTGCGAACTGACCTTCGAAGAAGCACAGGATCGCGGCGGCCACGATCAGGCCCGCGAAGGCGATCAGTGACCAGACGTAGAAGTGCAGCCCGAACAGGGCCGAACCGTAGACCCCCGTGCCGGGCACGATGTGCAGCAGGGTCTGCCGGGCGGCGATGCCGAAGCCGGCGACGGAGCCCAGGACGACGATCGCGTAGTGCCCGGGGCGTGCGCCGAGGCAGACGTTCAGGGCAAAGCCCATTCCGGCGGCCGCGAAGGCGGCGCGCTGGAGGATGCAGAGCGGACAGGGCAACTCGCCGTCGACCACCTGATAGCCGAAGGCGACAAGGAGAATGGCGCTGCAACCGGTAAGCCCAAGGGCGTTCAGGGCGCGTGCCCCGACCGGCGTGAGAAGGGCGTCTGTCACGGGATCCGGCTTTCAGAAGGTTAGGTTCAGCGCGTCGGAGGCGTGTTGGCGAAACAGCAGGAGGAGCGCGATGAGCGAGACGCCCCAGAGGCCGAGCGCGAGGGAGCGCCGACCCACCAGGGCGGCCGCGAGAGCGCCCGACACGCCGAGAAACGGGATGACCATCATGGCTCGATGAGGCTCGCGACGGGGATGCCGGACATGCGCGCGCCGGTGGCGAACGCATCCGCCAGGATCGAGGAGGGATCTTTCCGTCCGCTTAAAGGCCCCGGGTCGCGCCGTGCCGCCCGGTGCGGGGTGGGCCATGCATGCCCCACCCGGCCCGGCGAAAATCCGGACCCGGAGCCCTGCGCGGACCAGTCCCCCGCGCGGTGATTGACCTCGGCGCTCCGGATGGTTCAGAGGCATGGAAGGCTCCTGTCGGCGCGATCGCCGCGATTGCCGCCCTTGCCGTTTCGGCGGCCGCCTCCGCCGTGTCTCACTCCGACAGACGATCAGGATTCCGATGACCAGTCGCCTCGACGAGGCTCGCGCCGCGTTGAAGACCACCTTCGGCTACGATGATTTCCGGCCCGGCCAGGACGAGGTGATCGGAGCCGTCCTCGACGGGACCGACGTGTTCGCCGTGATGCCCACGGGCTCCGGCAAGTCGATGACCTACCAGCTGCCGGCCCTGGTCGAATCGTCCCTGACCGTCGTGGTCTCGCCGCTGATCGCCCTGATGCACGATCAGGTGCAGCAGATGCTGGGATTCGGCGTTGCGGCCGCGACCCTGAACTCCTCGGTCGCCGAGGCGACGTCGCGCGAGACCTGGCGCAAGATCCGCAGTGGCGACCTGCGCCTGCTCTTCGTCTCGCCCGAGCGGCTGATGATGGAAGGGCTGATGGACGCCCTGAAGGGCGCCGGCGTGCGGCGGCTCGCCGTCGACGAGGCCCACTGTGTCTCGCAATGGGGCCACGATTTCCGGCCCGAGTACCGGGACCTCGCCCGGGCGCGCGAAGCCCTCGGCAACGTCCAGACCGTGGCGCTCACCGCCACCGCCGACAAGGCGACGCGGGCCGACATCACCGAGCGGCTGTTCCCTGCCGGGCGCGAGCTGAAGGCCTTCGTCCACTCCTTCGACCGGCCGAACATCCGCCTGACCTTCGCGCCGAAGGACAATCCGACCCGGCAGATCGAGCGCTTCCTGCGCCACCGGCGCGCCGAGAGCGGGATCATCTACTGCTCGTCGCGCAAGCGTACCGAGCAGCTGGCCGAGACCCTGGCCAAGGACGGCTTCAACGCCCTGCCCTACCATGCCGGCCTTGACCAGGGCACGCGCATGAAGAACCAGGACACCTTCCTGCAAGAGGACGGCGTCGTGATGACCGCCACCGTCGCCTTCGGCATGGGCATCAACAAGCCCGACGTGCGCTTCGTCTGCCATGCTGACATGCCCTCCAACGTCGAGGGCTATTACCAGGAGATCGGTCGCGCCGGCCGCGATGGTCTGCCGGCCGACACCCTGACCATCTACGGCCTCGACGACATGGCCCTGCGCCGGCGCCAGATCGACGAGAAGGAGGTGCCGGACGAGCGCCGCCGGGTCGAGCGGCGCAAGCTCGAGGCAATGATCGCGCTATGCGAGGGCGCCACCTGCCGGCGCCAGTCGCTCCTCGGCTATTTCGGCGAGGCGAGCGAGCCCTGCGGCCGCTGCGACCTGTGCCGCAGCGGCGTTTCGCTCATCGACGCCACGGTGCCGGCTCAGAAGCTGCTCTCGGCCATCGTGCGCACCGGCCAGCGCTTCGGCGCCGCCTATGTCTGCGACGTGGTCCATGGCAAGGAATCTGACACGATCCGGCGCAACGGCCACGTGGCGCTCAAGACCTTCGGGGTCGGCGCCGACAAGCCCATCGCCGCCTGGCGCGCGATGCTGCGCCAGCTCTTCGCGGCCGGCGCCGTGACCGAGAACGGCGACGGTTTCGGCGGGCTCTCCCTCACCGACAAGGGCGAGGCGATCCTGTTCGGCCGAGAACCGATCCAGATGCGCCCCGATCCCGAGCCGAAGGTGGCCGAACCGCGCGACCGCAAGCGCGGGGCGACCCGCGACGATGCGAGCCTGGATCTCGATCCGGCCACCGAGGCCCTGTTCCAGCACCTGCGCGGCCTGCGCGCCACCATCGCCCGGGCCGAGGGCATTGCCGCCTTCATGGTCTTCCCGGACCGGACGCTGATCGAGATGGCGCGCACCAAGCCTGTCGATCTCTACGCGCTGCGCACCGTCCACGGCGTCGGCGAGCGCAAGCGCGAGGCTTATGGCGAACGCTTCGTCGGCGCCATCGCGGAATTTCTCGCGCACGCGCCGGCAACGGGCGCCTGATGCGCTTTCGGACTCGTTGGTTTCGTCGCGACTCGTGTAGGGACTGGGGTGGTCCGAGGCCGAGATCGGCGAATCGCACCGATCCCGGAGCCAGCCGCGGCGACATGCCGGGTGCGACGGCCTGATGCGTCCGGATCAACCGACAGAGGGATTTCTCATCGTCCAGCCGTCCGAGCCGACCGCGACGCAACCCCGTCAGGTCTTCTACATGCCGGGCTTCGACCCGCGTGAGCCCGAGACCTATTGGGGCCTCTTCCGGCGGGAAAGCCGGCTGGCCGCCGTCCGCCGCAGCATGGCGATCACGGTGAGCGACCCCGAGCGCACGCCGGACGGCCTCGCCCTGGACTGGACCGTGACCCTCGACGGCGCACCGACCCAATACACCCTGCTGCGCTGGGACGACATCGTGCGCGCCCGCTTTCCCCGGTCGAACGGGCGGCGGCTCTGGGAGGTCCCGGCGCTGTGGCTCCGCCTGCTGCGGGTCGGCTACCTGCGGCCGTTCCGGCGCGAAGCCCGGCGCTTCGCCCGCGTGATCATCGGCGTCCACTTCATCTATCTCTTCCTCGTCGTCCTCAGCCTCGCGGTGGCGGCCGGACTGGCGGCGCTGGCACCGGTCGATGCCCGGCCCTGGGTCTTCTTGGCCGTGCCCCCCCTGGCCTACGGCATTCTGGCCGTGCTGATGCGGGTGACGCGCGGTAAGCCGTTCTACGTGGCCCATCTCGTCGACGACACCGCCTTCACACATGACCATGCCAGCGGCGCCGACACCCGGATGCGAGACCGCCTGGACGCCTTCGCCGACATCATCCGGGGGGCCGAGGGCCGCGCCTCCGAGATCGTGGTGATCGGCCATTCCTCCTCCAGCTTCCTCGGTCTCGAAGCCCTGGACCGGGTCCTGACCCGGGATCCGGAGTTCGGCCGGCGCGGGACACCGGTGTCGTTCGTGAGCATCGGCAGCGTCATCCCGTGGATCACCCTCGATCCGCGCGCCATCGAGACCCGTGCCGCCCTCGCCCGCGTGGCGGCTTCGGATGCCATCGTCTGGCTCGACGTGCGGGCGAAGTGGGACTGGCTCTCGGTTCACAAGCGCAATCCCCTCAGCGCCTCGAAGCTGCCGGCGCCCCGTGCCCATCGCCCGGTCGAGATCCATGTTCGCATCGAGGACCTGATCGAGCCGCGCATCATCGCGCGGCGCAAGTGGAACCTGTTCCGCATGCACTTTCAGCTGCTGATGTCGAGCCGCGACCCGGAGGCGTTCGACTACATCGTCTTCGTGGCCGGGCCAGAGCCGGTCCACGGCCTGATCCGACGCTGGCGCAACGTGACGGAGCAACCCAAGGGGTGCGCGGTCGCTGAAACCGACCCCGATTAGGGGTTCGGACCGGCTCGATCCGCGATCACATGTTGCCAGGGCGCGGCGTTCCGCTTTAGAGCCGTGACGCACGGCCGGACCCGGACGGGGGCCGTGCCGAGAGGGTCGCATGTTCTGCAACGATGTTCCGATCACCCCCGAACTGGTCCGCCAGCACGGCCTGACGCCGGACGAGTACGCGCGTTTCCGCGGCCTGATCGGGCGCGACCCGACCCTGACCGAGCTCGGCATCGTCTCGGCCATGTGGAACGAGCACTGCTCCTACAAATCCTCCCGCAAGCATCTGCGCGGCCTGCCGACCTCGGCCCCCTGGGTGATCCAGGGGCCCGGTGAGAATGCCGGCGTCATCGATATCGGCGACGGCCTCGCCTGCGTCTTCAAGATGGAGAGCCACAACCACCCGAGCTTCATCGAGCCCTACCAGGGCGCGACGACCGGCGTCGGCGGCATTCTTCGCGACGTGTTCACCATGGGCGCGCGCCCGATCGCGGCCCTCAACGCCCTGCGCTTCGGCTCGCCCGACCATCCGCGCACCCGCCACCTCGTCTCGGGGGTGGTCGCGGGCATCGGCGGCTACGGCAATTCCTTCGGCGTGCCCACGGTCGGCGGCGCCATGGGCTTCCATCCGCGCTACGACGGCAACATCCTCGTCAACGCCATGGCGGTGGGCCTCGCACGCACCGATGCGATCTTCTACGCGGCCGCCACCGGCGTCGGGAATCCGATCGTCTATCTCGGCTCGAAGACCGGTCGCGACGGCATCCACGGCGCCACCATGGCGTCCGCCGAATTCGACGACGCTTCCGAGTCGAAGCGCCCGACCGTGCAGGTCGGCGACCCCTTCGCCGAGAAGCTGCTGCTGGAAGCCTGCCTCGAGCTGATGGCCTCGGGCGCCGTCATCGCGATCCAGGACATGGGCGCGGCCGGCCTGACCTGCTCGGCCGTCGAGATGGGCGCCAAGGGCGATCTCGGCGTCGAACTCCACATCGAGAAGGTGCCGGCTCGCGAGACCGGAATGAGCGCCTACGAGATGATGCTGTCCGAGAGCCAGGAGCGCATGCTCATGGTTCTGAAGCCCGGTATGGAAGCGGAGGCCGAAGCGATCTTCGTGAAGTGGGGCCTCGATTTCGCGATCATCGGCCACACCACCGATACGCTCCGCTTCGTCGTCAAGCATGACGGCGTCGTGATGGCTGACCTGCCGATCAAGGAACTCGGCGACGAGGCGCCGCTCTACGACCGGCCGCACATCGCCAACACGCACCAGCCGGTGATCGCCGCCGCCGACGTGCCCGAGACGGTCGGCAGCGCCGAGGCCCTGAAGCGCCTCGTCGGCTCGCCCGACTTGTCCTCGAAGCGCTGGGTCTACGAGCAGTACGACCATTTCATCGGCGGCAACACGGTGCAGAAGCCGGGCGGCGATGCCGCCATCGTGCGGGTCGAGGACGGCCCGCGCGGACTCGCCATGACCGCCGACGTCACCCCGCGCTATTGCGAGGCCGATCCGGTCGAGGGCGGCAAGCAGGCCGTGGCGGAAGCGTGGCGCAATATCACGGCGGTCGGCGGACGCCCGCTCGCCATCACCGACAACCTGAACTTCGGCAACCCGGAGAAGCCCGAGGTGATGGGCCAACTGGTCGGTTGTCTCAAGGGCATCGGCGAGGCCTGCAAGGCGCTCGACTTCCCCGTCGTCTCGGGCAACGTCTCGCTCTATAACGAGACCAACGGCGTCGGCATCCTGCCCACCCCCACCATCGGCGGCGTCGGTGTGCTGGACGACGTGACCCGCCACGCCACGATCGACCTCAAGCGCGCCGGCGACGTCCTGGTGCTGATCGGCGAGACCGCCGGCTGGCTCGGTCAGTCGGTCTATCTCTCGGTCATCGCCGGCCGCGAGGAAGGGGCTCCGCCGCCCGTCGATCTCGCGGTCGAGCGCCGCAATGGCGACTTCGTGCGCGGGCTGATCACCGCAGGTCTGGTCGACACCGTCCACGATCTCTCCGATGGCGGCCTCGCCGTGGCGCTGGCCGAGATGGCGATGGCCGGCGGCATCGGCGCCGCTCTGCCCCAGGTCCCGTCGGGCATGCCGGCCCACGCCTACCTCTTCGGCGAGGATCAGGCCCGCTATCTCCTGGCGGTCGATCCCGAGACTGCTCCGGATCTTCTCTACAGCGCCTCGGCGCAGGGCGTTCCCGCCGCCGTCGTCGGCGTCACCGGGACCGACCATTTGACCCTGCCGCACGGCGAGACCATATCGGTGGCCGACCTTCGGGAAACCCACGAGGGCTGGCTGCCGGCCTATATGGCGAGCCAGCCGGCCGGCGTTCCCGCCTGAAGCCCCTTATTCCGATCGTCAGGAGCCAACCCGATGCCGATGGATGCGCGCGAGATCGAGGCGATGATCCGCGAGGCGCTGCCCGACGCCCGGATCGAGATCAAGGATCTGGCCGGGGACGGCGACCACTACGCCGCCACGGTCCTGTCCGCGGCCTTCAAGGGCAAGACCCGCGTCGCCCAGCACCAGATGGTCTACGGCGCCCTCCAGGGGCGCATGGGCGGCGTGCTTCACGCCCTTGCGCTGACCACCGGCGTCCCGCAGGATTGAGGTCGCCGCCGGCGGCGGACCGCATGGACCAGCCGAATGGACCAGCCGAGCCTCTACGACGACGACATCGTGACCTGGGCCGAGCAGCAGGCCTCGACCCTGCGTGAACTCGCGCGCCGGCTGGACCTGTCGAACATCCTGGATTGGGAGAACGTCGCCGAGGAGATCGAGAGCGTGGGGCGGTCTCAGATCCAGGCCGTGGAAAGCCTGCTTGCCCAGACGCTCGGGCAACTTCGCAAGCGCCTGTCCGCCCCCGATACCCTCGTGGTCGAGCATTGGCGCAACGAGGCTGGGACGTTTCAGATCGCCGCGCCCGCCCGCTACGAGCGGTCGATGCGCCAGCGCCTGGACTGGGACAAGATCTGGACCCTGGCTCAGGCGCAGGCGAGACTCGGACTGACGACCTACGGCGACAGTCTTCTCCCTCACCTGCCGCCCCGATATCCGCTGGGGCCGGACGAACTCCTCGTCACGCCGTTCGATGTGGATGCCGCTTTGCGCACAATCGCGGAGTCGACGATCTTGAAATCCGCCTCAAAATCCTGAACTCAGCCGTTACGACACGCAATCCAAGACAACGAGGTTTCCTATGAGCGACGCGAACACCACGATCGAGAACGAGATCAAGTCCCAGGACGTGGTCGTGTTCATGAAGGGCACCCCCCAGTTTCCGATGTGCGGCTTCTCCGGCCAAGTCGTGCAGATCCTTAATTACCTGGAAGTGCCGTTCAAGGGCGTGAACGTTCTCGACGACATGGCGGTCCGCGATGGCATCAAGGCCTTCTCGAACTGGCCCACCATTCCGCAGATCTACGTGAAGGGCGAGTTCGTCGGCGGCTGCGATATCACCCGCGAAATGTTCCAGTCGGGCGAGCTGCAGCAGTTCCTGGCCGAGAAGGGCATTCCCGTGAAGGCCCCGACGGCCGCCTGAGGCGGACCCCTCTCGGCTGACTGACCGGAACGAGGGCGCGCGAGCGCCCTTTTTCATATCCGGCGTCGGTGGCGCGGAACGGTTTCCCGGCACTTGCGGCCGCCGAACGAACAGGGATGCAGCACGGATCGTTGACCGGATGTGAGTTCACATCGGGGAGCAACACCACATGCACGACGTCATCATCGTCGGCGGCGGCCCTGCCGGGCTGAATGCAGCCCTCATCCTCGGCCGCTGCCGCCGCGATGTGCTGCTCTGCGACGCCGGTGAGCCCCGCAACGCGGTCTCGCCCCGCACCTGGGGCGTGTTCACCCGGGACGGGACGCCGCCCCTGGATCTGCGGACGCAGGCACGGGAAGACCTCGCCCGGTATCCGAATGTCGAGCACCGTGCGGTCGCCGTCGCCGGGGCACGCCGTGGGGACGAGGGCTTTTCCGTCGAACTTGCCGACGGACGCCGGGAGACGACGCGCAAGTTGATCCTCGCCACGGGCCTTCACCAGGCCCTGCCCTCCGTCGAGGGCTTCGACACCTATTGGGGTCACGGCGTCCATTCCTGCCCCTATTGCGACGGATATGAGCACCGCGATCACCCCCTCGTGGCCTACGCCTATGGCGAGGCCGCCAGGGGCATGGCGCTGGAACTCACCGCGTGGAGCCGGGACGTGACCCTCTGCACCGATGCCCACGCGACGCCTCTCTCGGACCCGGACCGTGAGCGCCTGGGGCGGCATCATATCCGCATCGTCGAGACTGCGATCCGGCGCCTGGAGGGGGACGGCCGGCAGCCGCAACGCCTCGTCTTCGCGGACGGTGCGACCCTGCCCTGCCACGCGGTTTTCCTGATGCCGATGCCGTGCGAACCCTCCGACCTGATCACGCAACTCGGGTGCGACCTGACGCATAAGGGCGTCGTTCCTACGGGCGAGTACGAGACCACCAACGTGCCCGGCCTGTTCGTGGCCGGCGATGCCTCGCGGCGGGTGCAGTTTGCCGTGGTCGCCGCCGCCGAGGGTGCCATGGCGGCCTTCGCGGTCAATACGGAGCTGCTGCGGGAGGATACGGCCTGACCGTCTTCCGGCGATGATCCCGCCACCGCCTCATACCGCCCGACACCCCGCCCGCGCTGCCCGGAGCCCGACACGATGACGACACCCCGCGTCCACCCGCACACTCCCCGTGTGGCGGTCGCCTGCCGCTGCGAGCTCGGCGAGGAAGCGACCTGGGATGCCCGGTCCGGCATGCTGATCTGGGTCGATGTCGAGGACCCCGCGATCTGGCGCTACCATCCCGAGACCGGCGCGACGCACCATCATCCGCAGCCGGAGAAACTCGGTTTCGCCCTGCTCACGGCGGATCCCGATACGTTGCTCGCGGGCTTCAAGTCCGGTGTGGCGCGGCTTCACCTGGAAAGCGGCCGGCGCGAGGTGCTGGTGCGCCCCGACGACCATCACGCGGGCAATCGCCTCAACAGCGGCCATGTCGGTCCCGACGGTGCCCTCTACTTCAGCACCATGGACGAAGCGGAGGAGAAGCCGACCGGCACGTTTCACCGATGGCATGCGGGCCGGCTCGAAGCCTTCGGGGGAGCCGTGACGGTGTCGAACGGGCCGGTGGTGACGCCGGACGGCGCGCGCATCTACACGGCCGATACCGCGGAAGGGCTGATCCGTGTCCACACCTGGGACGAGGGCCGGATCGGCCCGCCCCGCCCGTTCGCGGCGTTCGAATCGGGATGGGGCAAGCCTGATGGATTGACCGTGGACGCATCAGGCCATCTCTGGGTCTGCCACTACGGCGGATCGCGCATCACCCGGTACGATCCCGATGGCCGCATCGAGCGCGTCCTGCCGGTTCCCACCGCCCTCGTGACCAAATGCGCGTTCGGCGGGTCCGACCTGACGACGCTGTTCATCACCACCGCTCTGCGTGGGCGCGACGCCACGATCGACCCGATGGCGGGGCATCTCTTCGCCGTCGAAACCGACGTGGCCGGTCGTCCGGGCGAAATCTTCGAAAACTAGCGAACACTGTAATGGGTGCGCTGCCGCACCGCCTTCATCTTCGGCAAGGTGCAGAGGTGAATTAACGGTAAATAATCGATGGGTTTCGGAACTTATTGCCGATGTCCCCATTATCTGCCAATGACGGGGTCTGCAGCTTCCTTTCGGGAGCCATGCAGGGCCTTAGGTCCGGTGACCGCCATGCCAGTGTTCGAAGCCAAGAATCTCGACTCCGATTTCGAAGGCTTCGCCTTCCTCTCGGCCATTCTGCATCCCTCCGCCGAGGCCCAGACCCGAGCCCTGACGCATGGCCGCAATCGCGCCGCGCGCGGTTCGATGATCGCCGATCCGCTCACCATCGAGCCGCGATTCCCGGTGCGCAGCGCCGAAGCCGAGATCGAGACCCACGCGTCCTGAGCGCGGGTCCGTCATTGGTGCCGACGGACAGGATTCCGATCGGGCCTTACCACGTCTGAGGCGTGATGGTGCCTTGCTTCGTCACCACCACCCAGGTCTTGCCGCGCCGTTCGATGGCGTCGATCCGGCCGACACCCGGCACGGTGTCGCCCGGTCCGACCTCGACGAGACGGCGCTTACGGTCTTCCAGCACGGCCACCCCGTCATAGACTTCGCGCACGGCCCAGTTCTCGGTCGGTGACGGCTTCGGCTTGTCCGGAATCGTGCCGGTCTCGCTCGGCTCCGCTGCGGCGGCCTTGGCGGCCTGGGGTGCGGGAGCCGGACCCGGAATCGGCATCGCCGCGCGTTTCTCGATCTGGGTCGTCAGGGCGGCGAGGCGGGCGCTCTGATCCTTCTCGGCCTGCTCCAGACGATCGCCGGTGGCGGCGAGTTTCCCGGTGATGTTCTGCTCGGCGCGGCCGAGGCGCTCCGCGAGGTTGGCGTGCCGGGTCTTAGCCTCCGAGCGCGCCGCCTCGGCGCCCTCCTGAAGCTGAGCCAGGCTTTTTGACAGCCGTTCGATCTGCCGGTCCGATTCGGTCCGAGCGGCGTCGATCTGATGGCGGATCTGGACCAGGACCTCGGCGCCATCGCTGCCGCGCGGGGCGGTCAGGCTCATCGCACCGGCGCCCAGGAGAGACCCGGCACCGAGGGCGACGGCGGCCAGGACGGCGAGGCGCGGTTCGAACCGGAAGGCCGGACGAGCCGCGACCGCCGTGTCCACGGGCCGGGCGGCGCGCTCGGCCGTGGCGCGGGCACCGAGGATCGCCTGCTTGAGGAGGGTGTCGGGCGAGGGTTCCGCCGACGCCGCGAGGACCTTATCCGTCATGACCAAAGCTTCCTGATGAGGCAGGAAGCATTGGTTAAGGCTGTTTCTTTACGAAACCGTTACCTTGTTTTCAGGCGGCCAAGCCACGCTGGCGCAGCAGCGGTTCGATGCTCGGCAACCGCCCCCGGAAGGCGGTGTAGGCCTCCCCCGGATCGCGCAGGTTGCCCGCGCCGTAGACATACTTGCGCAGGCGCGCCGCCGTCTCCGGATGGAAGATGTCCCCGGCTTCGCGGAAGGCATCGAAGGCGTCGGCGTCGAGCACCTCCGACCAGATGTAGCTGTAATAGCCGGCCGCGTAGCCGTCCCCCGAGAAGATATGCGCGAAATGCGGTGTCCGGTGCCGCATCGCGATCTCGGCCGGCATGGCGATGCGCTTGAGGGCATCGGCCTCGAACGCCGCCACGTCGAGGCCGTCCTCGCCGGCGCTCGACAGGTGCAGGGTCATGTCCACGATGGCCGACGCGGTGTACTCGACGGTGGCAAAGCCCTGGTTGAAGGTGCGGGCGGCGAGCAGGCGCTTCAGCAGGTCCTCGGGCATCGGCTCGCCGGTGCGGTGGTGGCGGGCGTGCCGGCGCAGGACCTCCGGCTGCTCCAGCCAATGTTCGTAGAGTTGGGACGGCAGCTCGACGAAATCGCCCGCCACCGCGGTGCCGGACAACAGCGGATAGGTCACGTCGGACAGGAGGCCGTGCAGGGCGTGGCCGAATTCGTGGAACAGCGTGCGGGCATCGTCGAAGGACAGCAGCGTCGCCTCGCCTTCCGGCGCCTTGGCGAAGTTCATCACATTGACGATGATCGGCTTGATGTCGCCGTTGAATCGCTCCTGCGAGCGGAAGGCGCTCATCCAGGCGCCGCTGCGCTTCGTGGCGCGGGCGAAATAATCGCCCAGGAACAGGCCCACTTCCGAGCCGTCCGCATTGCGCACGGCCCAGGCCCGCACGTCCGGGTGATAGCGCGGCACGTCCGGCAGTTCCTCGAAGCGCAGGCCGAACAGCCGCTCGGCCGTATCGAAGGACGCCGCGATCACCCCGTCGAGGGGCAGGTAGGCCTTGATCTCGCTTTCATCGAGGTCGTGCTCGGCCCGCCGCAGCTTCTCGGCGTAGTGACGCCAATCGTGCTTGGCGAGGTTGAAGTTGTGGCCCTCGGCCTGGACCAGGGCCTGGAGTCGGTTGCGCTCGGCGGCCGCGCGATGGTGGGCCGGCGTCCAGACGTTGCGCAGGAGGTCCATGGCGCGGTCCGGCGAGCCCGCCATCGTGTCCGCGAGCTTGAAATGGGCGAAGCTGTCGTGGCCGAGGAGGCGGGCCCGCTCGGCCCGCAGGGCCACGATCTCGGCGATGAGGCTGCGGTTGTCGGTGGCCCCGCCGTTCTCGCCGCGCCGGGTCCAAGCCTCGTAGGCCTTCTCGCGCAGGTCGCGCCGGGTCGAGAACACCAGGAATGGCTCGATCAGCGACCGCGATAAGGTGATGACATGCTCGTGCGGGCTGTTGCGCTCACGCGCGGCGGACGCGGCGGCCGAGCGCAGGAAGGGGGGAAGTCCGGCCAGGTCGTCTTCGGTCTCGAGCGGCAGCGCGAAGGCGCTCTCGTCGGCGAGAAGGTTCTGGCTGAAGGTGGTGCCGAGTTCCGCCATGCGCCCGGCGATCTCGGCCATTCGGGTCTTGGCGTCGGGGGCGAGATCCGCGCCCGAGCGCCGGAAGCGGGTCCGGTAGCGGTCGAGGACGCGGCGTTCCTCGAGACCGAGCTGTTCGGCCTCGGCATCCACCGCCGAGATGCGGGCCCACAGGGCGGCGTTGAGGTAGATCGCACTGCCGTGGCGGGCCAGGCGCGGGGTGATGGCGCGCTCGACGGCCTGAAGGTCCGGGTTGGTGTGGCTGCCGCTGAGGTTGAAGAACACCGAAGCGACGCGGTCGAGGTCGTGCCCGGCCCGCTCCAGGGCGCCGACGGTGTTGTCGAAGGTGGCCGGGCCGGTCTCGCCCGCGATCGCCACGATCTCGGCCGCGTGGCTGGCGAGGGCCGTTTCGAAGGCCGGCAGGTAATGGGCGGGCTCGATGTGCTCGAAGGGCGGGAGGCCGTGGGGCGTAGCCCAGGTCCGATCCGCGAAGGGCCCGATCGACGCCGGGGTGCCGGCGGTGTCGAGGGTGGCGTCGGGCGTGCCAGAGGTCATTCGCGTTCCTTCGTGCGTCGCGCGGCGTTGCGCACGGTGCGTCGCCTGGAGTGCGTCGCGCCGCGCGACGCAAGGTAAGCACGCGGGCGCCGGGCGCAAAGGCGCCGCTCGGTGACGTTTGCGACGAAGCGTGGGTTTTGTGCGCTTGTCGAAGGGCCTGAAGCCCACGATCGTGCCGGCCCGATGGATCGCTCCGATCAAGGAGCGGCCGGACCAGGATGGAAACGCGATGCGCCTGCGCTGCCGAACCGGCTCCCCGAGGGCGGCCTTCTGGAAGGGCCTCCGGGTCAGCCCGGCCCTCCTCGTCCTGATGCTCCATCCTTCACTCGCATTCGAAAAGGGCGTGCCCTCGGACGCGACCGCGATTCCGATGCCGCCGCCGGCCCCGCCTCCGCGGCCCGTCGATCTTCCGGGCGTGGCTCCTGCGGCTTCGACGGGCGAGACGCCGCGTCCGCCCGAGCGTCCGGCCGAACTCTCGCGCAGCGCTCCGGCGGGACCGGACGCGGCCCGACCGGCCCAAACGGTCAAGGAGGATGGCAAGGCCGGTCCATCCGACGAAGCCGCCAAAGCCGGTGAGACCGTGAAGCCGACGGCGAGCGGCGAGATCCCGGTACCGCCGCCGCGTCCGGCCGACCTTTCAGGGTCGCCGCTCGCCGTCACGGTGGCGCCCCTCGACGACAGCGCCTGCCGGGCCCGACTGGAGCGCCTCGGAGCTCGTTTCGAGGCGTTGCCGGCCATCTCCAACGGCCAATGCGGCGCGGCGCGGCCCCTGAAGCTGACCGCCCTGGCCGACGAGATCGCCCTGACACCGCCGGCGACGCTGGTCTGCGAGACGGCCGAAGCTCTTGCTCGCTGGACGACGGAGGCTCAGGTCGCCGCCACGCGCGACCTCGGCCAGCCCCTCAAAAGCCTGTCGATCGGCACCTCCTACGAGTGCCGGGGCCAGAACCACGATCCCGATGCCAAGCTGAGCGAGCACAGCTTCGCCAACGGCGTCGACGTGATGGCATTCGGGTTTGCCGGGCGTGCCACGATCTCGGTGATGCCGGCGACGGAGGGAACGCCGGAGGCGACCTTCCTGACCGCGGTGCGTGGGCGCGCCTGCGACTTCTTCCGCACCGTACTCGGCCCCGGCTCGGACGCGGCCCATGCCAACCATCTCCACCTCGACGAGCGCCAGCGCAACGCCGGCCATCGGCTCTGTCAGTGACGGACGGAACGCCGAAGGGGCGAGCGCTCTTACTCCTGCGCAAATCATAAGACGGTGCAGGAGTTTCGGGTGATTCAGGGCGGACGATCGATCGGTGGCGGCTTCGCCGTTCTCACTCTGCTTCTGCTGGGAAGCACGGCTTCGGCCGCGCCGAAGGATGACGACAGGAAGACGGGCGAAGCGCCCAGCCTGACGCGCGAGGCGGTGGAATCCGCGACCCTGGTCCGGGGCGATGGGTCCGCCGAGACCGACAATGCGAAGCGGAGCGGAACGAAGCGGCCGGAGCCGGCCCTGATCAAGGCTCAGATCCTGCTGGACCGGGCGCATTTCTCGCCCGGAGCGATCGACGGCCGCGATGGCGACAACCTGCGCGGTGCGCTCGCCGCCTTCGCCAGTGCCAACGGCCTCGAGGCTGCCAAGGGGTCAAAGCCCGGCAACGGGGTGAAGCCCGAGCTTGCCGAGAAGCTGCAGGCGACCAGCCCCGATCCGGTGCTGACCGAATACACCATCAGCGACGCCGACGCGGCCGGTCCCTATGTCGAGTCCATTCCGCCGAAGATGGAGGCCCAGGCCGATCTCGATGCGCTCGGCTACACCAGCCCGCGCGAGATGCTGGCCGAGCGCTTCCACATGTCGCCCGACCTGCTCGCCGCCCTCAATCCCGACGCCGCCTTCGACAAGGCCGGGACCGTCATCGTGGTGGCGGCGGTGCCCGCGCTGGAGACCGGCAAGCCGAAGCCCGAAGAGAAGCGGAAACGCGAGGAGATAGGATCGAAGCGCCCGGCCAAGGAGGACGACGCGAAGGATTCCGGGAGCAAGGGCAAGGAGGCCAAGGCCGGGCAAGACAAGGTCGACCAGGCCAAGTCAGAGGCCAAGTCCGACCAAGCCAAGTCCGACCAGGCCAAGTCCGACGTGATTAAGTCCGACGTGGGCAAGTCCGACGAGACAAAGGCCCGGCAAACCAAGTCCGACCAGAGCAAAACCGATCCGTCGAACCCGGACGACGCGAAGGCGCGCGATCCCAAGGACGTGACGCGCATCGAGGTGGACAAGGAAAGCAAGTCCGTGCGGGCCTTCGACAAGGAGGGCAAGCTCGTGGCCTTCTATCCCGCCTCGATCGGCAGCGAGGAGAAGCCCGCGCCATCCGGCACGGCCAAGGTCGAGGGCGTCGCCTACGCGCCGACCTACACCTACGACCCGAAATACCAATTCGCCGGCGTGAAGGCGAAGACCAAGTTCACGATCCCGCCCGGCCCCAACAACCCTGTCGGCGTGGTCTGGATCGACCTGTCGATCCCGTCCTACGGCATCCACGGCACGCCGGAGCCCGAGAAGGTCGGCAAGACCGAATCGCACGGCTGTATTCGCCTGACCAACTGGGACGCCCGCGATCTCGCCACCCGGGTCACGCGCGGCGCCGAAGTGGTCTTCAAGGACGAGTAGCGCGCCACAGGGCGACCGCCGTCAGGAGCGCGGCGTCCGCCAGGAAGGCCAGGGCTGCCGTCGCGGCGGTGCCCTGGAGCATCGCCACGGTGTTCTGGTTCTGAAGGCCGGCCACGATGGGCGTGCCGAGGGTCGCGGCACCCGCGAGGGCACCGACCGCGGCCGTGGCGATGGCAAGCACCAGTGCGGTGCGCAGGGTCTCGACGAGGACGGGCGTGGCCAGGGGCAGTTCGATGCGCAGCAGGACCTGCCACCGGTTCAGGCCGATCGCCCGGCCGGCTTCGCGAACCTCCGGGGCCACGCCCTCGATGGCACCCACCGTGCCGCGCAGCACCGGCATGATGCCGTAGGCCACGAGGGCCAGTAGCGTCGGTGGCCCGCCGAAGCCGAGGATTGGCAGGGCGAGAGCCACCACCACGACCGGCGGCACGGCCTGGGCCGCCGCGGCGAAACCATCGACGGCCGGACGCCATGGCGCTGCGAAGCGGCGGGTGACCAGGAGGCCGAGGCCGATGCCGAGGAGCGCCACCAGCGCCAGGCCGGTTCCGGCGAGGATGAGGTGCCGACCCGCCAGATCGAGGAGGCGCACGGTCTCCAGCGGCCGACGGGCGGGCTCGCCGAGCGCGTCGGCGATGCGGCTCGCCACGGCCGGGTGGCTGGCGATGGCCAGGATGAGGCCCGAGAGGCCGAATCCGAGGGCGGGATGCAGGCTGATCCTCACGCGTGCCACCGCCGGCGCGCTGCCGCTTCGACGGCGCTGAGGCCGCGCTCGGTCCCGAGCGAGAGGGCCACCACCGGAATGGCGCCGAGAAGGATCAGGTCGGGCGCGAACTGGGCCATCCCGTCGAAGACGATCCGTCCGAGGCCCCCGGCTCCCACCAATGCGCCGAGGGTGGCGAGGCCGAGGCTCTGCACGGCGGCGACCCGCAGGGCGCCCACCAGGATCGGCGCGCCGAGTTGAAGGCGCAGGCGGATCAGGATCTGCCCGGGGCTGAGTCCCATGGCCTCGGCGGCCTCCAGGCTCGCGGGGTCGGGGGAGCGCAGCGCCAGGGCGAGGCCGCGCCAGAGCGGCAGGGCCAGGTAGGCCGCGATGGCGACGATCGCCGGCGCCGGCCCGAGCGCCGAGAGGCCGAGATCGCGCAGGACCGGAAGCGCGCGCAGGAGTCCGGCCGTGACAGCCACCAGGGCCCCCAGCAGGGCGACGGCGGGTATCACCTGCACGCCGGTGAGCACCATCGCGACGACGCCCTGCCCCCGGCGCGGCAACGAGAGCAGGACGGCCCCGATTCCAGCGAGGCCGAGCGCTGCGCCGGACAGGATGAGGTGTTCGCCGATCGCCGCATTCACCGCCTCCCGACGGGCCGCATACTCGACGGCGAGCGACAGGGCGCCGACCGCGCCGCTGTTCGCCAGCAGACCGAGGCCGAGGATGCCCCCGAGGGTGATCAGCCAGCCGAGACCCGGACGGTCGGCGCGCCGAACCGCGAGGCCGACGCCCGTCATCAGCAGCGCGGCGGCGAACCAACTTCCCGGGCCAAGGCTGGCGCGCGCTGCCGGGGGGATGCCCCCGAGGCTCCGGGCGGCGCCGTCGCCGAGCCCGTAGGCCAGGGCCAGGACGGCGCCGGCGAGAAGCACGATCGCGGCTCCGGCCGAAGCGCGTTGCCTCGACCCCATCAGGAGCCCGAGGGCGAGGCCGCTCAGGGCCAGGATCACGGGGAGCAGCCCTCCGAGAACGAGACCGGCGAAGAGCGGCCGACCCTGCACCAGGCGATTCCCGGCGAGGTTCAGGAGGGGCATCTCCGTTAGTGCCAGGACGAGGGCGCCGAAACCCAAGGCGGTCGCGAGGATCGGCAGCAGCCAGCGGAAACCGATGCTGGGGGGTGTCGCCGAGCGGGCCGGCATCACGGCAGCAATCCGGTCTCGGACAGGTAGCGGGCCGCCACGGCCTCGGCGACCTCCCCGTCGACCGTGATACGGGCGTTAAGGCGCCGCAGCGTGGCGGCGTCGAGGCTTTGAAAGACCCGCGCGAGGGCGGGTGCGATCCCGGGATGGCGCGCCAGGTCGGCCTGCCGGATCACCGGCGCCACCTCGTAGACGATCTGGGCGCCCTGGGGATCGCTCATCACGGTCAGATCGAGGGCCGAGAGGGCGCCATCGGTGCCATAGACCATGCCGGCATTCACGCCGGAGATGCCTTGCGCGGCGGCGCGGGCGGTCACCGACGTATCGCCGCCCGGCAGGCTGACGATGCGGTCGAGCGGCATGGAGAAGCCGTAGGCCGCTTCGAAGGCCGGCAAGGCTGCGGGGCTCTCGACGAACTCGGTGGAGGCTGCGAGGCGGATGAGACCGCCCCGGACGGCGCGCGCGAAATCCACCATGGTGGCGAGGCGCTCACGCCGCGCAAGAGCGCCGTTGACCGCGATCAGCCAGGTGTTGTTGGCCGGGGCGCGCGTGAGCCAGACCAATCCCCGCTCCGCATCGCTCCGGCGGATGGTGTCGTAGGCGCTCTCAGCCGATTTCCATGCCGGATCGCTCTCCGTCCCGGTGAAGAAGGCGCCGTTCCCGGTATATTCGGGGTAAATCGTGATGTCCCCCGCCAGCAGGCTCGCCCGGACGATCAAGGTCGGTCCGAGGCCGAGCCTGCGCTGCACCGGAAGCCCGAGCCGTTCGAGCACCAGCGCGATCATCGCGCCTGTCAGAGCCCCTTCGGTGTCGCTTTTCGAAGCGACCACCAAGGGGGTGAGACCCAGGCCCGCGTCGCTCGCCAGCAAGCCCGAGGCAGCGAGGCCGGTCATGACGGTGCGTCGTGTCAGCTTCCGGACGAAGGATGATCTAATTAACTTATGTTGTTGGTACAAGCGGGTGTCCTGCCTAGGGAGCGTTCGACGCGAGTCCGAAATGTATCACAGCGTAACATTGCTGCCGTGTTGAGGGCATCCGGCCGTCCCGGGACGCTTGACACGCTTCGCGGAACGGGCGACGGCTCGCTCGGTGCCGGGGCGTAACATGCGCCTCGCAGTCTCTCGGGTTCGTTCATCCTTCGGGATGCTCGGCGGCAATGGCACACGGTGGGAGCGAGGACCTGAACATCCTTCCTGAAGGTGTTCTGGAATTTCGAACGAATCGAAGGGAAGAAGCCCCGGCGTGAGTGCTCAAGTGGACGAAGACCTTCTCAACGGGGCTCGCGTGCTTGTCGTCGAGGACGAAGCGGCGATATCGATGCTTCTCGAAGACATGCTGCTGGATTTCGGCTGCACCGTCGTCGGACCGGCCGCGCGCCTGTCGACAGCCCTGGAAATGGCGCAGAACGAGAGTTTCGAGGTCGCCATTCTCGACGTCAACGTCGCGGGTGAGCCGATCTATCCGGTGGCCGAGGCGATCGTGGGGCGCAACCTCCCCATCGTGTTCTCCACCGGCTATGGCGGGGCCGGCATCCGCGAACCATTCCGGGATCGTCCGGTGGTGCAGAAGCCCTTTAGCCAGGCCGATCTCAAGCGGACGCTGATGGCCGCCGTAGCCGCCGCCCGCGCCTGACCTCACGCGATCGGCCTGACCTTACGTGATCGGGAAAGCATCCGTCACGTGACGGGGCCAGCGACCCGGCGCGACGAACATCGCATCGGCCCGGAACGTGGCGCCCCCGGCGGCCGGATGCCGGCTGATCCAGGCCCGTGCGGCCCGTGAGAAGCGCGCGACCTTGCGGGCGTCGATGGCGGCCCGCGCCTCATCCAGCGTCCCCCGCGCCTTGACCTCGACGAACGCGATGGTGTCGCCGCGCCGGACGATCAGGTCGATCTCGCCTCCGGCGGCGCGGAAGCGCGAACCGAGGGGGCGATAGCCCTTCAGCATCAAGGCGAGCAGCGCCAGAGTCTCGGCGATGCGTCCGCGCCGTTCGGTGGCGCGTCGATGCGCTTCGGATCGCCCGTCAGGCATCGTCGCGACGGGCCAGCGCCAGGGCGCGGGCATAGACGACGCGGCGCGGCTGACCGGTCTCCTCCGCCACCAGGGTGGCGGCGTCCTTGATCGAGTGACGCGCCAGAGCGGCCGTCAGGGCCGCGTCGATGCCGGCGTCGGTTGCGGCCGCGTCGGGCATCTCGGCCTGCGTGCCGATGATCACCACCACCTCGCCCTTCGGTGCCCCCTCCTCCGCGTAGAGCGCGGCGAGGTCGCCGAGGCTGCCGCGCCGGATCGTCTCGTAGAGCTTGGTCAATTCGCGGGCGACCGCCGCCGGGCGGCTCGCGCCGAGTACCGCCACGGCATCGACCAGCATCTCGGGCAACCGATGCGGGGATTCGAACAGCACGAGGGTGCCGGGGATCTGCCCGAGGGCTTCGAGACGGTTGCAGCGCGCGCCGGATTTCGCCGGCAGGAAGCCTTCGAAGAAGAACCGGTCGGTCGGCAGGCCGGCGGCCACGATGGCGGTCATCACCGCCGAGGGGCCGGGAATGGGGGTGACGCTAAGGCCGGCCTCGATCGCGGCCTGCACCAGCTTGAAGCCCGGGTCGGAAACCAGCGGGGTGCCCGCGTCCGAGACGAGGGCCAGGGCTTCGCCGGCCTGCATCCGGGCGACCATCCGCTCGCGCACCGCCGCGTTCGAGTGCTCGTGATAGGCCACGAGGGGCGTGGTGATCCCGTAATGCATCAGCAGCGTGCGGGTGACGCGGGTGTCCTCGGCCAGCACCGCATCGGCGGCGGCCAGCGTCGCCAGCGCCCGGAACGAGACGTCCTTGAGGTTGCCGATCGGCGTCGCCACCACGTGCAGGCCCGGCTCGATGGATTCCGCCTCTGCCGCGAGGCCGAAGGCCGTGAAGGTGGCGGGCGGCTTGCCATCCGCCGCGTCCCGGCGCCGACGGGTACGGGTGTCGATCTTCTGCGTCATGAACCGACTTTGCCACGATCGGACCCACAAGCGGAATGCGCCGTGACGGGGGGCTCACATTTACTTTTGATCCTCAGACTTTATGCGTGGGGCGTCGGCTGGCGACAGGAGGTCCTCCGATGGGGCGCGGGAACAGGCTGCAATCCGGACTGGTGGGCCTCGTGACCCTTCTGGGGCTCTCGGCCTGCGTCGGCGGGCCGGATGGCGGCGCGCGCGTGAGCCGGCGGGCTCCGGCGACCACGCCGGTCGAGGCGGTCGCCCCCGATGCGCCCGGCGCCGTGGCAGCGGGCCGGATCGGCGCCGGAAGCGTCAAGGTGGCGCTGGTGGTGCCACTCTCCGGACCGGGCTCCGCCGTGGGCACCGCGATGCGCAACGCGGCCGAACTTGCGATCGAGGATTTCCAGAAGCCCGACCTGCAGATCCTGGTGAAGGACGATCGCGGCTCGCCGGACGGCGCGCGCGAGGCGGCCCAGGCGGCCTTGGCGGACGGGGCCGAACTCGTCCTCGGCCCGCTGTTTGCCGCCAACGTGCAGGCGGCGGCCGGCGTGATCCGTCCGGCCGGCAAACCGCTGATCGCCTTCTCGACCGATTCCGGCGTGGCCGCGCGCGGCACCTATCTGCTGAGCTTCCTGCCCCAGGCCGAGGTGGACCGGGTGGTCGACGAATCGGTGGCGGCGGGTCGGAAATCCTTCGCGGCGGTGATCCCGGAAACGAGCTACGGCCAGGCGGTTGAGGCGCAGTTCC
This sequence comes from Methylobacterium sp. Leaf113, assembly GCF_001423325.1. NCBI lineage: Bacteria > Pseudomonadati > Pseudomonadota > Alphaproteobacteria > Hyphomicrobiales > Methylobacteriaceae > Methylobacterium > Methylobacterium sp. Leaf113. The sequence continues at coordinate 115,788 of NZ_LMNJ01000053.1, forward strand.
GTGAGGCGGTGGCGCGCAAGGGCGCCCGGCTGGTCGCCATCGAGCGCTATCCCGCGGGCAATCCCGGCCCGGCCATCGGCCGCCTGTCCGGCCTCATCACCGGCCCGGCGGCGCAGGCAGACGCGCTGTTCCTGCCCGATACCCCGGATGGTCTCGGGGCGGTGGCGGCCGCCCTCACCAAGGCGAACTTCTCACCCACCCGGGTCCGGCCGATCGGCACCGCCGTCTGGAACGATCCCCGGGTGTTCGCCCTGCCGGCGCTCCAGGGCGGCTGGTTCGCGGCACCGGACGCGGCGGGTTTCAACGGCTTCTCGCAGCGCTATCAGGCCCGGTTCGGGTTGGTGCCGCCGCGCGTCGCCACCCTCGCGTACGACGCCGTTTCGCTGATGGCGGCCCTGTCGCGCCAGTTCGGCTCGCAGCGCTTCGCCGACACCACCCTCACCAACCCGTCGGGCTTCTCCGGGATCGACGGGACGTTCCGGTTCCGACCGGACGGCCCGAGCGACCGGGCGCTGGCGGTCTACGAGATCCGCTCCGGCGCCCCGGTCGTCGTCAGTCCCGCCCCGCGAACCCTCACGCCCTCGGGCACCTGATCAGGCGGCGAGCGCGGCCACCACGGCGTTGAGGACCGGCGCCCCGGCCGGGGTCGCGGCGATGCGGCCGCCCGCATGTCGGGCGATCAGCCCGTCGGCGACGAGGCCGTCGATCCGTGCCGGGTCGAGGACTCTGCCTTTCAGGAGCGCGTAGCGGCGCGGGTCGATACCCTCGCGCAGGCGCAGGCCCATCATCAGGAATTCGTCGCCCTGGTCGGATGCCGCCAGGGTCTCGGTCTCGACGATGCCGTGACCGTCGCGCTCGACGCGGGCGAGCCAGGCTTCCGGCGCCCGCTCGGTGACGGTGCCAATCCGGCCCTCCGCCCCGACGAGGCGACCGTGGGCGCCGGGGCCGATGCCCGCATATTCGCCGTAGCGCCAGTACAGCAGGTTGTGGCGTGATTCCGCGCCCGGACGGGCGTGGTTCGAGATCTCGTAGGCGGAGAGCCCGGCGCGGTCGCAGACCTCCTGGGTCACGTCGTAGAGGAGGCGGGCGGAATCGTCGTCCGGCGGCACCAGCTTGCCGGCGGCGGCGAGACCGTAGAACGGCGTGCCGGGCTCGATGGTGAGCTGATAGAGCGACAGGTGTTCGGCTGCCCGCGCGATGGCGCCCTCGAGTTCGGCCCGCCAGGCGGCCGGGCTCTGATCCGGGCGCGCATAGATGAGGTCGAAGGAGTAGCGCTCGAAATGGGCGGCGGCGACCCGGACCGCCGCCATGGCTTCCGCGGCGCTGTGCAGGCGTCCGAGCTGCTTCAGGGAGACGTCGTCCATGGCCTGGACGCCGAGGGAAACGCGGTTGACCCCGGCGGCGCGGTAGCCGCGAAAGCGCTCCGCCTCGACGCTGGTGGGATTGGCCTCCAGGGTGATCTCGACCTCGGGTGCCACGGTCCACGCCCCGCCGATGGCGTCGAGGAGCCCCGCCACGGTGGCGGGCTGCATCAGGGAGGGCGTGCCGCCGCCGAGGAAGACGCTCGACACGGTGCGCCCGGGCGTGCGCGCCGCCACATGGGCGATCTCGGCCCCGAAGGCCTTGAGAAAGCGGACCTCGTCCACCGGCGCATGGCGCACGTGGCTGTTGAAGTCGCAATAGGGGCACTTCGAGGCGCAGAAGGGCCAGTGGACATAGACCCCGAACCCGGCATCGCGGGTCGGATGGTCCGGGCCTGTCGGTTTGGTCATGGGGCGCACGTCATGGGGCGGATGTGCGCGCGGGATTGCGGTTTGGCAATCCCGCCGCCGGTTTCAGGGACGCCGCAGGCAGCTCTGCGCCAGGAGCACGAAGGCGCGGGCGCGGTGCGACAGGGCGTTGCCGGTCTGCCAGTCGACGCCGTGCTTTTCCTCCGAAGAGATCTCACCGAAGGTGCGGTCGTAACCGTCGGGCAGGAACATCGGATCGTAGCCGAAGCCGCTCGCGCCCCGAGGAGCCACGAGTTCACCGAAGACCCGTCCCTCGAAGGTCTCGGTGTGGCCGTCCGGCCAGGCGATCACCAGGGCGGAGACGAAATGCGCCCGCCGGGTGGTGGCGCCGCGCTTGTCGAGTTCCGCGGCGATGCGCGCCATGGCGCCCGAGAAATCCTTCGACGGCCCGGCCCAGCGGGCCGAGAACAGCCCGGGCGCCCCGTCCAGCGCGTTCACGCACAGACCGGAATCATCGGCAAAGGCCGGCAGATTCGAGGCCGTCGCGGCGGCGAGCGCCTTGAGGGCGGCGTTCTCGGCAAACATCGTTCCGGTCTCGTCCGGCTCGGGCAGGCCGAGTTCGCCGGCCGAGACCGCATCGACGCCGAAGGGTGCCAGCAACTCGCGCATCTCGACGAGCTTGCCGGCATTGTGGGTCGCGATGACGACGCGGCCCGTGAGGATGCGAGGGTCGCTCATACGCCAATAGCCTGCTTCTGGAGGACGACGAGGGACTGGACCCCACCCTTGGCGAGGCGCAGCAATTCGAGCAGCTCGTCTTCCGAGAACGGCTTGCCCTCGGCGGTGCCCTGCACCTCCACGAGGCCGCCGGTGCCCGTGATGACGAAGTTGGCGTCGGTCTCGGCCGCGGAATCCTCGTCGTAGTCGAGGTCGAGCACCGGCTTGCCCTTGTAGATGCCGCAGGAAATCGCCGCCACGTGGTCGCGGAGGGGGTCGACCGAGATGATCGAGCGGCTGCGCATCCAGGTGAAGCACTCGTGCAGGGCAACCCAGGCGCCGGTGATCGCAGCGGTGCGGGTGCCGCCATCGGCCTGGATCACGTCGCAATCGACCGTGATCTGGCGTTCGCCCATCGCCGGCAGGTTGGTGACGGCGCGCAGCGAGCGGCCGATCAGACGCTGGATCTCCTGGGTGCGGCCCGAGGGCTTGCCGGAATTCACCTCGCGCCGGGTCCGCTCGTGGGTGGCGCGCGGCAGCATCGCATACTCGGCCGTCACCCAGCCCTTGCCGGAGCCGCGCAGCCAGCCCGGGCCACGCTCTTCGAGCGAGGCCGTGCACAGGACCTTGGTCTCGCCGAAGCTGACGAGGCAGGAGCCCTCGGCATGGCGGGAGACGGCACGCTCCAGGGTCACGGTGCGCAGTTCGTCGGTCGCGCGCTTCGAGGGGCGCATGCCGCTCTCCTTCCAGAATCAGGGTTGGGAGCGGGCTTTACGGGTCCGGGTCCGGGCCTGCAAGCGAGGCTGTCACGCAAGGCCTGCCAGCGGACGGGGGATGGCCCATACGAAGAGGGCCGCCCCGAAGGGCGGCCCATGGCCGAAAAGGGCCACCCCGAAGGGCGGCCCGTGGCCGAGAAGGGCCGCTCCGAGGGGCGGCCCACGGCACGAAAGCGCTCAGTAGCGGTAGCGGCGATGACCGAAGTGATGGCCGCGGCGGTGACCGTAATGATGGCCGAAATGGCGGCGATGGTGATGGCCGAAGTGGCGGCCGTGATGGTGGTGGTGCCGGAAGCCGCGGCGATGATGACGCCAATGGCCGCCATACTGCACCTGGGTGAGGCCGACGGCCGGAGCGGCGACTTCGGTGGACACCATGGCGGGGGCGGCCTGGGCACCCTGAGGTGCGCCGAACAGCATGGCGCCGACCATCGCGAGAACGATGGCGAACGACTTGATCAGGCCGGATCGAGCTGAGTGTCTCATGGGTCTCTGCCTCCTGGTGGCTTCGGCTTGAGCGATTCGCCGGCGGGTGTTCACCGACGACGCACCCATGCAGATCGCGATGGGTGAGCGAGCCGGAGAACGATGGGCCCGGCAAATCGCGGGATACGGGAACGCACGACCCGGCCGGATCGTCGCAAATGGCCAAGCTGTTTCTTTGGGCAGCGGCGCGGTCTTGCTTCTCATGAGGCAAACGGCATGGGAAAGGCCGGGCGCATCGTTTCGGTGCCGCGGTGCGTTTGGAAGCGGTGCGTTGTCAGCGCCGCGCGTTCGTGAAGGCGCGGCGCCGCCTTTCCGGCCCGAGTCCGGCCTGGCGACGGCACGGTGGATTGTATTAACCCGTGGAGGACGTCACACTCCCCGTCTCAGGAATGGATCGTGACCGAGCCCGCCCGCCCCTTTTCGACCGTGCAGCAGATGCAGGTTCTCAGTGCGCTGAACGAGCGCTCGCGCGAGATCTTCCGTCAGATCGTCGAAAGTTATCTCACCACCGGTGAACCCGTCGGCTCGCGCAACCTCGCGCGCATCCTGCCGATGTCCCTCTCGCCCGCCTCGATCCGCAACGTCATGGCGGATCTCGAGCATTCGGGACTGATCTTCGCGCCCCACGCTTCGGCCGGGCGGCTGCCGACCGAGCAGGGCCTGCGCTTCTTCGTCGACGCCATGCTGGAAGTCGGCGATGTCGGGCGCGAGGAACAGGAGCGGATCGAGACCCAGATGCGCGCGGCCGCGTCCGGCCACACCTTCGATTCGGCGCTGGCCGAAGCCTCGATGCTGCTCTCCGGCGTCTCCCGCGGGGCCGGAGTGGTGCTGACCACCAAGACCAACGTGCATCTGAAGCACATCGAGTTCGTGCGTCTCGACCCGACCCGCGCTCTCGTGGTCCTGGTCTCCGACGACGGCTCGGTGGAGAACCGCCTGCTCGACCTGCCGCCCGGCCTGCCCGCCAGCGCCCTGCAGGAGGCCTCGAATTACCTGAACGCCCGCCTGCAGGGACGGACGCTCGGGTCGCTGCGGGCCGAGATCGAATCCGGCCGCCAGGTGATGAAGCGCGAACTCGACGCCATCACCGAGCGGCTGGTCGATGCCGGTCTCGCCGTCAGCGTCGGCCCTTCGGATGCCCGCCAGCTGATCGTGCGCGGACAGTCGAACCTCCTCGACGACCTGCGCGCCGCAGAGGATCTCGAGCGTATCCGTCTGCTTTTCGACGACCTCGAGACCCAGAAGGATGTGATCGAATTGCTGTCGCGCGCCGAGGGCGGCGAGGGCGTGCGCATCTTCATCGGCTCGGAGAACAAGCTGTTCTCCCTGTCCGGATCGTCGATGATCGCGGCGCCGTTCCGCGACGGCTCGCAGAAGATCGTCGGCGTCGTCGGGGTCATCGGTCCGACGCGGCTGAACTACGCCCGCATCGTGCCGATGGTCGATTACACCGCCCGGGTGGTCTCCGGGCTGCTGGATCGCAAGCGCTGAGCGATACCCGTGAGAGGCGGAGGCGAAGATCCGCCTCCGCATTGCGTGCGACCGACAATCAGCCGCGGATCACGTCGACGATCTCGTAGGTGTCGGGATCGACGATGACGATGTCGTCGCCGACCAGCACGTAGCGGTAATCCTCGTATTCGGGCGCGATCCGGACGATGTCCGGCGGTAGGTCGTAGAGGGTGTAGCTGCGGGCGATGGCCGTGCCGACGCTGAGAGCGAACACGCCGGCGGCCAGACGCGGAACTCCACGGCGGATCACGCTCTGACGGAACTCCGTGCGCTGCGGGGCCGCGAGACGGCCATAGGCTCCGCGCACCGCTCCCCGATCACCCCTGTCGTCGCGATCCGTCCGACCGTCCCGTCCGCCGCGGTCGTCCCGGTCGGCCCGGCCATCACGATCGGCTTTTCCATCGCGGTTGGCCCGGCCATCACGCTCCGCCTTGCCGTCACGATCCGCCCGGCCGTCACGCTCCGCCTTGCCGTCACGATCCGCCCGGCCATCGCGATCACCCTTCACGTCCCGGTCTGCCCGGCCGTCACGGTCGGCGGTGCCGTCCCGCGTTGCAGCGCCACCCGTCTCGCGGCCGCCCCGTTCGCCGGTTGCCTGTCCCGGGCGCTCGCCGCCGCGCGGACCCGCACCGCCCTCGGCCCCGCGCGCCCCGGCTCCACCGGCCTCGCCGCGCGATCCGGTGCCAGCCCCGGTTTCAGCGCCACCAGCCCCGCCGCGCATCCCGCCGCCGCCCGCGCCGCCGGCTCCCATGCCCGCGCCTCCGGCGCCACCACCCGCGCCCATGCCGGCGCCACCACCTGCACCGCCGGCGGCACCACCGCCCGCGCCACCACCCGGGCCGGCCTGCGCGAACGCCGTCGTTGCCCCGAGAAGAAGGGCCGTTGCCGCTACCGTGCTCCGGAAGAGCTTGCTCATGGGGTCGTTTCCAGTCTCGTTGTGGGAAGCACCGTCCCGTGCCGTCGCCCTCCGCAACGAAGTTCTACGAAAGACCGTTCCGCCTTTTCTTGATCTGATCTTACGACGTTTGCCGCGCGGGCATTTTGTACGAGCTGCGTAAGCTTAGCGATCGGTCTTCCACAGCCAAGTTTGCCGTTGATCTTGTCGGTGTACGCCAACCCGCTGAGCGGGCTTGTGAAACCAGCCTCACAGAGTAACGTCCGCGCCAAAGACGCCGCCGACCGGCGACGCCGAGAGCACAGGGACGAGACGGATGACAGGTGGGCCGGGGACACTCACGCACAGGGCGGACGAAGCGGCGGATAGCCGCCGCAGAATCAAGGCGATCGTCGCCTCCTCGTCGGGCAACCTCGTCGAGTGGTTCGATTTCTATTGTTACGCCTTCTTCGCCCTCTACTTCGCGCCCGTCTTCTTCCCCGAGGGGGATGACACCAGCCAGCTTCTGAAATCGGCCGCCGTCTTCGCCGTCGGCTTCTTCATGCGGCCAATCGGCGGCTGGCTCTTCGGCCGCATCGCCGATCGCCTCGGCCGCAAGAAATCGATGCTGATCTCGGTGCTGATGATGTGCGCCGGCTCGCTGATGATCGCGGTCCTGCCGACCTACGCGACGGCCGGCCATCTCGCCCCCGCCCTGCTGCTGCTCGCCCGGATGATCCAGGGCCTGTCGGTCGGCGGCGAGTACGGCACCAGCGCCACCTACATGAGCGAGATCGCCGTGAAGGGCCGGCGCGGATTCTTCGCCTCGTTCCAGTACGTCACCCTGATCGGCGGCCAGCTGCTGGCCTCGCTGGTGCTGATCATCCTCCAGAGCTTCCTCACCGCGCAGGAACTCACCGCCTGGGGCTGGCGCATCCCGTTCGTCATCGGTGCCGTCGCGGCCGTGGTCGCTCTCTACCTGCGTTCGTCGCTGCAGGAGACCGCCACCAAGGAGGACATGGCCAAGAAGGATTCCGGCACCTTCGCCGCCCTGTTCAAGCACTGGCGCGCCTTCTGCGTGGTGCTGGCCTATACGGCCGGCGGCTCGCTGAGCTTCTACACGTTCACCACCTACATGCCGAAGTATCTCTTCAACACCGCCCAAATCGACAAGGTCACCGCTTCGCAGATCTCCACCGCAGCCCTGTTCGTCTACATGATCATCCAGCCCTTCTTCGGCTGGCTCTCGGACCGGATCGGCCGCAAGGCCAACATGCTGCTCTATAGCGGCCTCGGCACCCTGATGGTGGTGCCGCTGATGACCGCCATCGGTTCGACGCAGAACGCGGTGCTGTCGTTCGCGCTGATCATGGTCGGCCTGATTGTGATCAGCTTCTACACGGGCATCAGCGGCATCGTGAAAGCCGAGCTGTTCCCCACCCAGGTGCGGGCGCTGGGCGTCGGCCTGTCCTACGCCATCGCCAACTCGCTGTTCGGCGGGACCGCGGAGGCGGTAGCCCTGTACCTGAAGCAGATCGGCTCCGAGAGCAGCTTCTTCTGGTACGTGACCGTGATGCTCGGCATCGCCTTCATCGCGTCGCTGATCATGCCGAACCCGAAGCGCCACGGATATCTCGACGGCGACGGGACGGTGGAGGAGGCGCTGACGCGCAAGACCCGGCTCTCGGCCGCCTGACGGCGCCACGGCCCGGCAACCAAAATCGCACGCGGTGCTCCTGCACCGCGTGCTTTTTTTATGCCTGCGGGTTTCAGATCAAACTGGTTTTGATCGGCTCCTTTATCAGCATGTTTGTCAACGGTGATTTGATGACGGAATGCTGACGATTAATTAACGTGACACGGTGCGAGGGCAATATCAATATCACCACAGAAGAGAGGTTTGGCGCGACCCTATTCCTCCAACACACACTCGGTCGCCGCTCCCTTCTGGAGGTATTGTCATGAAACGCATCAGAACCGTTGCCGCCGCACTTGTTGCGACATCGCTCCTCGGCGGCGTGGCTTTCGCCAACGACAAGCCGGCCGCGCAGGCCGCTCCCCCGATCTCGGCGGCCCAGCAGGCGGCGGATCGCGACGTCGGAAAGCTGTCCAAGGACGGCGCGCAGGCCTTCCGCGACCTGCACCTCGCCCGGATCGCCATCTTCAACGCCGATCCGACCCAGGCCAAGGACCTGATCGGCAAGGCTCAGGCGGCGCTCACCAAGGTGAAGACGGACGAGTCGGTCTTCACGAAGGCGGAAGCCGATCTGCACGCGACGCCCAAGAAGTCCGCACCCGCCACCGAGGCGAGCAAATCTTCCGATGCTGCCAAGCCATCGACCAAGCAAACCGCTTGGGTTCCGGTCGACGGGCAGCTGACCCTGGGCGAGGACTTCGTCGCGTCGCCGGCCAAGGCCGCCGCGGTGGCGACCGCCAACAAGAGCCTGGAGAAGGGTGATCGCAAGGCCGCCATCGACCAGCTCAAGCTCGCGGGCGTCGATGTGAACTTCGTCCTGGCGGTGGTGCCGCTCGATCAGACCACCACCGATGTCGACCAGGCGGCGACCCTGATCAACCAGGGCAAGTACTATGAAGCCAATGCCGTCCTGAAGAAAGCGGAGGACGGGCTGCGCTTCGACATCGTCGATATGGTGAGCATGCCACAGAAGGGCGCGGCTGCCGCTGCGCCGGCTCCGGCCGCCGCCGCGACGGCTCCCGCCGCCACCGGCACGACGGTCAAGAAGTAAGGGTCCGATCCCGGACGGCCGTGAGCCGCTTCCCCTCACGAGGGGGTGCGGCTCGCATCCGTGCCGGAGGTGGCCCCTGCGCCGGGCGGATCTTCCCGTTCGGCGTCTCGCGCCCTGCTTCCGGCCCGGTTCGTCCGTGATCCGTCGATGAAGGTACCCACCGTGATCAGTATCGGGATCAGCCTCGGCCTTCTGTGCTCGGCCGCCGTCACGGGGTTCGGCCTCGTCCTGGCCTCCGGCCTGTTCGGCCACCCCGTCGACGGCCAATTGCCGAGCGACTGGGGCTGGAGCCTCGTCATGATGGGATCGGCGAGCCTGCTCGCCTTCGGGATCTTCGGATGGCGCCGCAACCATCCCGGTTCGTGACCACGCCCGGCCCGCCACCCGCCGGCATGTTCTGGTCCTGCCTATTCCGCGCCCGGCCTGCGCGTCAGGTCGCCTCGCCCAGCACCGCCCGGCGCTGGCGGTCCAGTTCCTCGCTGTAGCGCTTCAGCGTGTGGCTCTCGGTCAGCAGGCCGATGACCTTGCGGGTCTTCAGGTCCTCCACCACCGCCAGGGCTTCGCTCTCGGTCCGGTCGAACGCCGCCGTCGCCGCCTTGGCATTCATCTCGGCGGTCAGAACATCGTCGCGATGCCGCAGGAGGCTGGCGAGATCGGGCGAAGCCCCCTCCGTCTCCAAGAGGGCCGCATGGGCTTCGGGCACGAGCACGATCCCGGCGTAGCGGCCGTCCCCGTCCACCATCACCACCCGTGAGGGCGATCCGAGCGGGTGCTTGCGCAGAAAGCTGGCGAGGCTCTGGTCGATGGAGGCTGTCGAGACCTCCCGGCGCATCAGCCGGCCGACCGTCAGCGTCCGGATCCAGCCGACGTCATGCGCGCTGCGGATGCTCTCGCCCCGGAGATGGAAGCGCCACGTCGCGAAGGAGTAGCCGAAGGTCTTGCGCACGGTCAGGGAGGAGGCGATCACCGCCACCAGCACCAGGCCGGTGATCGGGAAGCTGCCGGTGAGTTCGAGGGCGAGGAACGTCATGGTCAGCGGCCCGCCGATCACCGCCACCGACAGGGAGCTCATGCCGATCACCGCGTAGGCGAGCGGGGTCAGGCCGAAATTCACCATTCCGGGCAGGATCAGCGGCATCCCGACCGCGAAGATCTCGCCCGCCACGGCGCCGAGGAAGAGCGAGGCGAAGAACAGGCCGCCGCGGAAGCCGGAGCCGATGGAGATCGCCGAGGCGATCGCCTTGGCGACGAACAGCACGATGAGGGCGGAGAGGCCGAGGGCGTTGCCATGCGCCTCCAGGTGCAGGTGCAGCGCCCCGTGTCCGCCGGACAGGACCTGAGGCGAGGCCAGGAGCGCCAATCCGCCGACGCAGAGGCCTCCCACCACCGGGGCGCAGAGCGCGGGCAGACGGGTGATGCGGAAGCCGGCCTCGACCAGGGTGACACCGCGCATGATCAGGATGCCGAGCCCGGCGCAGAGCAGCCCGAGGGTGAGGCTCGGCATCGTGTCGAGGGTCGTCAGCACCGTGGTGGTGATCGCGTCGGCCCGGTCGACCGTGACGAGGGAGGTTTGCGCCACCAGCGCCCGGGCGACGACGCTGCCGCACAGGGCGGCCACCACGACGGGCGTCAAGGTGGCGATGGAATAGGTCCCGATGATGAGTTCGAAGGCATAGAACGCGCCGGTCAGGGGGGCGCCGAAGGCTGCCGCGATGGCGGCGGCCGCCCCGCAGCCCACCAGGGTGCGCTGGTCGGCACGCCGCAATTCGAAGGACAGGCCGAGGCGGGAGGCGACGCCGGCACAGAACTGCGTGTAGGCCGCCTCCATGCCCACCGAGACGCCGCTGCCGTTGGAGATCGTGTTCTGGATCACCACCACGGTGGAATCACTGAGGGACATGCGCCCGCCGTGCAGGGCGTTGGCCTCGATGGGGTCGACCGGCGCGCGCCGGGGGCGCCGGCGCCAGCGCAGCGCGAGGGTGAACAGCGCGAGCAGGACGCCGCCGAAGGCGGGCGCCAGCAGGATCGCCAGGGGCGAGAGATCCGTAGCGGCGCTGAGGCGCATGCCCGGCGGCAGGCCGTACAGCACCTCGCGCATCGCCTGCGTCGCCCGGTTCATCGCCGCCACCGACAGGCCGGAGGCGCATCCGATCAGGCCGGCCAGGACGATGAGGCCGATTTCGCTGCCGCGCACGAGGGCGCGCAGTCGCCCCGGCGCCTGCACGAGCACCTGTCGGGCAGCCGGCGAAGAGGAAGAGCGGTTGCGCAGGGGCATGGGCCGGGCTGGAAGCGGTCGCGGACGGCGACGGAGAGGCATCAAGGCCTCCCCTTACCCTGCGGCCGATGGAGGCGTCGATGGCTGAACCGGGCACGCATGGCCCTGACAGGCCGGGACAGATCCACACTTTTGCCGACGATCGGCCGAAGGCGGCTTGAAATGCGGCGCGGCTCGGGATAGATCGCCCGCAGTGCCGCTGTAGCTCAGTTGGTTAGAGCGCTTGATTGTGGATCAAGAGGTCCCCCGTTCGAGCCGGGGCAGTGGTACCATTCTGTGAATCGAAGTGTCGGGCGGTCGTGCGTGAGCAGGGCCGCTTTTCGCGTTTGAGTCCCACGTTGGCGCGACGCGCCCGAAACGTGCCGGGGTGTGCGCCAGCGCTCTCGACACTGAGGCAAACTTGCCACGGGATTGCCCCAAACTGGGCCGTGTTGTCGCCACATCTCGCAAGCTAATCTCAATCCAGGTCAGGGAACGAGGTTGGGTCGAGCAGATGCAGGGTCGAAACGTCGGATCGTCGCGGACCGTCCTCGCCAAGAACTCGCAGGCTCATAAAGGATCGCTCGCACCGCGCTTCGGCTCCGTCGCAGCGCCGGACGGCTCCGAAGCGCTGACCCTGTCGGGACGCGTCGGCCACGATCACGGCAGCCGCCCGGCCCTCACCCGCTCGGTGCTCTCGATGCTGCTCCTGGCCGGCGGCCTCGGCGCGGTCCTGTCCTACGGTGTCGGTCCGGAGGCCGGTGTCGTCCAATCGGCCCAGGCCATGACAGAGATCGCGATGCCGCGCCCCCGCGTCCAGCCGATGCCGGTCATCTTTCAGGCCTCCGCCTCGGCCACCCTGCCCGCCTCCGTGTCGCCCACCCCGGCGGCGATCACCGCGTCCTCGGCCTTCGCGCCGGTCCACGACCTCGACACCGAACTCGGCTCCAACGCGGTCGACCGGGTGTCCTATGACTACCTCCTCACCGAAAGTTCGATCGGCGACCCGAACGAGGTCATCGAGTTCGGCCCGATGAAGATCCGGCGCCACCTCGTGCAGAAGATCGTCCGGGCGGCGCAGGCGGTGCAGACCGATCCGGTGCTGCTGATGGCGGTGGCCGACAAGGAATCCAGCTTCAAGACCGAAGTGCAGGCACAGACCTCCTCGGCCACCGGCCTGTTCCAGTTCATCGAGCGGACCTGGTTGGGCGTGGTGCGCGACTTCGGACCGAAATACGGTCTCGCCACCGATGCGGCCCTCGTGGTCACCGGCGACAACGGCCGGCCCACCGTGTCGGACCCGGCCGAGCGCACGCGCATCCTCGAGATGCGGCGCGACCCCTACCTGTCCGCCCTGCTCGCCGGCGAGATGCTGAAGCGCGACGCCGCCCGCATCGCCCTGCGGATCGGCCGCGAACTCACCCTCGGCGAGGTCTACCTCGCCCACTTCCTCGGGCCGGACGATGCCGAGGACTTCCTTGCCACGGTGGTCGACAAGCCGAAGGCGGCGGCCGCCCAGATGCTGCCGGGCCCGGCGCGCGCCAACAAGACAATCTTCTTCGCCGCCCAGCGCGGGCGTCGCAAGGCGGCGAGCCTGTCGGTGGCCCAGGTGCACGAGAAGTTCGAGACCATGATGAGCACCCGCGGCGCCCGCTATCGCGACGTCCGTTCCATGGCCGGCGTGCTGGCCTATGCCGATGCGGCGGTGGATTGAGGCACCGTACCGGCTCAAACGCAGGCCAGGGATGATTTCCGGCAACTGACTGTCACCTCCGGGCTTTAATGTCGGCGCCTCCGCTCGTGGCGGCGCACCGAGACACCAACGGCGGAGGCCCTGCTTGTCGGACCCGAAAGGCACCAACGCGGATCGCTCGTCGTCCGTGAGCCGGATTCCTCTCGGCGACACGCTGACGCCGAGCCTGTCCCTCGACCGGATCGGTCAGGCTCTGGCCTCGTTCTACGACGACCTGATCGCCGAGGGCATTCCCGACCACCTCGCCTCATTGATTCGCCAGGTTCAGTCCGAACCTGCGGCCGCGTCCGAGGCGGCGCCCCGGGCCAAGCCGCAGCCGCTCAAGCTCGCCCTGGTGGTCGAGGACGATGCCGCCACACGCGCGCTGGCCGAGGCCCTCCTGAGCGATACCGAACTCGGCGTGCTCGGGTGCGATAGCGCCGAGGCCGCCCTCAACGTCATGCGCGAGCGCGGCGGCGATGTCGCCCTGGTCTTCGCCGATGTCAGCCTTGCCGGGGCGATGGATGGGGTGCAACTGGCCTCCGCCATCGCGCTGCTGTGGCCGTCCGCCCGTGTGGTGGTGACGTCGGGCGGAAAGGCCGAGCGTCCGAGCAGCCTGCCGGACCAGGCGGTCTTCATTCCGAAGCCGTGGCGGCCCTTCGATCTGCTGACCGAGGCCGATCTCGCGACCAGCACCCCGCAACCCATCGTTTCCTGATAAGGCTCCCCGGCGCACGATTTGCATTGCTTCCCGCAGCGTCCGTGCCGACCAGACCACGCCGCGCGGCGTGGTGGAGCCCCTCGCCTTGCCGATCCTGTCCGTCCGCCACCTGACCATCTATCGCTATCGACAGCCGGTGGCCTTCGGTGAGCATCGCATCCTGTTCCGGCCGCGCGACAGTTACGATCAGCGCCTGATCTCGGCGAACCTGAAGATCACGCCCGAACCGAGCGGGCTGCGCTGGCTCCATGACGTCTTCGGGAATTGCGTGGCCGTCGCGTCGTTCACCGGGCGGGCGGCGCAGCTCACCTTCGAGTGCACCATCACCCTCGATCACACGCCCGAGCTGACTCCGATCTTCCCGATCGCGCCGCACGCGGCGTTCTATCCGTTCGGCTACGGCGCGGACGACATCCCCGATCTCAGCCGCTCGATGGAGCGGCAATACGCGGACCCGCGCAACGAGGTCGATAGCTGGGCGCGCAGCTTCGTCCCCCCGGCGGGACGGATCGGAACCCAGGACCTCCTGGCCGAGATGACGCGCAGCGTCCGACGCAACTTCGCGTATCTGGCGCGCTCCGAGAAGGGCGTGCAGGACCCGGTCACCACCCTGCGGCTCAAGCGCGGCAGCTGCCGCGATTTCGCGGTGTTGATGATCGAGGCCGTGCGCGCCCTCGGCATGGCGGCCCGCTTCGTCTCGGGCTACCTCTACAACCCACGCGGGGATCGCGACCGGCATGTGGGTGGTGGCTCGACTCATGCTTGGGTGCAAGTCTACCTGCCTGGTGCGGGGTGGATCGAGTTCGATCCGACGAACGGCATCGTCGGAAATCGCGACCTGATCCGCGTCGCCGTCGCACGCGATCCGCGCCAGGCCGTGCCGCTGCACGGATCGTTCTTCGGGTTTCCGGCGGATGATCTGGGCATGACGGTGAGCGTCCACGTCGATGAAGTCGTGCCGAGTGCCGTGGAGCCTTGGGCGACCGATCCGCAGGTGGCGCGTTGAAGGACCGGGTGCGCCCCAGGCTGCCCGGTTTGGAACCATAGAGCGTATAGTTCACGACAGGATCGGGTGGTTGTCATGAAGATCAGGACTGGGTTCGACATTGCCTTCGAATCGGTTCAGCCGACGCCCATGATCCTCGCGTTGAGCGTGCATCCCTCACGGATGCCGGATGTGCTCACCCCGCATGTGATCAACTTCGATCCGCCGATCCCCTGGCAGGAATACCGCGACGACTTCGACAACATCTGCACCCGCATCGTCACGCCCCCCGGACGCCTCACGATCTCGGCCGATTTCGTGGTCCAGGATTCCGGCCTGCCCGACGTCTATGCCCCGCATGCGCAGCAGATCGAGGTCCAGAATCTCCCCCACGAGGTGCTCGTCTACCTCCTGGGGAGCCGCTACTGCGACACCGACAAGCTGTCCGAAACCGCGTGGTCGCTGTTCGGCGGAACGCCCATGGGCTGGGGTCGCGTCCAGGCGATCTGCGATTACGTCCATGACCGCATCCGATTCGACTACATGTGCGCCGACGCCACCCGGACCGCCTGGGACGGTTTCATGCAACGCCAGGGCGTCTGCCGCGATTTTGCGCATCTGGCCGTCGCGTTCTGCCGGTGCATGAACATCCCGGCGCGCTACTGCACCGGCTATCTCGGCGACATCGGCATTCCGCCCGTGCCCGATCCGATGGATTTCTCGGCCTGGTTCGAGGCTTATCTCGACGGCAATTGGTATACCTTCGACGCCCGCCACAACACACCGCGCATCGGCCGGATCGTGATGGCGCGCGGCCGCGATGCCACCGACGTGGCGATCACCACCAACTTCGGCTACGCGCACCTCGCCCGCTTCGACGTTCACACCGACGAGGTGTTCTGACCGTTCGGCCGCGCCGGTTGACCGGCGCGGCGAGCCGTCCGCTACTTGTCGAGATCCTGCGCCATCTTCAGGTGGTGCTCGAGCGCGGGCTGGGTCTTGCTCGCCCAGGCCTTCAATTCGGCGTTGTCGCCCCCTTGGGCGTAACGCTGGAACAGGTCGACGGCGTTCTTGTGCGCCGTCACCTGATCGGCGTGGTACTGCTTGGTGAAGGCGTCGCCCTGAAGCGCCTTGAGGCTGTCGAGCCGGGCCTGATGGGTGCTGTCCAGGGCGGTCGGTGCCGTCGCCTGGACCTTGCCCCCCTGGATCATCGCCTTCATCTCGGATGTCGTCTTCTCGTGGTCGGCGATCATCTGACGGGCATAGGCTTTGGTCGGCTCATCGCTGCGCTCGGCGGCCAGCCGGCTGCTCTCGATCTCGAACAGATCGCTGATCCCGGCCTGGGTCACGAAATCCGCCGTGGAAGGGCTCACGCCGATCAGCGCGTTGATGCCCGTCTTCTCGCCCACCGATTGGGCCAGGGCCGGTCCGGCCAGGAGCACAGCCACGGCGGCGGCACCGACGATCTGTTTCATCGCGATCTCCTTCCAATGCTGGATCTGACGCGTTCCCGCCGTCACGAATCCGAGAACACGCATCCTCTCCGCGTGAACCGCGGCGCTGCGGCCCTGTTCCGAAGGGTCGGGGCAGGTGTCGATGGCCGACGGCTTCGACTTCACCACGAATGCAGGTTGTCGGGACGAAAAGGGTGTCGCCGCGCGTTGCACTCAGGCAAGCAGGAGAGACCGAGATGGATGCACGCCTCATCGCGATGAACAACGAGGCCAACCGGATCGCCTCCGAGCGGCTGCTGGAGCAGCTTCGGGACGAGGGATTGCGCTACCGGCTCTGGGTCACGGGCACGCCGAAGGGCGACACGGTGCATCTTCGGGTGACCCGTCCGTGTCCGGACATGCACCAGCGCATCGACAAGGTCTTGCGCGGGCGCGGACTGATCCTGGAGATTACCGAGACCTGACCCGAGCGGATCACACCGCGGAGGCCGGAGGCGCGGCAGCGCCGCGTGCGTAGCCGCCGGGGTCCGACCAGGGGGCGTTCGACAGTGCCTTGGCCAGAAAGCCGATCAGCGCAGTCACCCGCGCAGGGCGCGGATCGCCCGGCGGAGTCACGAGGTGCAGATCGATCCGCGGCGGCGACCAGTCGGGCAGGACCCGCTCCAGGCGACCGTCGCGCAGGTCCTCCCAGATCATGAAATCCGGCTGGACCGCGAGGCCGAGCCCGGCCCGAAGGGCGGGCGCCAGGGCATCGGCGTTGTTGGCCCGCAAGGGACCGTTCGGCACCACCGCCGCCTCCCGACCGTCCGAAGCGACGAAGCGCCAGCGATCCGGCGTCGGGAGGTAGGCGTAGCCCAGGCACGCATGATCCGAGAGGTCGTGCGGATGCGCCGGCCGTCCGCAGCGCGCGAGATAGGCGGGGGTTGCCACCAGCGAGCGGTGGACGGTGCATAGGCGCCGGGCCCGCAGCGACGAAGCGGTCAGGGCCGCGATGCGCAGGCCGAGATCGAAGCCGCCGCCGACGAGGTCGACGAGGTCATCGCTCAAGTGCAGATCGATGCTGAGGCCGGGGTGGCGACTCAGGAAGTCCGGCAGGCGCGGAGCCACGTGGAGCACGCCAAACGACATCGGCGCGGCGAGGCGCACCCGGCCGCGCATCTGCGCGGCGGCGTCCTGCGCCAGCGCTTCGGCCGCCTCGCCCTCCGCCAGGATGCGGGCCGCCGCATCCCGCGCCGAGGCCCCGGCCTCCGTCAGGGCGAGCTTGCGCGAGGTGCGATGAAACAGGCGTGCCCCGATCCGGGCTTCCAGGCGGGTGACGGCCTTCGAAACCGTGCCTTTGGCGATCCCGAGATCCGCGGCGGCGCGCCCGAACGACCCGGTCTCCACCACCTTGGCGAAGACGGCCCAGGCTTCGAAGTCAGGAAGCTTCATGGCGGTGTATTCCGAAACGATGCGTTTCCATCGTTTCCATTTCCGAACCGAAGGGCAAGGCGCATCTTCCGGTCATCGCAGCACGGCCGGGCTTCCGGCGCGGCGCTGCCCGCGAGGAGTTCGTCCCATGTCCCACACCGGCATCCATCATGTCACCGCGTTCTCTGGCGCCCCCGATCGCAACGTCGACTTCTACACCCGCGTGCTCGGCCTTCGCCTGGTGAAGAAGACCGTCAACTTCGACGATCCGGGCACCTACCATCTCTATTACGGCGATGAGACCGGCCGCCCCGGCACCATCCTGACCTTCTTCCCCATTGCCCACGCGGCACCCGGGCGGGTCGGCGTCGGCGAGATGCAGGAGACCGCGTTCCGAGTCCCGCGCGCCGCCATCGGCTGGTGGGCCCATCGCCTCATCGAGAAGGGCGTCACGCACGACACCGTGGCCCAGGCCTTCGGCGATCCGATTCTGCGCTTTCGCGACCCGGACGGCATGATGCTGGCCCTGGTGGGAACCGACGCCCAGGAGGCCGGCGGGGTCTGGACCGGCGGCGAGGTTCCGGCCGAGCACGCCATCCGGGGATTTCACGGGGTGACGCTCCTGCTGCGGGAGGCCGAAGCGACGGCGGCGATCCTGACCGGCGTGCTCGGTTTCCGCGAAGCCGGCCGCGACGGTCTGTCGATCCGCTATGGCAGCGGAGCCGAGACCGGCGGCTTCGTCACCCTGCGGGTGGTGGGCGAATTCCTGCGCGGTCGCCAGGGCGCCGGCTCGGTCCACCACATCGCTTTCCGGGCCGCGGACGACGCGGAGCAGGCCCGGATGGTGGAGACGCTGACCCGGTCGTACGGTCTCGGCGTCACCGAGCAGAAGGACCGTCAGTATTTCCGCTCGGTCTACTTCCGCGAGCCGGGCGGAGTGCTGTTCGAAATCGCCACCGATGGTCCCGGCTTTGCCATCGACGAGGCGGTGGCGTCGCTGGGCCAATCCCTCAAGCTCCCGGGTTTCCTTGAGCCGCACCGGGCGCAGATCGAGGGCCGCTTGGCCGAGAGGGCCTGATTCTATCCACCCGCCGGTTCCGTCACCGGGCGACGAAAACCCGGCGCCCGCTCCCAGAGTCGGGGCGGGCGCCGATTCTCAATCGCTTCAGCGAGGTTGTCATGACCAACCCATCCCTCACGCAGCCCGCCCTCGGCCTCGTCCATCGCTTCGCGCCAGCGACCGTTGCCGACGCACCGCCCCTGCTCCTGCTCCACGGGACGGGTGGCGACGAGAACGACCTCCTACCCCTTGGCCGGACGCTGGCGCCCGGAGCCGCCCTGCTCTCCCCGCGCGGCGCCGTCCTGGAGAACGGCATGCCGCGCTTCTTCCGGCGCTTGGCGGAGGGCGTGTTCGACGAAGCCGATCTCCGGCATCGGGCGGCGGATCTCGCTGCGTTCATCGCGGCGGCGCGCGCGGCCTACGGGCTCGCCGCCCCGGTGGCGGTCGGTTTCTCGAACGGCGCCAACATCGCCGCCGCCCTACTGCTGTTGTATCCCGACGTGCTGGCGGGAGCCGTCCTGCTGCGCCCGATGGTGCCGCTGACCCGGACCGATCCAGTCGATCTCGCGGGCAAACCGGTGCTCCTGCTCTCCGGAGCCGCCGACCCGATCGTTCCGGCGGCCAATGCCGGCGCGCTCGCCGAGCGGCTTCGCGCCGGCCGAGCCGCGGTCACGCACGAGATCCTGCCGAGCGGGCATGGCCTGACCCAGGCGGACGTGGAGCGCGCGGGGGCCTGGATCGCGGGACTCGGCGCCTGAGCCATCCGAGCGGCCGCCCACCGGCAAGAATCGGATGGAGGGCCGCGGTTCAGGTCGATCTCCGCCGCGCCGAGCGGCGGGCATCGACCAGCGTGTAGGCGAGCGCGCCCGCGACCATCAGAGCAAGAACGTACCACGTCAGCGCGTAGACGAGGTGATTGTCCGGGAAGGCCACGATGGTCAGCCCGCCGACAGGCCAACCACCTGGGTTCGGCATCGCATCGGCATCGACGAAATAGGGGGCCGCCTCATTGAGGCCCCGCGCCCGCGCGATCGCCGCGACATCGCGCGAATACCAGCGCCCGGCGCCGGCATCATTGCTGCGGAGGAAGCCCCCTCCGGGTTCGCTGAAGCGCAGGAGACCGATGACCGAGACCGGCGCATCGGTCTGCCCCTCGGCCCGCGTGGCCGGATCGCGCTTGTCCGGCGGGATGAAGCCGCGATTGATCAGAAGCGTCGTGCCGTCCGGGCGCAGCAGAGGCGTCATCACCCAGAAGCCGCCACCGAGTTCGGTCACGGCCTGAACCAGGGTTTCCCGGTCGTTCTGAAACCGTCCCGTGGCCTGAACCCGCCGGTACGCGTCCGTCTCGGGCGTCAGACTGTTCCAGATCGCCGGACCCGGCGCCGCGACGGGCTCTGCGTGCACCCGGGCTTCGACCCGGGCGATCAGCGCGTGCTTCCAGGCGCGACGCTGAATCTGCCAGGTCCCGAGCGCCGCCAGGAGGCCGATCAAGACCAGTCCGACGACGCAGAGGGTGGCGAGCGCGACGCCGGAGCGCCGCGTCGCCGGTTTGCCGACGCGCATCAGCGCGTGTGCATGTGCATCGGCATCATGTTGGTGTTGAGGTGGTACATGACCCACAGGGAGCCCGCGAGGGTGATGATCACCAGCGTCAGGGTGAAGATCAGCGCCAGGATGGTCCAGCCGCCTTCGGACTTCGTGTTCATGTGGAGGAAGTAGATCATGTGGACCACGATCTGCGCCACCGCGAAGCCCATGATGACGATGCCGGTGATCTGGTTGTTGCCGATCACGTTGCTCATCACGAGGATGAACGGGATTGCCGTCAGGATGACCGACAGCACGAAGCCGGTCATGTAATCCTTGAACGAACCGTGGCTGCCGGCATCGGCATGGCCATGTGCATGCCCGTGGTCGTCGTGTCCTGCCTTCGTCGCGGCGCTCATTGCAGGACTCCCATCAGGTACACGAAGGTGAACACGCCGATCCAGATCACGTCGAGGAAGTGCCAGAACATGCTGAGGCAGAGCAGCCGACGCTTGTTCTCGGGTACCAGCCCGCGCTTGTGGACCTGCGCCATCAGCGTCACCAGCCAGACGATGCCGAGGCTGACGTGCAGGCCGTGGGTGCCGACCAGGGTGAAGAAGGCCGACAGGAAGGCGCTGCGCTGGGGCGTGGCGCCCTCGTGGATCAGGTGGTGGAACTCGTAGAGTTCGAGGCCCACGAAGGCGAGGCCGAACAGGCCGGTCACGGCCAGCCAGATCTGCACCCGGCTGAGGTCGCCCTTCTCCATCTCCAGCATGGCGAAGCCGTAGGTGATGGACGAGAACAGCAGCATCGACGTGTTCAGCGCCACCAGCGGCAGGTCGAACAGGTCCTTCGGCGACGGGCCGGCCGCATAGTTGCGCCCCACCACCGCGTAGGTGGCGAACAGGGCCGCGAAGATGAGGCAGTCGCTCATCAGGTAGAGCCAGAAGCCGAGCATCGTGCTCCCTTCCGGGTGATGCTCGCCCTTGGCGTCGTAGAAGTCCGTCGGGTCGACCGCCTTGATCGCGACCGACGGGCTTCGTCCCGACTCGAAGTTCATGGCAGCGGAAGCTTGGGTTGCCATGGTCTCAGACGTGCTCCGCCAACAGGGCTGTCCGCTGGGCTTCGGTCCGGACGACCTCGTCGGCCGGGATATAGAAGTCGCGGTTGTAGTTGAAGGTGTGGCCGATCGCGACCACCGCGATCGCCGCGAAGCTGAAGGCGGCGAGCCACCAGATGTACCAGATCATCGCGAAGGCGAAGATGATGCTCAGCACGCCGAGGATCAGGCCGGCCGCGGTGTTCTTGGGCATGTGGATCGGCTTGAAGCCCTGGAGCGGACGCGCATAGCCGCGCTTCTTCATGTCCCACCACGCGTCGTGATCGTGGATCACCGGCGTGAAGGCGAAGTTGTAGTCCGGCGGCGGCGACGAGGTCGCCCATTCCAGGGTCCGGCCGCCCCACGGATCGCCGGTCGTATCCCGCAGCTGGTCACGCCGGATGACGCTGACCACCAGGGTGATGATGAACGAGGCGATGCCGCACAGGATCAGAAGGGCGCCAAACGCTGCGATCACGAACCAGATCTGGAGCGAGGGATCGTCGAAGTGCTGGACGCGACGGGTGACGCCCATCAGGCCGAGCACATAGAGCGGCATGAAGGCGACCCAGAAGCCGGTCAGCCAGAACCAGAACGACATCTTCCCCCAGAACGGATCGAGCTTGAAGCCGAAGGCCTTGGGAAACCAGTAGGTGATGCCGGCCAGCATGCCGAACAGCACGCCGCCGATGATGACGTTGTGGAAGTGGGCGATCAGGAACAGCGAGTTGTGCAGCACGAAGTCGGCCGGGGGCACGGCGAGCAGCACGCCGGTCATGCCGCCGATGACGAAGGTCACCATGAAGCCGACCGTCCAGAGCATCGGCACCTCGAAGCGGATGCGGCCCTTGTACATGGTGAACAGCCAGTTGAAGATCTTCGCCCCCGTGGGGATCGAGATGATCATCGTGGTGATGCCGAAGAACGAGTTCACGCTGGCGCCCGAGCCCATCGTGAAGAAGTGGTGCAGCCACACGAGGTAGGACAGGATCGTGATCACGACGGTGGCGTAGACCATCGAGGCGTAACCGAAGAGGCGCTTGCTCGAGAAGGTCGAGACGATCTCCGAGAACACGCCGAAGGCCGGCAGGATGAGGATGTACACCTCTGGGTGGCCCCAGATCCACACCAGGTTCACGTACATCATCGGGTTGCCCCCGAGGTCGTTCGAGAAGAAGTGCGTGCCGACGTAGCGATCGAGCGACAGCAGCGCGAGAACGGCCGTCAGGATGGGGAAGGCGGCGACGATGAGAATGTTGGTGCAGAGCGAGGTCCAGGTGAAGACCGGCATCTTCATCATGGTCATGCCGGGGGCCCGCATCTTCACGATGGTGGCGATCAGGTTGATGCCGGACAGCAACGTTCCGATGCCGGCGATCTGCAGCGCCCAGATGTAATAGTCGACGCCGACGCCCGGACTCATGGCGGGGCCGGAGAGCGGCGGATAGGCCAGCCAGCCGGTGCGGGCGAACTCGCCGACGAACAGCGAGGCCATCACCGTCACGGCGCCCGCCACCGTCATCCAGAAGCTGAAGTTGTTGAGGAACGGAAAGGCCACGTCGCGGGCGCCGATCTGCAGCGGCACCACGAAGTTCATCAGGCCCGTCACCAGCGGCATCGCCACGAAGAAGATCATGATCACGCCGTGGGCGGTGAAGATCTGGTCGTAGTGGTGCGGCGGCAGGTAGCCCTCGTTCGGACCGAACGCCATCGCCTGCTGGGCGCGCATCATCAGCGCGTCGGCAAAGCCGCGCAGGAGCATCACCAGCGCCAGCACGATGTACATGATGCCGATCTTCTTGTGATCGACGGAGGTGAACCAGTCGCGCCAAAGGATACCCCAAAGGCGGAAATACGTCAGGGCGCCGAGCACGGCGACGCCGCCGATGCCGACCATCACGAAGGTGATCAGGAGGATCGGCTCATGAAGCGGCACGGCATCGAGCGTCAGGCGCCCGAACAGGAGCTTCTGGAGATCCGGATTGGAGAACATGGGACCTACTCGTCAGAGGAGTGTGCCGAATGGAGGGGCGGGCGACAGAAGCGTCCGCGATTAGCGATTCAGTTGGCCGGGCGCGATCGAGTCCGAGCCCTTCGAATCCGAGCCCTTCGAATCCTTGCCGTCGCCCGCCGGGCCGCCTTGGCCCTGGTGAGCGCCGTGGTCAGGTCCAGAATGATCGTGCCCGGAATGATCGTGTCCGGAATGTTCCGGTGCCGAACCCGGCTTTACCTCGGGCGCGATGCTCTTCGGCTTCATGCCTTCGGGCTGCTCCGGGCTGTGCGACTCACGACCCGAGCCGCCGACGGTGGCGGCGGGAGCCTCCACGCCCTGCTCGGCGTAGCGATTGTCGTATTCGAGCCGCTCGCGATTGGCGTGGCTCTCCTTGCCGGCGCCGCCCATGGCGTCGATGTGCATCATCTCGTTCATGCACATCTTGCCGGGAATGGCACACATGTTGAGCACCGCGCTGTAGAGGCCGTTCTCGACCGAGGAGAAGTAGCGGACGGGCTCGCGCTCGCTCGGCTTCTCCAGTTCGATGTAGGATTGGCGGGTGAGTGATTGGCCCTCCGCCTTCACCTTGGCGACCCAGGCGTCGAACCCGGCCTGGTCGAGGCCATGGAACTTGAAGTTCATCCGCGAGAAGCCCGAGCCGCTGTAGTTGGCCGAAAGACCTTCATACACACCGGCCTTGTTGATCACCGCGTGCAACTTGGTCTCCATGCCGGCCATGGCGTAGATCTGACCGGCGAGAGCGGGAACGAAGAACGAATTCATCACGGTGGCTGAAGTGATCTTGAAGGAGATCGGCACGTCGACCGGTGCGGCCAGTTCGTTGACGGTGGCGATACCCTGATCTGGGTAGAAGAACAGCCATTTCCAATCGAGTGCGACGACCTCGACCGTCAGCGGCTTGACCCCCGCCGGCAGCGGGCGGTCGGCGTCGAGCCGGCTCAGGGGCCGGTAGGGATCGAGGGTGTGGGTGCTGATCCAGGTCAGCGCTCCGAGCGCGATCACGATCACCAGCGGGGCGGACCAGATCAGCACTTCGAGCTGGGTCGAGTGATGCCAGTCGGGATCGTACTCGGCGTCCTTGTTCGAGATGCGGTAGCGCCAGGCGAACAGCAGCGTGAAGGCGATCACCGGAATGATGATCAGCAGCATCAGGCCGGTGGAGGCCAGGATCAGGTCGCGCTGGCGCGCGGCGATGTCACCGGACGGCTGCATCAGAACCATGTTGCAGCCGGAGAGCAGGCCGAACAGCGGAAGGAGGACGAGCGTGCGAAGGATTTTGACGGGCATGGATTTGACGGGCATGGACTCGTCTGGCGCGATCTCGGAGGAGCACCTTCCCATTCCCCCCTGGGAAGGGAGGACGGAAGCGCTGCGTCTCACTGCGCCGCAACACAGGGCTCTGACAAGTCGCGCGTGGCGCGTCTGATCAGCGCTGCGCTCATGGCGGTTGTAAGTTAAGCTGTGCTAAGGGATTTTTTCCGTGGGAAACCGAGTCGTGCCTTTTGGTCGCGGCGTTCCCGGTGGAGCGCGTCACGCCGTGCTTTGACGCAGACGAATCACGCGGCGTAAACGTAGTCCAAACCCCTTCGGCCCCCGCGCGCTTTCCGGCGCCCGATCCGGCCCCGAACGCATGAAGCGAGCCCGGTCCTCTCGATGAGCGCAGAATACGCAGTGCCGTCCTCGTCGTCGCTGGAACGCGACGCCCACGAGGCTTCCAGCGACCACACGGTCGCGCCGGGCGAAATCGCCATCGGAGTCGTGATCGGCCGCGCCGCCGAGTATTTCGACTTCTTCGTCTTCGGCATCGCTTCGGTGCTGATCTTTCCCGGCGTGTTCTTCCCCTTCGCCGACCCGCTGACCGGCACCCTCTACGCCTTCGCGCTGTTCGCCCTTGCCTTCATCGCCCGCCCGATCGGATCGGTGATCTTCATGGAGATCGACCGGCGCCACGGGCGTGCCGCCAAGCTGACGATCGCGTTGTTCCTCCTCGGTGGGTCGACCATGGCGATCGGCTTCCTGCCGAACTACCATCAGGTCGGCGCCCTCTCGATCTGGATTCTCGCAGCCCTCCGCTTCGGGCAGGGGCTGGCCCTCGGCGGCGCCTGGGACGGTCTGGCCTCGCTCCTGGCCCTCAACGCACCCGAGAAGCAGCGCGGCTGGTACGCGATGATCCCGCAGCTCGGCGCCCCCGTGGGCTTCATGCTGGCGAGCGCGCTGTTCGCGTTCTTCGTCGGAAATCTCAGCACCGAGGACTTCCTGGACTGGGGCTGGCGCTACCCCTTCTTCGTGGCCTTCGCCATCAACGTGGTGGCGCTGTTCGCCCGCCTCCGCCTCGTCGCCACCGAGGAATTCTCGCGCATGCTTCAGATGCGCGAGCTGGAGCCGACGCCGGTGCTGGAGCTGCTGCGCACCCATGGACGCTTCGTGCTGATCGGCGCCGTGGTCCCGCTGGCGAGCTTCGCCCTGTTCCATCTCGTGACGGTGTTCCCGATCAGCTGGATTCACCTGTTCACCGCGCGCTCGGCCAGCGAGTTCCTGCTGGTGCAGTGCTCCGGGGCGTTCCTGGCGGCCGGCACCATCGTGGTCTCGGGCATCATGGCCGATCGCATCGGCCGGCGGACCACGGTCGGCATCGCGGCCGCCCTGATCGCCGTGTTCGCGGTGGCCAGCATCATCGCCCCCATCGTGTTCGGCGACAGCGAACTCGGCCAGACCGTCTACGTCCTGATCGGGTTCGGCCTGCTCGGCTTCTCCTATGGCCAGACCTCCGGCTCGGTGACGGCCAATCTCGGCTCGCGCTTCCGCTACACCGGCGCCGCCCTGACCTCGGATCTCGCCTGGCTGATCGGCGCCGGATTCGCGCCCCTGGTGGCCCTCGGCGTGTCGAGCCGCTTCGGTCTGTCCTGGGTCGGCGTCTACCTGCTGTCCGGCGCCGTCGCGACCCTGTGCGCCCTCGCCTTCAACCGGCGTGAGACCGCCCGCCTCTGAGGCGAGCCGGCCCGTGACCCCGACGAAGCCCCGCCCGGCCCCCGCGCCGGCGGGGTTTTTTCCTATGCGATTGCCGAGGCACAGCCCGCGTGGTCCCGCATGAGCGAGCCGTGCCGCTTCTTCCCGCCCTGTGGCCCGGTGGTGGCCCGGGTCGACGGTGCGGTCATGCGCGCCACCGGGATTCCCTACGCGCAGGCCGCGCGCTTCGCCCTTCCCGAGCCGGTGCCGGACTGGACCGAGCCGTTTCAGGCTACCGAATGGGCCCCGGCCTGCCCGCAGGTCGCGATCCCGTTCCTGGAGGAGGCCCTCGGCGGCGCTCTCGGCACGCTCACCCAGGACGAGGCGTGCCAGCGCCTCTCGATCACCTGCCCGGTCGATCGCGGCGCCCAGGAGCGCCTGCCCGTCATGGTCTGGATTCATGGCGGCTCCTACATCTGTGGCGCCGGCGATGCGCCCTGCGGCGACCCGGCGCGACTGGCGGCCGAGCAGCGGGTCATCGTCGTCACGGTGACCTATCGGCTCGGCCTGTTCGGCTATCTCGGGGATGATGCGGGCCGCCCGGCCAATCTCGGCCTGCTCGATCAGATCGCCGCCTTCCGCTGGGTTCGACGCAACATCGCGGCCTTCGGCGGCGACCCGGAGGCGGTCACGGCCTTCGGGCAATCCGCCGGCGGAGACGCGGTGGCGCACCTGATGGCGACCGAGGAGGCCGGGACGCTGTTTCGCCGCGCCATCATCCAGAGCGCGCCGCTGGGCATCCGCCATCGCCGCCGGCGCATGAACGCCGCCATGGCACAGGTGCCGGTCACGCGCGCCATGACGACCGCGCAGGTGCTCGCGCGCCAGGGGCGCGTCGCGGCACGGGCGAGGTGGTTCGGCCTCGCGGGCTTCATGCCGTTCGGAACCCAGTACGGCCATGCCCCCCTGCCCCCGGAATCCGGGATGGCGGCGGCCTGGGACCGGGCAGCGCCGCAGGTCGACCTGCTGATCGGCTACACGGCCGAAGAAGGCCGCTTCTTCCTGCCCACGATTCCGGTGTTGCAGCCGTGGCTGCGCCTGCCCGGGATCGGCAGACTTCTGGCAGGCGGTCTGGTGGGCTTCATCACCCGCACGGTCTATGCGGGCGCCGTGCGCCGCTTCGCCCGGCGCCACGCCCGGGCCGGCGGCCGGGTCCATCGCTACACTCTCGACTGGCGCGCGCCCGGCAATCCCTTCGGTGCCGCCCACGCCATCGAATTGCCCCTCCTGTTCGGATCGGAAACGGTCTGGCGCGACGCCGCCTACCTCGCCGGCGCATCCTGGCCCGAGATCGACCGCGCCGGTCGCGATCTGCGCGCACTCTGGGCGGCATTCGCTCGCGGCCAAACCCTTCCCGAGCGTGGGCGCATCGACGGACTCATCCGCTACCGAAAGATCTGAACCGGTCTTCGATGGAACACCCGTCGGAATCCGCCGGTCGACATTCGCCGGCCGAAGCACTAGCCCGGCCTTCGTTGCAAACCAGGGACCGGCATTCGTGGCCAAGCTGATCTACACCCGCCTCGAAGACCATCCGCGCGAAACCTACGTCATCACCAGCGGAGCCCTGATCGTCGGGCGGGTCGATTGCATCAGCGACGATCCGGCGCCGGCCGCGCAATGGACCTGGGGCCTGCACCTCGACATCGGCGCGGCCCCGTTCCGTCGCGGCGCCACCGTGGCTTCCCGCGACGCCGCCATCGCGGCCCTCGATGCGGCCTGGGGCGAGTGGAAGCTGTGGGCGGGGCTTCGGGATGCCGATCCGAGCGAGGCGCCGGAGCCGGTCGCGGTGACGAATCCGGGTGCGCGGGTACTGCGATAGCCGGAAAGCTGTCGTGCCGACGGGGTCGGTCTCAGATTTCGGCGGCCGGCGTGCTATCCAGAGCCATGCCTCGCTGGTTCTTCCTCCTGTTCGCCTGCGCCCTCGCGCTGTCCGTCATCGGCGGCGTTCTGATCTTCCTGCGCTCGCCGATCCCGATCGAGCAGCGCGCGAACTGACTCCCGGCGCCGCGGTTCGCCGCGCCTCGTATCGCGGCCCTGCGCCGCGTCGCGCCTGTCGATGTGGAACCGCCTGGGCTGCGCAGCCCGGACGCGCTCCGTCGATTCTGACGATGAGACCGTTTCGCGATCACCCGGCGCGCGCGGATGCCCGCGACACGATCCCCATCGATTCGTGTCCACGCGCAGGGCAGCGCGTGGACCCAAGCCGCAGATCTCAGGCGTGGAAGACGCCATCGCCGACGACCGGCTGACGCCCCTCGGCGGCTCCGAACTCCAGGAAATGCTGAAGCGGATTGAAGCCGGCCGCGGCGACATCGGGATTGGCGGCCAGGTACCCCTGCGTGTCGAAGCCGGCGGATGGATCGCGGCCCTCCTTCCAGCCGAAATTGAGGTAGTGTTCGAGCGGGTTGATCCCTGCGGCGGCCACATCCTGGTACGCCGTCAGGTACCCCGTGGTGTCGAAGAACGCATTCGGGTTCCGCCCTTCCTGCCAGCCGAAGGCGGCGAAATGTACCTCGGGATCGGTGCCGGCCTGGAAGACGTCCGGGTTCTGGCTGAAGTAGAACAGATCGTCGACGAGAGCATTGCCGTCGCCCTGCACGACCTTCCCGTTCGTGAACTCGAACACTTCGACGTTCTTGATGGTATCGAGCCCCGATGCCGTGGTGATCGTGCTCAGAACGCCGGCCGACGACAGGGCGTCGCCGCTCGGAAGCGCATAGTCGAACACGGCGGTGTCGGCCCCTTGAGCGCCGTCGAGGATGTTGGTCCCCGTTCCCCCGGCGAGGCGGTCATCGCCGAAGTCGCCGAACAGGGTATCGTCGCCCGCCGCACCCACGAGGGTGTCGTTGCCCAGATCGCCATCGACGAGGTCGTCGCCGTCGCCGCCATCGAGAGAATCGTCGTCATCGCCACCGGCGAGAAAGTCATTGCCGGCTTCACCGAAGACTTGATCGCGGCCCGCTTCGCCGACGAGGAAGTCGTTGCCGGCAGCACCGTAGAGGATGTCGTCGCCCGGATTGCTGGCGGCATAATCGTCGCCGTCTTCGGTGTAGATCGTATCGTTGCCGGCTTCACCGATGATCTGATCGGCGCCGGCTCCACCACGGATCAGATCGTCCCCGGGACCGCCCGCGATGAAGTCCAGATCGGCACCGCCCGTGATCGTATCGTTGCCGTCCTGACCGTCGATCCTGTTGAACCCGCCGGGGTCCGAGAGGGTATCGTTTCCAAGGAGACCGAGGATGATGTCGTCGTCAGTCGTACCGGTCAGAACATCATTGCCATTCGTTCCTGAGATCGATGCCATAGTATCCTCCATGATTGATTTTTTGGGGCGGTGAGCGGTTCCACGCGCAGGCCTGCGCCCGTGCTCAGATCAGATCGGCAGGCGATAGGTTGCTGTATGATAGACGCCTGTGCGAATGCAGCACAGTTTGCCGCACTGCATCAGAAAAAAACAAATCTTTCACACGACAACTTCGGCTTACGGCTAACCGGGAGTCGTTCGACTTGTTCACCGGCCCCGTGTCGAACTTCGCTGGAGCGTTTTGCCGCGCCAAACCAGCGCGTGCGGCGGCGGGCGCGGGATGCAATCCGGCGGGGCGGCGCAGACTTGGCCGTGAGCGCGGTTCTGAACGCTGGAGCGAGGGGGCGAAGGCCGAGCCGGTACGGACAAAGCGGCCGTCGACCGGATCACCGCTTGCTCAGGCCGCCCGACCCCGGGCACGCCCCGACGTCCGCGCCGGCGCACCATCGACGGCCTGGACTGTCGTGCGGCCGGGCACAGATCCTTGCCGATCCGTGTGGCGCAGGTGCCTGCTGCTCGCATATCAGGCGTCGCGACAGGACCGGCGGGCGTGAGCCGCAAACCAGTTCGGGTTACCGCGAGGAGCTCGCTCAAGTCGTCGTGACGGAAGGGAATGTGGTGAGCGCGCTGGGACTCGAACCCAGGACCTACAGATTAAAAGTCCGTTGCTCTACCAACTGAGCTACGCGCTCGCGTCCGAAGGGGCGATGCGGCCCTCTCGGGGGCCGGGCCGTTTCGGACGGCGTGGCTCGCAATAGGGGGTCGGCGGTATGGGGTCAACCGGCTTTGCGGTTGGACCAGGAGACGGGTGAGGAGGCAGGCCCGGAACGGACCGTCAGGCCGCGGCGCGCTCGGCCTCCGCCCGGGCCCAGGCGGCGCGGGTCTCGTCACAGAAGTCGGCGAGCCGCCCCTGCGCGATGGCGGCACGCATCCCCGCCATCAGGTCCTGATAGTAGGACAGGTTGTTCCAGGTCAGCAGCATCATGCCCAGGATCTCGTCGCTGCGCACGAGGTGATGGAGATAGGCGCGGGAATAGTCGCGGGCGGCCGGGCAGGTCGAGGCCTCGTCCAGCGGCCGGGTGTCCTCGCCGTGGCGGGCGTTGCGCAGGTTGATGCGGCCGTGGCGGGTATAGGCCAGGCCGTGGCGGCCGGCGCGGGTCGGCATCACGCAGTCGAACATGTCGATGCCGCGCATCACCGAGCGCATCAGGTCGTCGGGGGTGCCGACGCCCATGAGGTAGCGCGGCTTGCCCGCCGGGAGGTGCGGCTCCACCGTCTCGATCATGGCCAGCATCACCGCCTGCGGTTCGCCGACCGCGAGGCCCCCGATGGCGTAGCCCTTCAGGTCGAGGTCGACGAGGGCACGGGCGCTCTCGACGCGCAGGTCGGGCAGGTCGCCGCCCTGGACGATGCCGAACATCGCCTTGCCGGGCTGCTCGCCGAAGGCGACGCGGCAGCGCTCGGCCCAGCGCAGCGACAGCTGCATGGCGCGCGCGATGGTGTCGCGCTCGGCCGGCAGGCGGACGCATTCGTCGAGCTGCATCTGGATGTCCGAGCCGAGCAGGCCCTGGATCTCGATCGAGCGTTCGGGGCTCATGTGGTGAGTCGAGCCGTCGACATGCGAGCGGAACGTGACGCCCTGCTCGTCGAGCTTGCGCAGGGCCGAGAGCGACATGACCTGGAAGCCGCCGGAATCGGTGAGGATCGGGTGCGGCCAGTTCATGAAATGGTGCAGGCCGCCGAGCCGCGCCATGCGCTCGGGGCCGGGGCGCAGCATCAGGTGGTAGGTGTTGCCCAGCACCACGTCGGCGCCGAGGTCGCGGACCTGTCCGGGATACATCGCCTTGACGGTGGCGGCCGTGCCGACCGGCATGAAGGCGGGCGTCCGGATGATCCCGCGCGGCATCGCGATCGCGCCCGTGCGCGCCGCGCCGTCGGTGGCGTCGACCCGGAAGGTGAAGTCGCTCGGAAGGGTTTCGGGCGCGGGGCGTGCGGCGGGCTCGGACATGGGCGCCGTCTTAGCACCGGTTTTCCGGCTCGGCACGTCCTCCCCCGCGCGTTCCCTCGTGTCAGTCCCGCGCCGGAAACAGCAGGCTCGAATCGCCGTAGGAATAGAAGCGATAGCCGGACGCGATGGCGTGGGCATAGGCGGCCCGCATGGTGTCGAGCCCCGAGAAGGCCGAGACCAGCATGAACAGGGTCGAGCGCGGCAGGTGGAAGTTGGTCATCAGCGCATCGACGGCGCGGATGCGGGTGCCCGGCGTGATGAAGATCTCGGTCGGTCCCGCGAAGGCGTGAAGCCGTCCCTCGGAATCGGCCGCACTCTCCAGGAGGCGCAGGGCGGTGGTGCCGACGGCCACGACGCGGCCGCCGCCCGCCCGCACGGCGTTCAGGGCCTCGGCGGTGGCGGCGTCGAGGCGGCCGATCTCCGCATGCATGCGGTGGTCGTCGGTGTCGTCGGCCTTCACCGGCAGGAAGGTGCCGGCGCCCACATGCAGGGTCACGGTGTGGCGGGCGATGCCGGCGGCATCGAGGTCGGCCAGGAGCGCGTCGGAGAAGTGCAGGCCGGCGGTCGGGGCCGCCACCGCGCCGGGCTCGCGGGCATAGACGGTCTGGTAGTCGGTGGCGTCCTGCGCGTCGGTGGGCCGCTTGCCGGCGATGTAGGGCGGGAGCGGCAGGTCGCCGATCCGCGCGATGGCCTCGTCGAGGGCGGGGCCGGCCAGATCGAAGCGCAGGGTGATTTCGCCCCCCTCCCCCTTGGCCGCGATGGTCGCGTCGAGGCCGCCGAGATCGCAGGGCTCGCTCGCCCCGTGCCGGCCGAAGCTGACCCGGTCGCCGGCGGCGAGGCGCTTGCCCGGCCGGGCGAAGGCACGCCAGGTGTCCGCCGCCTCGCGCAGGTGCAGCATCGCCTCCATGCGCAGGCCCGGCGCACCCGGCCGGTGACGCAGGCCCGCGAGGCGGGCCGGGATCACCCGGGTGTCGTTGAAGACCAGGGCGTCGCCCGGCCGCAGGAGCTGCGCCAGATCCCGCACCTTGCGGTCTTCGAGGGCGTCGCCGGGGCGCACCACCAGGAGGCGGCCGGCATCGCGGGGGACCGGCGGGCGCAGGGCGATGCTCGCCTCGGGCAGCTCGAAATCGAAGAGGTCGACGCGCATGGCCCGCCAACAGCACGGTTTGGCGGCGCGGATCAATGGGGTCACGCGTGGTCGGGCGCCACCGGCGGAACCGGCGCGGGCCCGACCTGTTCAGACGAGAGCCGCCCGCGACGGGCGTCCGTACCGACACTTTCCACACCGCCACTTTCCACACCGAGACCTGAGGAGACCCGACAGGATGGCCTGGTTTGCCGTGAGCCCCCGCGATCCCGCCGACCCGCGCTGGCCCTTGCCGGATCGAGCGAGCATCACCCTCAAGGCGGAGGATGCCGAGGACGCGCGGGCGAAATTCCTGGAGGCCTATCCGAGCCGCCCGTTCGGCACCCCCTCCTCACCGGTCCCGGATGCGGGCGATGCCGGCTTCGCCCAAGATCCGGACGCGCTCACCGTCGCGCCGACGAGCGTGCCGCCCTCTCCGTGAAATCGGCTCTCCGGCCGCTGGATCAGTCCGGCGGCTGTTCGCACCCGAAACGCCCTTCCCGCCCCTGACGTCCACGCTCGCCATTCGGAGCCCTCATGACCGACGCGCATTCCGGCGACGCCACCCGGTCCGATGCCATCCGGGCCAAGATCACGGCCCGGCGCACGACGCTCGACGGGGAGCTTGTGGATTACTGGACGCGGGAAGCCCTGCGCCTGGACACCCTGGCCGCCGGCGCGCGCTGGAACTGGATGGCCCGGAGCTATCAGCGCAAGGCCGAGCGCGCCCGGGCGCAGGGGGCGGTCTTCGCGGCCCGCGAGGCGGCTCGCGTCAAGGCATCGGGTCTGGACCAGCCGGGTCCGGCCGATTCCGGCACGGCATAGCCCCGGCTCAATCGTACAGGTGCGGGTTCAACCTTTGCCGTGGCCTTGGCGTGGCCACGGGCGCTAAGGCCTCCGCACCGGGCGGCCGCGCCGCATCCGGCTCGAGACCGGACACCGTCATGGACCGCACCCAGAAAGCCGCCCTCTTGAGCGCCGGCGTTGGCGCCCTGGTGATGGGCCTCAAATTCGCTGCCTACTGGGTGACCGGCAGCCTCGCGCTCTATTCCGATGCCCTGGAGAGCATCATCAACGTGGTGGCGGCGGTGTTCGCCCTGGTCGCGCTTCGGGTTGCGGCCCGCCCGGCCGACGACGATCACCCCTACGGCCACCACAAGGCCGAGTATTTCTCGGCGGTGATCGAGGGCGCGCTGATCATCGTGGCGGCGCTCCTGATCCTGCGGGAGGCCTTCTTCGGCCTGCTCGACCCCAAGATGCTGGACGCGCCGGCCATCGGCCTCGCGGTCAACCTCGTGGCGACCGCGATCAACGGCGTCTGGGCGATGACGCTGCTGCGCCGGGGCCGCGCCTGGCGCTCGCCGGCCCTGGTGGCGGATGCCCGCCACGTGATGGCCGACGTGGTCACCTCGGCGGGCGTGCTCGTCGGTGTCGCCCTGGTGACGGTGACCGGATACGCCATCCTCGACCCGCTGATCGCCGGCCTCGTCGCCCTCAACATCCTGTGGTCGGGCTGGGGCATGATCCGCGATTCGGTCAGCGGCCTGATGGACAAGGCCGCGCCCACCGAGATGGTGGCGCAGATCCGCGAACTGATCTCGCTCCACAGCACCGGTGCCCTGGAGGCGCACGACGTCCGCACCCGCCATGCCGGGCAGGCGACCTTCATCGATTTCCACCTCGTGGTGCCGGGCGCGATGACGGTGCAGGATTCGCACGCCATCTGCGACCGCCTGGAGGCCGCGATCGAGAGCGCCATCGAGGGCTCCGTCGTCGTCATCCACGTGGAGCCGGGGGAGCACGCCAAGGGCCGGGGCGTGCCGGTGATCTAATCCGCCGCGACCGTTGGGCCGAAGATCGCCTCGAAGGCGGCGCGGAGCTGCATGTCCACCTCGGGCATCGAGACGAGATGGCCGAGATCGACCAGACTGGTGACGCCGTGCCCGGCGATGCCGCAGGGCACGATGCCGGTGAAGTGCGACAGGTCCGGCTCCACGTTGAGGCTGATGCCGTGGAAGCTCACCCAGCGTCGGACCCGGATGCCGATGGCGGCGACCTTGTCCTCCACGCCCGCCCCCTTTTCGGGACGCCGGACCCAGACGCCGACCCGATCCTCCCGCCGCTCGCCGCGCACGTTGAAGGCCTCCAGGGTGGCGATGATCCAGGCCTCCAGGGCGGCCACGTAGGCCCGCAGGTCCCGGCGGCGCCGGTTGAGGTCGAGCATCACGTAGGCCACCCGCTGACCCGGCCCGTGATAGGTGTACTGCCCGCCCCGCCCGGTGCGGTGGACCGGAAAGCGGTCCGGCTCGACGAGGTCGGAAGCCCGCGCCGAGGTGCCCGCCGTGTAGAGGGGGGGATGTTCGAGCAGCCAGACCAGCTCCGAAGCGCGGCCCGCCGCGATCGCCTCGGCTCGCTCCTCCATGGCCGCCACCGCGTCACCGTAGGGCACCGGGGTGTCGCTGATCCGCCACGCCACGGGCGCGCCGGCCGAAAGGGCGTGAAAATCCCCCGCGGGAAGCGCCAGACGGGGCGCGATTAGGGTTTCGTTTACCAAGATTTCACCATCGCGCAGGGAAGGTGGAGGGAAGGGCCGAACCACGGGTTGGGCCGGCCCGGAACGAAGGACGGATCGCGTGGCGGTGTTCGAAGACCTGAAGGTCGACCTGACGGTGGTGCTCGGGCGCAGTCACATGCCGTTGCACATGCTCCTGCGCATGGGCCGCGGTGCGGTGATCGAACTCGAAGCCACCGAGTCCGATATGGTCGAGATTCTCGCCAACGACCACCCGATCGCGCGCGGACAGATCGTGGTGACCGGCAACCGCATCTCCGTCGAGATCACCGAACTGATCCGCAAGGCCGACGTGGTGCGCCTGCCCGGCGTCACCATCGGTCAGGGCGCCGTGCCGGTCCTGGACGGCGGCGTCGATTTCCTCTGATCCCGCCACCGTGACGCTTGTCGGACGGAAATCCGTCTGTTATTGGCTGCGCCGCGCCCCGAGAGATCGGTCGCCGCAGCCCACCAGAGCCCACCGCTACGGCGCGATGGTCCTCCGGGCCCGGTGACGGAACGGTGCGTTGACGATGCGGCCATGGCGGAATTGGTAGACGCGCTAGCTTGAGGTGCTAGTCCTGCAAGGGGTGGAGGTTCGAGTCCTCTTGGCCGCACCAACTCTTTCGATCGACGACGACGAAGAGTTGGTGCATCGCGGTTCGATCAGGGTTGCCGGGTTCTCATAGAACCGCACCCCGGACCTAGTCTGATCCACACAGAAATGACGTGAGTGCTCCGGCCGGTTGCGCAGGCGCGGGTCCTGCGTTCGATCGATGGTGGGGCTCGCCTATCCTGCGCCTCATGGCGGCTGCCACAACGCCCGGCGGCGACATGTCGGTTGTCCTTGATCTGCCCGTCGGATTCGGCGTTGTCTGTTCACATGTCGCGTCGAGGCACGGCCGACCTTACAACCGGGAACGTTCGATGACCCGCTTCTCTCGCCTGGCCCTGTTGATGGTCGCGGTCGCAGGCCCGATCGGCCTCGCCATTCCGGCCATGGCCCAGAGTCCGGCCAAGGACTACCTGTTCCAGGAGCAGCGCTTCAGCCGTGCCTGCCGCCCGCCGCTGAAATACGCGGCTGGCGCCTGCGTGCGCCGCTGCCCGGCCGGCTACGAGGATATGGGACGGACCTGCCGCCAGCGCAGCATGCGCGGCGGCAGCGCGCGCTAGTCGGCCACTGGCCGCCGACACAGCGTCAGACGACCGGATCGAGGGCCCGAGCCGGATCTTCCTCCGGATCGGCCAGCGCCACGGCGATCTCGAACAGCAGAAGATCGATCAGCCGCCGCATCATCGGCGTCCCGGATTTGTCGATGACCGCCCGCGCCGCGATGAACTGGACCGCCAGGGCATCGAGCGCCTGTTCGGCCTCCGAGTGGGCGGTCGGGCCGGCGCCGGTCTCGCTCGGCATGAACGAGTCCAGGATCGTCTGATCCAGACTCGTCGAATCCGTCAATCGTTGCCCCATGGTGGTCGGTCCTTCGAGAGCGCGCGTCAGGCGGCGAGATAGGGATAATCGGGAGCCAGGACGGAGCCGGAGCGGCCGGTCAGGCGACGCAGGCGCGCCAGCGTGCGCTCGTCGAACTCCGCCGTGGTGGCGATGATGTCTTCGCCGCTGATCGCTTGCGGCAATCCGAGCGGGTGGGCGCGGAAGTGCAGCTGCACCACGTGCAGCAGGTAGAGCGTCGGCATCTGCAGCACGAGGCGGCGGACCCCGCTGGCCAGGCCCCACTCGACGATCCCCGAAAGCAGCGCCAGCGAGACCGGGTTGATCGCCTTGCCGCGGCCCCGGTGCGAGCGGGCCACGGCCTGCCGCGTCCATTCCCAGGTGTCGTGACCGCGCGGAAGTTCGCCCTCGCAGAGCTGCGGCAGGACGTCCGACAGGAGATGCGGCCGCGTGGTCGGCAGGAGGCGGCTGTAGCCGATGACCCTGCCGGCCTCCAGGGCGAGGAAATGGATCGCGTGCGGCGTGTCGAACTGGTCGATCTCGCGGCCGTCCGGCCTGGCCAGATCGGTCCAGCGTTTTTCCTCGACGAACACTGCGTGTCTCAGGCGCCAGACCTGTTCCATCTCGTCGCGAAACCGCTGCGCGTTCGCGGGTGTCACGATCTGAATCATCTCGAAACCTCCAGGCCTGGAGGTGTTTCTGACAGGGTGATGACAGTTACAAACCTACGGGAAACCGTAGGGGATGCGGCTCCGCGCGGCCGGCCTTCGAGATTTCAAGGCTCGAAGATTTGAAGGCTCGAAGATTCCCTGACTTTAAGATTCCAGGGCTTGCAGCTTCCAAAGCTCGGAGGCTCAGAGGATCAGCCCGCGCCGCAGCGCCACCGCCACGGCCTGGGTGCGGTTGGTGGTGCCGAGCTTGGTCCGCGCCGAGCGCAGGTGGAAATCGACGCCATGTGTCGAGATCCCCATCACCTCGCCGATCTCCCAGTCGGTCTTGCCCTCGGCAGCCCATTGCAGGGCCTCGCGCTCGCGCGGAGCCAGCCGGATGGTGCGCGGAAGGCTGCCTTCCCCGCGCAACCGCAGCAGGTGGCCGAAGGCGTAGGTGGCGATGAGATGGAGCATCGGCCGGTCGTCGGGATCGATCGCCAGATGCTCGCCCGAGAGGCTGAAGCCCGCCGTTCCACCCTCCAGCGTCATCAACGGAATGGTGACGCCGTCGCGCAGGCGAAACTCGCCCGCCTCGTCCATGACCCTGCGCGCCTCGCTGTCGTCGCCGATGCGGCTCCGCAGATCGCTCCAGGCAAACGGAACCTTCGTCTCCGACAGGTGGCGGACGGTTGGGTCGTGGAAGGCGTAGCCCCGCGTGAGGTAGCGCCGTCCCCATTCGGACGGGAAGGTGTTGACCAGGATGTGGGATTGTTGCTGGCGCGCCGGCGTGCCCTTTCCCGGCACGGTGCCGGCCATGGCGTGGGCGACGCCGAAGGCGGCGAGTTCGGTGACCAGCAGGCGCGCCACGTCGTCGACGCTCGCAGTCCGGTCGAGCGATCGCAGGAACCCGAGTGTCTGGTCCAGCGCCTTGCGCGTCATCCTCGTTCCGACATCCTGTGCTTCTTCGACGAAGCAGAGGCGCATAACTCTAGATTGTCAACGGCGGTACGGCCCGACCGTGGGCAACCGGGTCGTGGCGACGCGGGGGCGGCATTCATCCCGGGCGATCGGGCTGGATCAGCCGAACAGGTCGACGCTGATGAAGCCGCGCTCGGCCATGCGCTCCGCCAGGACGCGCCGGTGGCAGTGGGCCGGGTCGCGCTCGAAGCAGAGGAGGCAGGTCGGAGCCCGGGCCGCCAGGGCGCAGAGGTCGTCCAGGGCGAGCCCGCCATCGGCGGTGTCCAGCACTTCCTCGCAATAGATCCTGCGCATCAGGCTCGCATCGTTCGCGCGGGCCGCCTGACGCCCGGCCTTGGGGGTGCCGAGGGCGCGGGCATGGGCGTAGCCGAGCCCGACCTCTTCCAGGCTGGTCCGCAGGGCGTTCTTGGAGAAGCCGCGCTTGCGCGAGTTGGCCACCGCCCGGACATCCGCCAGGGTCGCCACACCGGCATCGCGCAGAGCCGCGATCAGGCGCTCGGAATCCAGCCCTTCATACCCGATGGTGAACAATGTCTTCACCCGATTCCCCCCTGGCGAAACCCGCAGGCCCGACCTGCACTTAGGCGGCGCATCGCCTGGGGGCCAGCGGGGATGTCCGCGACGGATGTGACCGTCTCACCACGACTTCCGGAAATCCGCCGCAATGCCGTCAAAGGTCTGTTAACCGCGCCGGGCCATCCCTTAGCCATAGAGTGCGTGCGTCAATGATGGATCGGGGACCAATGCGGCTGAGGAACGGGACTGTCCCGACACGCCAGAACCAGCCGGTCCGTTTCCAGGTTCTTCGCGAGACCTTGCGGCGGGGTGCCGCCGTGGCGGTGTTGTCTGCGCTCGCGGCCTGCTCCGGCACTACAGACTTCTATCCCACCAAGGGCGATGCCAAGCCGCATCCCGGCGTGGCGCGGGCCAAGCAGCACCCGGTCCAGGGCATCGACATCTCGAAATGGCAGGGCCCGATCGACTGGATGTCGGTGCGGGCCGCCGGAACCCAGTTCGCCTTCATCAAGGCGACCGAGGGCGGCGACCACGTGGACGAGCGCTTCCGAACCAATTGGGACGGAGCGGCCCAGGCCGGCGTGCCGCGCGGGGCCTATCACTTCGTGTTCTGGTGCCGCTCGGCCCAGGATCAGATGGCCTGGTTCAAGAAGAACGTCCCGAACGATCCCACCGCCCTGCCCCCGGTCCTCGACGTCGAGTGGAACGGCCATTCCCAGCTCTGCCCGAAGAAGCTGCCCAAGGCCCAGGCCCTGTCGATGATCCGCTACATGCTCGACGAGATGGAGCGTTACACCGGCAAGCGCCCGATCATCTACACCGACATCACCTTCCACAAGGACGTGCTCGAAGACGAACTGCCGGATTATCCGCACTGGGTCCGTTCGACCGCGGCCGAGCCCGAGCAGCGCTACGTCAAGCGCAAGTGGATGCTGTGGCAGTTCACCTCGACCGGCCGGGTGCCGGGCGTGCGCGGCGATGTCGACCGCAACGCCTTCTACGGCAGTCCCGCCGAATGGGCCTCGTTCCTGTCGACCGATTGCGATCCGCGCGAGCACCGCACCCTCGCCGACCGGGGCCTCTGCTCCGGCAAGTGACCGCCGGGCCTATCGCCCCGAAGCACCGGCGCCCTCAGGCGCCGGCCTGCATCACGGTCGCCAGCACCGTCCCATAGTGGCAGGCGGTCGCGGCCAGTACGAAGGCGTGCCAGATCGCGTTCTGGTACGGCAGGCTGCGCCAGACATGGAACACCACGCCGGCCGAGTAGAGCACGCCGCCGAGCGCCAGCAGTCCCAGCGCATTCGGGGATAGCTGACCGATCACCGCATCGTAGGCGATGACGCCGCTCCAGCCGAGGATGAGGTAAAGGCAAATGGAAGCGCGGTCGTAGCGGCCGGGCAGCAACAGCTTGAGGGCGATGCCGATCGCCGCCACCAGCCAGACCACGGCGAGGAGGCTCCAGGCCGCCTCTCCGGCGCCCACCATCGCCACCAGGGGCGTGTAGGTTCCGGCGATCATCAGGTAGATCAGCGCGTGGTCGGCGCGCCGCAGCAGCCACTTGCGCCGGGACACCGGCCACATGTTGTAGGTGGCCGAGACCCCCAGCATCGAGACGAGTCCGGCGGCGTAGATCGTCACGCCGGCGCGTTCGACCAGAGTGAGCGGCGAGAGCGCCGCGATCACCACGATGGCGATGGCGCCTGCGACCCCGAGGGCCACGCCGACGACGTGGACCGCGCCATCCGCCAGAAGTTCGTTCCGGCTGTAGTTCCAGGTTACTCCCGTCGGGCGTCCGTCGTCCGCTAAAAGCATCGCCGACCTCCGGTCTTTCACCAGATGCTACGCTTCAACCTGTTGCCGCGTTCCACGCGACAACTACCGAGTTCGGGCCATCAACAGGAAAATGTTCAGCCGGGGAGAACACCCGGATAGCGGCTGGCGATCGCCACCGCCCAGACGACACCGAGCAGGCCGGTCAGGCCCACGGCGAGCCAGATCTGCGGCTTGTGCGAGCGTTTCGCGGGCGGCGCGAGGCTATCGCGCTGCGCGCCGGTGCCGGGCGCGCTGGTCGATGAGGGGTTCGACGATGGACGTGACGGTTCGGCGTCCAGCATGCAGGGTTTGTCCTCTCGCGTTTCAGAATCGTCGGGCGTCGCTTCTGGCCGGAAGCCAGCGCGACGCCGGGACGGGGGTCGAACGTACGAGCGGAACCCTGGTTCGCTGCATTGCGGTCGCGATGTCTCGATCCGCACATGGCAGGTGTCGCGCGTCCGGTCAGGTCCGGGGCGCCAGGGCCTCGAAGCCGAAGGGCGTCGTCGGCGCCTCAAGCCGCACGGGAGCGGGCACCGCCTGCATCCGCCGCGCATGAACCGTCGCCATGGTCAGCACCGCCATGGCGAATACCTGATGCGACAGGGCCGCCCAGAGCGGCACCGCCAGCAGCAGGGTCGCGATGCCGAGGGTCGCCTGCGCCAGGACGAGGCCGGCGACGCCGGTTGCCCGCCGCGCCACGGCCGAGCCGCGCAGCGAGCGCCGGGCGTCGAGGGCGTGGAAGAGCGCGACCGCCAGCAGCAGGTAGGCGGTCAGGCGGTGGTTGAACTGCACCAGGGCGAGGTTGTCGACGAAGTTCTCGATCCAGGGCGTTCCGGCGAACAGTTCCGAAACCGGCGGCACGAGGTGACCGTCCATGGTCGGCCAGGTGTTGTAGACCAGCCCGGCCTTCGAGCCGGCCACCAGACCGCCGAGGAAGATCTGCAGCAGCACGAGGCCCATCAGCACGGTAGCGGTCCGGCGCAGGCGCGGCGCGACGGCCTCGACCGGCGCATCGGACGTGCGCAGGCCGGCCGCGAGCCAGACGAGGCCGGCCAGGATCAGGCTGGCGGTGGTCAGGTGGAGGGCGAGCTTGATCGGCGCCACGGCGGTCATGCCGGGTTGGAGCCCGGACGCGACCATGATCCAGCCGATCGCGCCCTGGAGGCCGCCGAGCAGGCCGAGCCCGAGAAGGCCGAGCCCGAGGCGGCGGGTCAGGGCGCCGCGCCACCAGAACCACAGCAGCGGCAGGAAGAACGCGAGGCCGACGATGCGCCCGAGCAGGCGGTGGCCCCATTCCCAGGCGTACAGGACCTTGAAGTCCGACAGGCCCATCCCGGCATTCAGGATGCGGTATTGCGGCGTGTCCTTGTACTTGTCGAACTCGGCGGCCCAGGCTTCGGCCGAGAGCGGCGGAATCGCACCGGTGACCGGGCGCCACTCGGTGATCGACAGGCCGGACCCCGTCAGGCGCGTCGCACCCCCGACCGCCACCATCGCCACGACGAGCGCCGCGAGCAGGTAGAGCCAGATCCGAACGCCCCGGAGGCGCGGGGCCGCGCCGGTCGCCTGTTCGCCTGCTATCCGCACGTCGATCCTCGCCTTCGCTGGACGGCCCGCCCGAGCGAGCCGCCGTCAACGAGCGAGTTAGGCGAGGTAGGCGCTGCGGGCAACGCTGAACGACGACGCACCGGCCGGGGCCAAACCCTCCGCCGCCAGGTCGCTGTCCCGTCGCAGCGCGATCATCTCAAGGAGGGCGATCACGAACCAAGGTCCCGCGATCCCGATGAAGAACGTCATGCCCCGCCTCCCCTACGCGCGTCGCGCCACCAGGATGATAGGGGAGCGCGGCAGTTCCGCAAGCCGTCGTCCCGGTGTCGTCCGGGCGAAGGGGGCTGGCATCGGATGATGCAAGCCCCGCTGTCTTGAAGGCTCACCGCTGTCTTGAAGGCTCCCCACTTGCCGCGACGGAAAGCAGGATGCCGACAGCCGGTGCTCACCAGACCTGCTGCCCGATCCGCCAAGCCAGAAACCCGAGGGTCGCGGCACCGAGGCCGCGGCGCCAGGGATTCACGCCGCGCAGGAGTTCGTCGAGTGCCCAATAGGCCAGGGCGAGGGCGCCGGCGGCGCGCAGGGCGATGCCCCACGAGCCCTCCGGCGCAACGATCCCGTCGATGAGCGCGCAGGCCGCGAAGATCAGCAGCGGCGCGTTCGGCCGCTGCGCAATGGTGATCGCGCCGGTGCGCCGATCGCGAAAGACCCAGTCGACGGCGTTCAGGTCGGCACCCCGACCTCGGCCTTGCGCATCGGTGCGCAGATCTGAGGCGAGACCTTGTCGAGGTATTCGCAGGCGTTGCGCAGGTACCAGGTCCGCAATTCAGGCTGGCCGGGCGCCACGTACATGCCGACGAGCACGAACGCGATCGCGCCGACGATGATGAGGGTGAGCAGGCTACGCATCGGGGCAACTCCGTCGACAATCCGGGACCGTGTCCAGCCGCTCCGGTCTCCGACCTTATCATCGAAGTTCGGGACGATCCCATGACAAGAAAACAGCCCGCGCGCCGGTTCCGGCAGGCAGGCTGTGAAAGCTTGGGAGGAACGAGAGGCTGTTGAGACCTGCCTGACAACGGACAACGCGCGCGGGAGTTCCGTCCCGATGCAATCTCGCCCGATGCAATCTCGCCCGGTGCAATCTTGCCCGATGCAATCTCGCGCCAGCGACCCCCACCCGCGCGGCGATCCCGCGCCGACGGAACGGCCGGCCGGCAAGGGACTCGCCGGTGAAATTCGCCTCAGGCGGCCTCGAACAGCGGCACGATCCGCATGGCCGGAACCAGAACGAGACCCTTGTCGGTGATGCGGATCTCCGGGATGACCGAGAGCGGGATCAGGTTGAAGCCCATATAGGGGATGGTGCAGCCTGCCCGCTCCCAGGCCGCCTTGAGCACCCGCACCTCCTCGGCCACGACGGTGACGCGCTTGTCCGACAACAGCCCTGCGACCGGCAGCGGCACCAGCGCCACGACGCGGCCGTCCTCCACCACGCAGACGCCGCCCTGGATGGCGCCGAGGGCGTCGAGGGCGACGCGCATGTCGGCCTCGTTCAGGCCGGCGACGATCGCATTGTGCGAATCGTGGCCGACGCTGCTCGCGACCGCGCCGCGCTTCAGGCCGAAGGCGCGCAGAAGGCCGTGTGCCACCGTGCCGGCGCGGCCGTGGCGCTCGATCACGCTCACGAAGCAGAGGTCGTTCTGCGCCAGGGTCGCGCCCCAGTCGGCGCCCGGCACGAGGTCCACGACCTCGTGGGTCAGCTCGATGCCCGGCAGGGTGGTGCGGATCGCGTTGATCCGACACGGCGCCCCGGGCAGCGCGGGGATCAGCGCCGGCAACGGGTCCGGCAGGTGCATGGTCGCGTAGGCGGGAGCGGGGTAGCGGTAG
This sequence comes from Methylobacterium sp. Leaf113, assembly GCF_001423325.1. Lineage (NCBI taxonomy): Bacteria > Pseudomonadati > Pseudomonadota > Alphaproteobacteria > Hyphomicrobiales > Methylobacteriaceae > Methylobacterium > Methylobacterium sp. Leaf113. Next base: position 159,731 of record NZ_LMNJ01000053.1, read on the forward strand.
GGCCGCGACAGGGCCGCATCGAGCCGCGGCGTGATCGTGCGGTTCTCGACCACGCATTCACCGCCGTACCAGGTCGCTTGCGGCACGAGGTCGTCGTCGAGGAGCACGAGATCGGCCCGCCGGCCGCCGCCGAAGCCGCCGATCTCGCTGTCGAGGCCGTAGCGGGTGGCGGGGTGCAGCGAGCCCATCGCCCAGGCCTGCACTTTCGGGATGCCCATCCGCACCGCTTCGCGCACGACCCAGTCGAGGCCGTAGGCCAGGAGGTCCTGCGCGTCGCGGTCGTCGGTGCAGACGCAGACGCGCTTGGCGGCGGCGCCGTAATCCAGGATGGTGCCGATGGCTTTGGGCAGGCTGTGCCAGGGCGTGGTCGGCGGGCCGCCACGCAGGTAGATCCATAGGCCGGCCTCGAGCAGATCGTCGGCAATATCCCGGTCGATGGCCTCATGCGTGTCGGTGACGCCGCTCGCCGCATAGGCCGCCACGAAGGCGCGCCCGTAGATGTGGCCCGAGACCGGGCGGCCCCGCTCCAGCGCGGCCTGAAGGATGGCGTGAGCGCGTGGGTCGCCCTCGCACACGGCGACGAAATCCATCTTCTCGCCGAGCCCGATCGCCTCCGGCCAGGCATCGAACAGGGCCGCGATCTTGCCGGCGTCGAGGTCGCCGCCGGCGGTCTCCAGCTCGGGCGAGGTCGCCGGGACGGTACTGGGCACCGTCAGGTAGATGTTGAGGGGGGCTTGGCGGGCATCCTCCAGCATCCAGGCGATGCCGTCCTTGTCCAGGACGTTGCCGATCTCGTGGCTGTCGCACACGATGGTGGTGGTGCCGTTGAGAAGCGCGGCCTCGGCATAGGCACAGGCCGTGACCATGCTGCTCTCGATGTGCAGGTGCGGGTCGACCAGCCCCGGCGCCAGAAGGCCGCCGCGCACGTCCCTGCGCGCTGCCGCGCCCCGGTAGGTTCCGGCCGGCCGCACCGCCGCGATCCGGCCGCCGGCGATCCAGACCTCGCGGTCGGGCAGGATGCGCTCGGAATAGGTCGAGAGCAGGCGCGCCCCGGTGATCACGAGATCCGGCTCGGCCCGGCCGGAGGCCACGGCGGCGAGATGTCGGGTCATCGCGCTCAAGGGAGCCACGGAGAATCGCGTCAGCGGGCGTGGGTCGGTCATGCGGTCCCCCGGATTCTGGTCCTGGCCGCCAGCGGCGCACGCATCGTGCCAGACCCGTTCCGCAGAGGACAGCGCAGGGCCGGGGCGGACCTGACGAAGCGGGAGCCCTGTCGCCGATTGCCCCTGTTCCCGGCACCGACGCCGATCGCTCCACCCATGCTCGCCTTGCCAAAGGCGCATTCGGACTCCATTTACCGGCCAGGCCGGTCGCGACCCACGTCGCTTGATCGGAGACGGCCACGATGCAGGGCCAGGGTGACGCCGGATGTACGCGCACCCGCCACGCCCCCATCCGTGGCCGTTGGCATTTTCCCCCACCCGCCTTCCAGTCCGAGCATCGTCCCGTCATGGCCAAGCGTACCAAGTCGAAACCGCAGGAGCGCGGCTCCGTCCTGTTCGACGTCCTCTACGACGACGAGTCCCGCGCCTCGAACCGGCGCGTTCCCATGGAAATCCTCGGCGGGCTCGACGGCGATGAGCCGGCCCGCCAGCTCATCGAGGAGCAGGACCGCGCCATCGCGGAAAAGTCCGGCCGCCCCTTGCGGTCCATCCGCAGCCTCACCCGCTCCCCGGCCCGCGCGCCGAGCGCGTCGGACGAGTAGTTTTCGACGTTCGACCTGTCGCTCTCCTCAGCGGGTCCCGGGCTCGCCCGAGACCCGTCGAGCTGACCGCCCACCGCAACCTGAGCGAAAGCCCGTCAGGCCTTCTTCAGGAACTGGGTCTTCAGCACCAGACCCTTCACCTTGTCGGCGTTGCACTCGATCTCGTCCGGATCGTCCGTCAGGCGGATGTTCTTGATCAGGGTGCCGCGCTTGAGGGTGGTGGACGTGCCCTTCACCTTCAGGTCCTTGATCAGCGTGACGGAATCGCCGTCCGCCAGCTTGGTGCCGTTGGCGTCCTTGGTGTCGTCCATGTCCGGCGCCGTCAGTGCTCGGGCGGCGTGTAGGGCCGGCCGGCATCGACCAGCGCACGGTCCACCGCTTCGATCGCCAGCAGGATGCGAGTCAGGTCCTCCGCGGCCGAGGGGGCCGCGACGTCGCTGGCGCCGATGCGCTTGGCGAGGGCACCGCGCTGGCGGGCCAGGCTGTCCCGGGCCCGGTTCAGGGTTTCGATCTCGTCCGGCGTCATGCTGTCCCCACCTGTTCCGCTGATTCCGCGAATCCGATGAGCGATGCGGCCTTTGCGGCCCGGACGCAATGGCTGGCCCCACCCGGCCGCCCCGGCGGGCGATGGGCCGCGCATCCGATTCAAAACAGCGCGCCCTGCGCATCCTCGTCGCTGGAGCGCGGCTGCTCGGCCGACGGCCGCCCGCGCTCGGGACTGCCGGGATGGGGTGAGGCGAGCGGCACGATCAGGTCCGGTTCGTCGATCCGGGCGTTGTTGACGCGGGGGCTGACCGGGTCGAGGGTGAGCCAGTCGTCCGGGCAGGGCCGGCACAGGCGCACGGCCGCATCCGGTTCGACGCCGCGGCTGTCGAGCCAGGATTCGACCTGCTCCGGCGCCAGGATCGCGGGCATCCGATCGTGCACCGCCGCCATCGTGCCGTTGGCACCCGTGGTGACGATGGCGGCGGTATCGACCTCGGACCCGTCGGCGCCGAGCCAGTTCTCCCACACGCCCGCGAGCGCCATCGGCGCGCGGTCCGCCCGGCGGATCATGAAAGGCGTCTTGGTCGCGGACTTGCCGGTGCCCTCGCGGCGCCACTCGTAGAATCCGTCGGCCAGAAACACGCAGCGGCGGTGGCGCAGGGCGCCGCGGAAGGTCGGCTTCTCGCCCAAGGTCTCGACCCGCGCGTTGATGACGAGGGGGAAGGCCTTCGGGTCCTTGACCCAGCTCGGCCACAGGCCCCAGCGCACCAGCCGGAACTGTCGGCGCCCGGCTTCCGACAGAACCACCGGCACGGGCTGGGTCGGCGCCACGTTGTAGCGGGGCGGGAAGTTCGGCACCTCGGGGTAACCATAGAAGGCCCGGAAGATCTCGGGGGCCTGGGCGATGAAGAAGCGTCCACACATCGGCGGACGATCCCCAATCCGGCGCCGATGGGCAAGGGCCGGGACCGGCTGTCCCCGGGTCCCGGCCGGATTCAGGCGGCGCGTACGCTCGCGAGGAAGCGGCTGACCTCCTGGCCGAGATGCTCCGACTGGCGCGACAGCGCCGAGGCCGAAGCCAGGACCTGACTCGCCGCCGCGCCGGTCTCCTCGGCCGCACCCGCCACGCCCGCGATGTTGGCCGTGACCTCGCCCGTGCCGGTTGCCGCCTCGGCGACGTTGCGCACGATCTCCTGGGTGGCCGCGCCCTGCTCCTCGACCGCCGCCGCGATGGTGGTGGCGACGGTGCTGATCTCGTCGATCCGGCCCCGGATCGCCGCGATGGCGCGCACGCTCTCCGCCGTCGCGCCCTGGATGCGGGCGATCTGGGTGCCGATCTCGTCGGTGGCCCGTGCCGTCTGCCCGGCCAACTCCTTGACCTCGGTCGCCACCACCGCGAAGCCCCGGCCGGCCTCCCCGGCGCGGGCCGCCTCGATGGTGGCGTTGAGGGCCAGCAGGTTGGTCTGCCCGGCGATGTCGGAGATCAGCTTCACCACGTCGCCGATGCGGGCGGTGGCGCCGCAGAGTTCCTGCACCAGTCCGGCGGTGGTGCTCGCCTCGCGCACGGCCGCGCCGGCGAGTTCGGCCGAGCCCTGGACCTGGCGCCCGATCTCCTGGACCGACGAGCCGAGTTCCTCGGCGGCGGCCGCCACCGTCTCGACATGGGAGGCGGCTTCTTCGGCCGCCGCCGCCACCGAGACGGACTGGCTCGCGGTCTGGGTGGCGGTGCCGCTCATGGCCTGGGCGGTCGCCTGTAATTCCCCGGCCGCGTGGCCGACCGAGCCGACGATGCCGCCGACCGCGCGTTCGAACCCGTCGGCCATCTCGTGCATCGCCTGCCGGCGCTGGGCCTCGGCACCGGCGCGGGCCAGGGCCGTCTCCTCTTCCAGGCGCTTCATCCGGATCAGGCTGTCCTTGAAGACCTGGACCGCGTCGGCGATGCGGCCGATCTCGGTCCCGGTGCCCTGGTGCGGGATGGACACGGTGAGGTCGCCCGCGGTCAGACCGGTCATGGGCCGAACCACCGAGTCGATGCCGCGCGCGATGCTGCGGATGATCAGCACGGCGAGCAGGATCGCCAGCGCCACCGCCAGCGCCAGGGCGCCGAGTGCGACCGCCTCGGTCTGCGCCGTGACGGCCCGGCCATCCGCCTCGGCCCGCGCCGCGCCGACATCGTTGAGTTCGATAACCTTCTCCGGGGCCGTCGAGGCGCGCCGGCGCGGCTCGACCCCGTCCGACAGGTAGAGCCGATAGGCGTCGCCCTGGCCCCCGGAGCGGGCGACGGCGAGAATCCGGTCGGCGGCGGTGAAGAAGCTCGCGACCTCGCGCCGGAAGGCCTCGACGTGGGTGCGCTCCGCTTCCGAGCTGATCAGCGGCTCGAGCGACCTGGACAGGGTGGCGACCTGCTCGCGCCGCTTGGCCATGTCGCCCTCGATCTTGGCGAGGTCGCCGCCATCCGAGGTCTGCGTCGCCCGCAACAGGCTGGTTGTGTAGCGGGCCAGCGCGGTGTCGATCCGGCCGCTCATCTGCACGCTCGGCAGCCAGTTGGTGTGGACCGCCGTCAGCAGTTTGTTCATCCGGTCGACCCCGGACAGGCCGATCCAGCCAATTGTTAAGATGAACAGCGTGACGATCGTAAAGCTGGCAACCAACCGGGTTCGGATGGTTGTGGTCTTCAAGGTCATGGACGTCGCCCCAGTGGCGCAACTCCGTCCCTGGGTCACGCCGAATGATGCGAGACTGCCTCAGCATTCTTAACGGGATGCCTCGAATACTCGCTAGAGCCATTTCTTCCAGCGGAAGAACACGTACGGCAGCACCGCCGCCACAACCATCATGACCACCGCCATCGGGTAGCCGAACCCCCAGTCGAGTTCGGGCATCATCTTGAAGTTCATGCCGTAGATCGACGCGATGAGGGTCGGCGGCATGAACACCACCGCCATCACCGAGAACAGCTTGATGATGTTGTTCTGTTCCAGGTTCACGAGGCCCAGGGTGGCGTCGAGGAGGAACTGGATCTTCGAGGACAGGAAGGTGGCGTGCTCCTCCAGCGACTGCAGGTCGCGCAGGGTCGAGCGCACATCCTCGCGCAATTCGCGCGGCGCCTTGGCGGTGCGGTAGGTCGCCGACAAGGAGAGCAGGATGCGCTCCATCGAGACCAGGCTCTCGCGCTGCTTGGAGATCAGGTCGCCGTGGCGGCCGAGCGCGCGCAGCGTGTCCTGGAGTGCGGTGTTGCGGGCGCTCGGGTCCTCCTTCTCCTCGAAGATCTTGCCGGAAAGCCGGTCGATGCGCTCGCCCTGGAGCTGGAGCACGTCCGCCGCCCGGTCGATCACCGTCTCGATCAGTCCGGCCAGGATGGTCTCGCCTGAGGGCACGGCGGAGGGGCCGTTGCCGGTGGAGCGGCCGGCCCGCTGGGTGTACATCCGGAAGGCCTGCGGCTCCTCGTAGCGCACCGTGACGAGGCGGTTGCCGCGCAGGATGAAGGTGATGCCGGCCAGGCCCGGCTCCTCGGATTCGCTGACCTTGCTCAGCACCCGGCCGGTCATGTAGCGCGCCCCGTCCTCGACGTAGAGGAGTTCGGAGGGCTCGATGTCCTTCATCTCCTCGCGGGTCGGCACCGAGATGCCCATGAAGACCTCGACCTTCAGGTCTTCCTCGCGGCTCGGCCGCACCATGTCGAGCCAGACGGTGTCGTCGGGAATCGGCTCCTGCAATTCGAGGGAACGGCGCTCGAGCAGGGTCTGCCCGGCGCCGGCGACCGGCTGGTGGATGAAGATCACGCGGGATGTCTCAGGCGAAGGCCCCGGGAGGCGGTGTGCTCGCATCCGGCACGAAGAAGTCCGGCGCAAGAGGAATGCCGGGTGTGACCCGGTATTTTGAAAAGTCCGTGACACCCTGCTCCGCCAGGAAGCTGTCGTCGATGAGGAAACGGCCGGTCACCGCGCGGGCGGGCAGGCGGAACAGCGCGTGCGCCGCGTCGGCCAGGATCTCGGGCGTCCGGCTCGCCTGCATCAGCGCGTCGCCGCCGAGCAGGTTCTGCACTGCGGCGGTGGCGATGGTGGTGCGCGGCCACAGGGCGTTGACGGCGATGCCCTGGCGCCGGAGTTCGCCCGCGAGGCCGAGGACGCAAAGCGACATGCCGTACTTGGCGATCGAGTAGGCGAGGTGCGGCGCGAACCACTTCTCGGCCATGTCGAGGGGCGGCGACAGCATGACGATGTGCGGGTTCTCCGCCTTGGCGAGGTGGGGAATCGCGTATTTGCTGACCATGTAGGTGCCGCGCGTGTTGACGCCGTGCATCAGGTCGAAGCGCTTCATCTCCGTCTGCGGCGTGCGGGTCAGGGCGATCGCGCTGGCGTTGTTCACCACGATGTCGATGCCGCCGAAGGTCTCGGCGGTCATCGCGATCGCGGAGGCGACGCTGTCCTCGTCGCGGACATCGACCAGCAGCGGCAGGGCGTGGCCGCCGGCGGCCTCGATGGCGGCGGCAGCGGTGTGGATGGTGCCCTCCAGCTTCGGATGCGGCGCATCGGTCTTGGCCGCGATGGCGATGTTGGCGCCATCGCGGGCCGCCCGCAGGGCGATGGCGAGGCCGATGCCGCGTGAGGCTCCGGTGATGAACAGGGTTTTGCCCTGCAGCGAATCACGCATGTTTCAGGTCTCCTCGGCGTGGATCTGGAACCGGGCCGGCTGCGTGCCGTCCGCGTCGGTGAAGCCATATTCGGCGGCGAGATCGCCCGCATGGAGGATGCGCCCGGCCCGGGCGGCGATCGCCGGGTCGGCCGCCAGGGCGGCGAGCGCCCGGCCGGCATAGAGCGGGCTCTCCGTCGCCCGGTCGGCATGTCCGATGTCGATGGCCCGCTCGGTCCGCACGAAGCCGGGGGACAGGCCGAGAGCCGTGACTCCGTGCGGCGCCAGTTCCTGGGCGCAGGCGAAAGCCAGGCGATTCGTGGTCGCCTTGGTGAGATCGTAGAAGATGTCGCCGAGATAGGCGGGCTCGGTGTCGAAGGAGACGAAGGCCAGCAGGCCGCCCCCGGCCGAGACCATGGCGGGGGCGACCGCGCGGGCCAGCAGCAGGGCCGGATAGGGGCCGCTTCCGAAGAAATCCGACAGCGGCTCGGCCGAGCGGCGCCAGAACGGCGTGCCCCAGGCGGCGCCGTCGCCGTAGCGCTCGCCGTCATAGCCCTCGTTGCCGCCCCAGACGCTGGATACCGCCACGTCGATGCGGCCGAACCGGCGCAGAGCCCAATGGACCAGGGTATCGACGGCGCGCTCGCTGGTATGGTCGCACAGGTAGTGGTGGCCCTCGCCCCCGGCGGCATCGACCACCCGGGCGGTGTCCTCGATGGTCTCGGGCCGCCCCTCGGTGCGCGGACCCGTCTCGCTCGACCGGGCGGTGACGATGACGGTGGCGCCGGCCTCACCGAGACCGCGCGCCAGACCGCGCCCTACCCCGCGCGAGGCTCCGGCGACGAGACAGACCTTTCCACGAAGATCCGGAATCCGGCTCACGCCGGCTTGACCCGGCCGAGGAAACGCATGAAGGCCGCCTGGGCCTCCGGCGAGCGCAGGCGCTCCTCGAAGGCGACGGCCTCGGCCTCCAGGGCCGCTTCCAGGGCGGCCTGATCGCCCCGGATCAGGGCTCGCGTCGCCGCCACCGCCCCGCGCGGCAGCCCGGCGAGGCGCGCGCCCTGCGCCCGGGCGTGCTCCAGCAGCAGCCCGGCCGGCATCACCCCGTTGACCAGCCCGAGGCCGAGCGCCTCGTCCGCGTCGAAGGGCTGGCTCAGCAGCAGCATCTCGGTGGCCTTGAGCAGGCCGACCCGGCGCGGCAGCAGGTAGCTCGACGCCGCCTCCGGCACGAGGCCGAGTTCCACGAAGGGCATGCGGAAGCGGGATGCCGGGCTGGCATAGACGAGGTCGCAATGCAGGGTGAGGGTCGTGCCGATCCCCACCGCGATCCCGTCCACCGCCGCGATCATCGGCGTGCGGGTGCGGGCGAGCTGGCGGATGAACTGCAGTGCCGGCGCCTCGCCGAACGGCTTGCCCGCCCCGGCGACGAAATCCGCGAGATCGTTGCCCGCGCTGAACGCCCCGGACGCACCGGCGAAGACCACGGCCCCGATCGCATCGGTCGCGTCGGCCTCGGCCAAAGCCTCCCGCATGGTGTCGTACATCGCGCCGGTCAGCGCGTTCTTCTTCTCCGGACGGTCGATCCGGATCAGGCGGACGCCATCGGCCGTATCCTCGATCGCGATGTGCTCGCTCATGCTGCCCCCGGATGCCGTCGCTGCGTGTGCACCCCCCGTTTCGTCACGGAACGGAGGTGCGTGGATGGGTCTCTGCGCCGTCTCGAGGATCGGTGCCCCGGTCGCCGCGCCGATCAGCTCGCCAGGGCGAGACCGGCATCCTCGGTGAAGCGACCGCCGGCGATGACGCTCTCTTCCAGGCCGCCGGCAGCGGTCAGCAGGTTGTCGGCGAAGAAGCGGGCCAGCGCGATCCGGCCCGCATGGGCGGGATCGGTGTCCCCCGCCTTCAGGGCGGCGTTGGCGGCGAGCGCCTGACGACCGAGGCAGGCCCCCCCCTGCACCAGGCCGAACAGGCGCAGGTACGGCGTCGCGCCCGCCAGCGCCGTCTCGGGCCGGTTCGACGCAAGGGCCTTGAGCTGGAAGCTCGTCGCCCGGTCCAGGCTCTCGATCCCGGCCCGCAGCCGGGCGCCGAGGCTCCCGAAGGCCGGATCCGGATCCTTGAGGAAGCCCTCGGCGGTTTGGCGCAAACGGGCGATCTGCGCCCGCACCGTGGCGCCGCCATTGAGCGGCAGCTTGCGCGCGACGAGGTCGATGGCCTGGATACCGTTGGTGCCCTCGTAGATTCCCAGGATGCGGGCGTCGCGCATGTGCTGGGCGGCGCCGGTCTCCTCGACGAAGCCCATCCCGCCATGGACCTGGACCCCGAGCGACGTGACCTCGTTGGCGATGTCGGTGGAGAAGGCCTTGGCGATCGGCGTGAGCAGCGAGGCGCGGTCATGTGCCTCCTGCCCTTCCGGGCCCTGCGCGGCATCGAGGGCCGCGGCCGTGAGGTAGCAGATGCCGCGCGCGGCCTGGGTGAAAGCCTTCATGGTCAGCAGCATGCGCTGCACGTCGGAATGGTCGACGATGGGGCTGGTCTCGGGAGCGCCGGGCGCCCTGCCCTGACGCCGGTCGCGGGCATAGCCCAGCGCCTGCTGGTAGGCCCGCTCGGCGATGCCGACGCCCTGGAGGCCGACATTGAGGCGGGCCGAGTTCATCATCGTGAACATGCAGGCGAGGCCGCGATTCTCCTCGCCGATCAGCCAGCCGATGGCGCCACCGTTGTCGCCGAAGGCCATCGAGCAGGTCGGCGAGCCGTGGATGCCGAGCTTGTGCTCGATGCCGGAGCAGCGCAGGTCGTTGCGGCTGCCGTCCGGCAGGACCTTCGGCACCAGGAACAACGAGATGCCGCGCGTGCCCGCCGGCGCATCCTTCAGGCGCGCCAGGACGAGGTGGACGATGTTGTCGGTCAGGTCGTGCTCGCCATAAGTGATGTAGATCTTGGCGCCGACGATCCGATAGCGTCCGTCACCGGTGGGCTCGGCGCGGCTGCGCAAGAGCGCGAGGTCCGAGCCGGCCTGCGGCTCGGTGAGGTTCATGGTGGCGGTCCACTCGCCCGAGACCAGCTTGTCGAGGTAGCGGGTCTTCAGATCGTCCGAGCCGTGCTGCGCCAGGGCCTCGATGCCACCGGCCGTGAGCAGCGGACACAGGCCGAAGGCGATGCTGGCCGCGTTCCACATCTCGTTGCAGGCGGCATTGAGCACCAGTGGCAGGCCCTGCCCGCCGTGGTCCGGGTCGGCGCTCAGGCCGTTCCAGCCGCCGGCGATCCAGGTCTGGTAAGCCTCGCGCCAGCCGGGCGGCGTGGTGATGGCGCCGTCGTTCAGCGGCGTGCCGTGGCGATCTCCGATCCGGTTGAGGGGGGCGATCAGCGATTCCGCGACCTTGCCGGCCTCGCTCAGGATCGCCTCGGCATCCGCGACGGCGAGATCGCCATGAAGGCCGGACGCCAGAGCCGCCTCGAGCCCGGCCACGTGGCGCAGGCTGAACAGCATATCGGCGACGGGGGCGCGATACGTCATGATGTTTCCTCCCGCGCCTTGGTTGAGAGCGACGCGTGTCGCCCCGTGTTTGACGCATGGCCCGACCCGGCGCTAGGCCCGGTCGAATCCCGAATCCGGCCGGACCGCGCGCCCGACAGCGAAGATAGTTTAGATATGAACGATCTGCGGTCAATCCCCGAAGGCTCGATCCCCGAAGGCTCGATCGGCGCCGATGCCACGTCCGAGCCGACCCGTCGCCTTCGCGACGATGCCGCGGGCGTTGCCGAGGCCGCCGCGCTCCTGCGCGCGGGCCGGCTCGTCGCCTTCCCCACGGAGACCGTCTACGGCCTCGGTGCCGATGCCGGCGATCCGGCGGCGGTGGCGCGGATCTACGCCGCCAAGGAGCGCCCGCGCTTCAATCCCCTGATCGCGCACCTGTCCGATCTCGACGCAGCCCTTCCCGAGGGGATCTTCGACGCCGATGCCCGACGCCTCGCCGAGGCGTTCTGGCCCGGCCCCCTGACCTTGGTTGTTCCGGCCTCGCCCACCTGCCGGGTCTGCGATCTCGCCCGCGCCGGGCTGCCGAGCGTCGCCCTGCGGGTGCCGGCGCACCCCGTCGCCCGCAATCTCCTCCGGGCCGTCGGTCGCCCCGTCGCTGCGCCTTCGGCAAATCGCTCCGGGCGCGTGAGCCCAACCGATGCCGGCCACGTGCTGGGAGATCTCGACGGCCGGATCGCCGCGCTGGTCGATGGCGGGCGGAGCTTGGTCGGGGTCGAGTCCACCGTGGTGGCGTGCCTCGGCGGAACACCGCGCCTGCTGCGCCCCGGTGGTATCACCCGGGCCGCCCTGGTGGCGCATCTCGGCTTCGACTTCGCCGGACTGGCGGCCGGGGATGCGGCCCAACCGGTCGGCCCCGGCCTTCTCGCCTCACATTACGCGCCGCGCGCCCGGGTGCGCCTCGACGCGACCGAGGTGGCGCCGGACGAGGCGGTGCTGCTATTCGGACCGGATCCCGTACCGGGCGCCGACCGGGCGCGGGCCCGCATCAATCTCAGTCCGACCGGCGATCTGGCCGAAGCCGCGGCTCACCTGTTCTCGGCCTTGCGCCAACTCGATGGCATCGGAGCGGACACCATCGCGGTCGCAGCGATCGCCGAAACGGGTCTGGGCGAGGCGATCAATGACAGGCTCCGCCGGGCCGCCGCCCCGCGCTGAAATTTTTTCAAAATCATCGGGAACCGAGAGGGCGGCCGCGTGTTGACCCATCACGAAGGCCAGTTCAGCCCCCAATGGCCTTTTCCCTTCTAGGGCTCGGAGCAATCCGAGCCTTTTTTCTTGCGCGGTTTGCGCGAAGGCGGCGTCAGGTGATCTCGGTGATCTCGGCCTCGTGCCCGTTGACCTCGACGACGTCACCGACCGTCTTGCCGGTCAGGGCCCGAGCCATCGGGGAAACGTAGGAGATCGAACCCTTGGCCGGGTCGGCCTCATCCTCGCCGACGATCCGGAAGGTCTGGCGGCTCTCGTCCTCGCGCAGGATCGTCACGGTCGACCCAAAGCGGGCGCCCTCCCCCGTCTCACCTTCGACAAGCTGGGCCGTCCCGAGCCGTGCCGTCCAGTAATGCAGGTCGCGGGTCACCCGCGCCTCATCGGCCTTGGCCCCCGGCTCCAGCGCCGAGAATTCGGCCTGCAATCGCGCCACTTCGGCCTCGATCTGGGCCAAGCCGTCCGGGGTTACGAAATTCGGATGCGACGAGATCGGGCGGTCGGGGAGATCCTCGAAGGCTTCGCCGCCCTCGCGCTCACGTACAAATGCTTGGCTCATGGTATTCCGTGACTTGTGCGTGCAAAAACGCGCGACCTCGACACGACGTTCCTGGTATACTCAGGCGACCTCCACCACCGTCCGCCCCCGCACCCGCCCCTCAAGAATGGCCTCCGCAAGGGTGTCGACGCCGGGCAGCGGCACCGTCTGGGTCATCGCCGCGAGCTTGTCGTGATCGAGTTCGCGCGCCAGCCGTGCCCAGGCTTCGCGACGTTTCGGCTGGGGCGTGGTCACGCTGTTGATCCCCAGCAACGAGACGCCGCGCAAAATAAACGGTGCCACGGAAGTCGGTAGATCCATGCCCTGCGCCAGTCCGCAGGCGGCCACCGCGCCATCCGCCTTCGTGCTGGCCAGAACATTAGCCAGCGTCGTCGATCCAACCGCGTCGATGGCGGACGCCCAACGCTCCTTGGCCAACGGTTTGCCCGGCTTGGACAGCTCGGCGCGATCGAGCACTTCCGACGCGCCCAACCCGCGCAAGTATTCGCCTTCCGCATCGCGCCCCGTCGAGGCGATCACATGCCATCCGGCCCGGGCCATCAGCGCCACCGCCACCGACCCGACCCCGCCGGATGCGCCGGTCACCAGCGCCGGCCCCTGGTCCGGCGTCACCCCCTGGTGGTCGAGAGCCATCAGGCAGAGCATCGCGGTGTAGCCCGCCGTGCCGATCGCCATCGCCTGAGCCGGACTGAGTCCCGCCGGCAGCGGCACCAACCAGTCGCCCTTCACCCTGGCCCGCTGCGCATAGGCCCCCAGATGACTCTCGCCGACGCCCCAGCCGGTGAGCACGACGGCATCGCCCGGCTTATAGTCGCCATGGTCGGAGTGTTCGACGATGCCGGCGAAATCGATGCCGGGAATCATCGGAAAGCGCCGGACGACGGGTGAGCGGCCGGTCATCGCCAAGCCGTCCTTATAGTTCACCGTTGAGTGGGTGACCCGCACCGTAACGTCGCCGTCCATGAGGTCGGCCTCGTCGAAGTCCTTGAAGGTCAGGGACTGGCCCGTTTCCGTCTTCTCGACGACCCAAGCCTTGAAGTGACCCATCGCGTATCTCCGCTTCCTCTGTCAGAGGTGTGGCGGCACCTGTTCGAATCAAGCGCCGCCGAGCGTGTCCGCCGTCAGAGGCGCGTGTGATGGGCGCCCGCTCAATAGCCGTCGTAGATGCTGCCGGAGGAGAAGCCGAGACCGACGCCGACATCCGCCGAACTGGCTCCAGTGATGCCGAAAGCGTCCGGAATGGAACCGACGGCGAGGCTGGGGCCGTAGGTGCCTGGATAGCCGCCCTGGCCGTAATTCGCCGGCACCCAGCCCGACCGTGCCGGTTGGACCAGGACGCGGCGCCGGACACTGGCGTATTCCGGCGGGATCGTCTCCGGGACGGTTTGGGCGGGCTGTACCAGAATGCGTCGGCGGCGCACCGCGTACTGGGGCGGGACGTCGACCCAGCAGCCGATCAACGCGCCATAAGCATCGCGGCGAGTCTGCCAGACGCGGCCGCCCGGCGCCACGACGACCCGTTCGGAGACGGTCTCATAGACCGGCGGAATCGTGCGATAGATCGTTTCGGCAGGCCGTACCAGAACACGCTCGGAGACGGCACCATAGACCGGAGGCGTGTTGACGTGGCGGTAGCATTCGGCCCCGCCGCAGCCGCCGGCCTGGGCCGACGAGATGGTCACGACGGCGCCCGCGAGGGCAGCGATAAGAAGGCGGGGGGCGACCGGCGTGGTCATGAGGGTACCTCGGCGCGAAACGCTCTACGGGACGGGATGGTGCGCGAAGCCTGCGCGCCTCTCGACGTCCCAGAGGCCGCCAAGTTGCCGTCCGATCAAGCTCTATCGAGACTCAAGGTAAAATTAACCCAAGCTTAGGACTACTTAGGTGTTTCCCCGCTTCTGTTAAACACCACGGAACAATACCGAGTTTCAGGTTTGTCCGCGCTTGAGCTGATAGAAAATATGCCGCCCGATGACGTCCATTTTCTTCAAGCGACGCGACCAGCCGGGTCTTACGTAATCGGCATGGTAATGGGTCGCTCCGCCGACCTCATCCAGGTAAGTGCGGCCGTCGATCACCGCGCTCGCGATGCGGGAGGCCGTCTGCCAGGACCCATCGTCGGTGATGCGTAGGGATTTGCCCTCGCATGCGAAGGAGAACTGGCAGCCCATGTAACGATGCCGGTTCTGATACACCACACCGCAGACGTTGCTCGGATAAAGCCCGCTTTTGACCCGGTTCAGAACCACCTGCGCAACCGCAGCCTGGCCCTCCTCGGATTCGCTGCGCGCTTCGAAATACACCGCCTCGGCGAGGCAACGCTGCTCGCGATCCTTGGCATCAGCACCAATCAGGTCGGCGTAGCGATGCCGCGCGACGCCCGGTGGGGTCTCCGGAATCGATGTCCCACCATCGGTCTGTCCGGCCCGCGGTGACCGGCCTGGGAACACCAGGCTCGCGGCCGCGATTTCAATCGGTGTCGCGTCGGCAGGCGCCGGCGTGGTGGACGACAAGGCTTCGGCGCGTGGAATGGCCGGAGTCGCGCCATCGTCGACGACCACGACGGAACCCTCTACCTCCGGGCTCCGGACGCGTCCGAGATCCGGTGTCGGCACGAAGCCCGCATCGACGTCGAGGCTCGGTGCCGCGTTGCCGGGCGGCAGCAATCCTCCACTCATCTCGGTCAGACTGGCCCGAACCAGAATCGCTTCGCTGTCGGTTTCCCCAGGGCGATCGAAGGTTGCTCTGCTCGCCGTCCGCCGTGCCGGATGGCTGCGGGTCTCCGTCCCGGAGAGGCGTGCACCCGGTGATGCAGTGGCAAGAAGCCGGGCGCTTGGCGCAAGAGATCCTGCAATGCCAGGCGCCATGTCGGTGCCGGCCGTTGCCGTGAAGGACACCAGTAACCCGACGCCAGCCGCCCACGGGGTCATCGCGGCACTCAGCCAACGAAGATGCGACGTCCGTCGTGATCGTTTCGTACCCACGCAACCGACTCGCACCAGGATGCCCTACCGTCCGGTTGTTCATCCCACACGCGGGATGCCAGCCGGTCGATCAAACTATCGTGCGGTATGGTTGCGGACCGGTTAAGGCCGCCGCTCAGATCGAGCCGGGTCGTCCATGCGTGGCCGCCAGACTACCGACCAGTGCCGAAAGCCCAGAGCGATCGCCATTCTGGGCACTCGCGATGCGTTCCGCATCGGCGCCGCTTTGTGTGGCGACGGCGAACACGAACAGGGAAAGGGTCGCTAGCCCGCCGATGCTGGCGACGACCCAGAGAAAGACCTGCTGCACCGCTCGCGGAAGTGGAACGGCGACGGAGTTCTCAGTGAGAAACAAAGGGGGTGGGCTGGTATCGTTCATGACGGCGATCCCACGCGTTGGCTGCCGCCCCTCTGGGCAGGATGGCCTGCGCGCAACGGATCGGCACTAGCACTGAACGTGCCCGCGTGAAATCAGTTCGCCGCGTTTTCGACAATTTGTTGAACGGAACGCTGCGCTGGGCCCCCGGGACGGTCACGGACCGCCCCGGATGGATGTCGTAAGCTTCGGGAAAGCCTAGACTGAAGCGTCCGCTTACTTCGAGGCCTTCGCGGCAAGGGCCGCCTGAGCCGCAGCGAGGCGCGCGATCGGTACGCGGTAGGGCGAGCACGACACGTAGTCGAGGCCGACCTCCTGGCAGAAGGCGATCGAGGATGGATCGCCGCCGTGCTCGCCACAGATTCCGAGCTTGATGTCGGGCCGGACCGCCCGCCCACGCTCCACGCCGATGCGCACGAGCTCACCGACGCCCTCCTGATCGATCGAAATAAATGGATCGGCGGAGAGAATGCCCTTCTGGGTGTAGGCTCCCAGGAAGGTCGCGGCGTCATCGCGCGAGATGCCGAGCGCGGTCTGCGTCAGGTCGTTGGTCCCGAAGGAGAAGAACTCCGCCGTTTCAGCGATGTCGCCCGCGCGCAGGGCTGCTCGCGGCAGCTCGATCATCGTGCCCACCTGATAGTCGACGATGCCGCCCGTTTCGGCAGCGACGGCCTTTGCCATGGCGTCGATGCGTGCCTTGACGATGTCGAACTCCATCTTGGTGAAGACGAGTGGCACCATCACCTCGGGGGTCACGGGTGCGCCGGTCTCCTTGGCTGCCTGCACGGCGGCCTCGAAGATCGCCCGCGCCTGCATTTCCGCGATTTCCGGGAAGGCGATGGCGAGGCGGCAGCCGCGGAACCCGAGCATCGGGTTGAACTCGTGCAGCTCGGTCATGCGGCGGCGCAGCTTGTCCTCCGACACGCCCGTGCTGGTTGCAACGTCGCGCACCTCCTCGTCGGTATGAGGCAGGAACTCATGCAGCGGAGGGTCGAGGAGACGGATCGTGACGGGCAGGCCCGACATGATGGTGAACAGCTCGACGAAGTCCTGACGCTGGTAGGGCAGGATCTTGGCCAAGGCGGCCCGGCGGCCCTCCGCGTCATCGGCGAGGATCATCTCGCGAACGGCGACGATGCGGTCGCCTTCGAAGAACATGTGCTCGGTGCGGCACAGACCGATCCCCTCCGCGCCGAAATTGCGAGCGGCGCGCGCATCGGTCGGCGTGTCGGCGTTGGTGCGGACCTTCATGGTGCGGACCTTGTCGGCCCACCCCATCAGGGTGGCGAATTCGCCCGACAGGGAGGGCTCCAGCATCGCCACCTCTCCGAGAAGGACCTGTCCGGTCGAGCCGTCGATGGTGATCTTGTCGCCGGCCTTCAGGGTGGTCCCGGCGACCGAGAGGGTGCCCGCCTTGTAGTCGACGCGGATCGAGCCGACGCCGGAGACGCAGGGCTTGCCCATGCCGCGCGCCACCACGGCCGCGTGGCTGGTCATGCCGCCGCGCGTCGTCAGGATGCCTTCGGAGGCATGCATGCCGTGGATGTCCTCCGGAGAGGTCTCCACACGCACGAGGATGCACTTGCGCTCGGCCTTGCGGGCGGCTTCGGCGTCCTCGGAATTGAAGACGATCTCACCGGTGGCCGCACCTGGCGAAGCCGGAAGACCGGCGGCGATGACCTTGCGCTCGGCTTTCGGATCGATGGTCGGGTGAAGGAGCTGGTCGAGAGCGGCGGGCTCGACGCGGCCGATAGCCTCCTCCTCGGTGATCAGGCCTTCCGCCGCGAGATCGACGGCGATGCGCAGGGCCGCCTTGGCGGTGCGCTTGCCATTGCGGGTCTGGAGCATCCAGAGCTTTCCGCTCTCGATGGTGAACTCCATGTCCTGCATGTCGCGATAGTGGGTCTCGAGAAGACCGTAGATCCGCACCAGCTCGGCGTAGGAATCCGGCATCGCCAATTCCATCGACGGACGATCGGACTTCGCCTCGATGCGGGCCTTCTCGGTGATGTCCTGCGGGGTGCGGATACCCGCCACCACGTCCTCGCCCTGAGCGTTGATCAGGAACTCGCCGTAGAGGGCGCGCTCGCCGGTCGAGGGATTGCGGGTGAAGGCAACACCGGTGGCCGACGTGTCGCCCATGTTGCCAAAAACCATGGCCTGGACGTTGACGGCCGTACCCCAGCTCTCCGGGATGCTGTTCAGCTCACGGTACTTCTTGGCACGCGGGATCATCCAGGAATCGAATACCGCGCCGATGGCACCCCAGAGCTGATCCTCCGGTGCCTGCGGGAAGTCGGAACCGTGCTCAGCCTTCACGATGGCTTTGTACTTGCCGACGAGGTGCTTCCAGTCCTCGGCCCCGAGCTCCGTGTCGAGGCTGACGCCCTTGCCTTCCTTGTAGTGCTCCAGGGCCTCTTCGAAGGCGTGGTGTTCCACGCCGAGGACGACGTTCGCATACATGGTGATGAAGCGCCGGTAGGAATCGTAGGCGAAGCGTGGGTCACCGGCACCTTGCGCCAGGGCTTCGACGGTGACGTCGTTCAGGCCCAGGTTGAGCACCGTGTCCATCATCCCCGGCATCGACGCGCGGGCGCCGGAGCGGACCGAGACGAGGAGCGGGTTCTCCGGATTGCCGAAGCCGCGGCTGGTGAGCGCACCGACGGCGTCCAGGGCGGCCTTGACCTGACTTTTCAGTTCGTCGGGATACTGCTGCCCGTGGTCATAGTAGTAGGTGCAGACTTCGGTCGTGATGGTGAACCCGGGAGGAACCGGCAGACCGAGATTCGACATCTCTGCGAGGTTAGCGCCCTTCCCGCCCAGCAGGTTGCGCATGGACGACTGGCCCTCGGCCTTGCCATCACCGAAGGAGTAGACCCATTTGCCCATCTGTATCCGTCCGCTTGCAGGAGTGAACACTGCCCCATGCCTAACACGGCGGGTTGGACCATCTCATGCTGCAACGCAAGATGAATGGATCATTCAGGGGCCGACACCGTGACGCTTCGGTCCGGCTGTAACGTGGCCGTCAGGCGATCATCCAAACGAGCGGAAGACGCCGAGGCCAATGAGCCCCACCAGGATCAGATAGATCGCAACGATAAAGTTGAGTAGGCGCGGCATGATCAGGATCAACACGCCGGCTACGAGCGCTATCACTGGTTGAACGCTTGAAATCGTGAAGGTCATGAAACGCTTTCCCGGGTTCGTCCGGTCACCGCAGATCCGATGAGGGCTCCAGGGTGACCGTCAGCTACGACTCGCAGTCGACCTCAAACTCGGTACTTGCCGTTGCGCTTGACGAGGACCTGAGTGCCGACGGGCACCCGCTCATAGAGGTCGACGATGTCTTCGTTGAGCATGCGGACGCACCCCGAAGACATCTGCTCGCCGATGCTCCAGGGCTCGTTGGTGCCATGGATACGGAACAGGATGTCACGATTGCCCTGGTAGAGGTACAGCGCACGGGCGCCGAGGGGATTGTCGACACCGCCCTTGCGGGTGCGCGGGAGGTCTGGATTGAGCGACACCATGGTGGTGGTGGGGCTCCAGTCAGGCCAGACACCCTTCCGTCCGACCCGGGCCTGACCCTTCCACGAGAAACCCAGCTTGCCGACGCCGACGCCGTACTGCACGGCGGAGCCGTCTTCCTGCACCAGGGCGAGTTGCCGGTTGTCGAT
The DNA here is from genome assembly GCF_001423325.1 of Methylobacterium sp. Leaf113. Taxonomy (NCBI): domain Bacteria; kingdom Pseudomonadati; phylum Pseudomonadota; class Alphaproteobacteria; order Hyphomicrobiales; family Methylobacteriaceae; genus Methylobacterium; species Methylobacterium sp. Leaf113. The sequence continues at coordinate 178,951 of NZ_LMNJ01000053.1, forward strand.
GTCGACGACGATCGTGCCCGGCTTCTCCGGCCCGGTGTACCGCACCACCTGACGTCGGTACTTTGGGTCGAGCCGGTTCTTGTCGACGAGTGGCACGTCATACGGCTTGTCCGGCATCGTTCCTGTGTACCATGCCGCCTCATCGTCCTGCGCGAGATTCACGGGACCGCGCGACTGGCATGCGGCGAGGGGTGCGATCAGGATCAGCCCGAGGACGAGGCGGCGGGATGGCATGGACAACTCCACGTTTCGACGCGTTGGGCGACGGCACTGTCCCCTGACTACCCCTCCCGGCCGCCCGACGTTGTGTCATTCCCGCCGCAGTCATGATGTTGCTGACCTTCCCGGAAGTAGTCCTCGCTCTGTCGTGCCCGGAAGTGACGTTTTCGAGGTGCCTACGATCGGCCGGCGTTTGGAGCCATTGCGTCGAAGGAAGCGGCCTCGCATGATCGGACTCCCCATCCTGGGAACGAGGCACGATCGCGCATGGTCGAGACGCAGACGCTGGCAGATTTTGACACCGGCACAATCCTGACCGATCTCGCCCCGGCGGTGCACCTGGACCATTGCGTCATTCATGTCACCGACTGGGTGCGGTCCAATGCCTTCTATCGCGACGTCATGGGCGCAGAACTCATCCCGCGCGGAGCGGCGTTCGCCTACCGCTTTGGAGGGGTGCAACTGAACGTTCATGGGCCGGGTGTGAATGCGACCCCGCTCGCCGAGCGGCCTGTCATGCCGGGCAACAGCGATCTCTGCTTCCGCTGGTCGGGAACGATCGAACAGGCCGCCGCCCATCTGGCGTCGCAAGGCGTAACCGTGGAACTTGGACCGGTCGAGCGCAACGGAGCCGCCGGATCCGGCGTCAGTCTCTATTTCCGAGACCCGGATGGGTCCCTGATGGAATTCATCGCCTATCCGGCTGCCTGAATCGACAGGTCTACGCTACCCCGACCCCGCCTAACCCCGGGTCTCGGCAAGCTGCTGGTTGGTCTGTTCGAGACGGAGGGCCAATTCCCGCATCACCGCGATGGCGATGGGAGGGAACTGAGCCAGCAACTCCAAAAACACGGTGCGGTCGATCCGCAGTGCGGTGGCCGGTTCTACCGCGGCGACCGTGGCGGAGCGCGGCTGATCGGCCAGGATGCCCATTTCGCCAACCAGGGCATTGGCGCCAAGGAGCGCAAGGCGAAACGGACCATGCGGCCCTTCTATCGCGACCTCGGCCGACCCTTCCAGCAACAGGTAGGCTGCATCGGCGGCGTCGCCGCGCGCGAAGAGTTGCTGCCCCGCCTCGAAATGTACTCGCTCACTCGTGAAGGCAAGCAACTTGAGGCGCGAGGGCTCAACACCCCTGAACAACGGCACTTGGCGAAGGGACGTAACCTCGGTTTCGAGGGTCATAGGGCGGGCTCCAGCGGCGCGACGTCCTTGCGGGCACGCCACGATCGTCATGTATCCAATGCGAGCCAAACAGGCTTTGTCCAGCCCCGGCGAGTGGGGCCACGGATAGCGAAACCCTGACGCCGGCCTAAGGCCGACGGGCTGAGACCACCCAACGCAGGTTCAATGGTCACGCTCGGATTAAATGCCAATGGTGGCGGTACTAACTGCCGGCTCAGCCATCAGACGAGGAACCATCGATATTGGCAAAGGTTGTGATGACAGTGAACGCATAGCTGAGGAGGCACTGATGGCATCAGGAAATTCCACCTCGAAGCGAGGTTTCGCATCGATGGACCTCGAACGGCAGCGAGAGATCGCGAGCAAGGGCGGCCGCAGCGTCCCGGCAGAAAAGCGCTCGTTTTCGCAGGACCGCGAATTGGCATCGAATGCCGGCCGTAAGGGCGGCCAGTCCAGTGGATCCGGTCGTCCCGGCGACGAGTAATTTCGGGACGGCGTGCAGCCTCAATAGGGTGCACGCTGTTTCACGCGAGCCATTCTACGCAACAAGAAACACCCCGTACCTATGGAACGGGGTGTTTCTTGTTGAGGCCTTATACCAACGGGCGCTGATCATAACCGATGAGCCCATTTGCGTAGTCCGATGGACATGATCTTCCAGGGTTGATCGGTGAACCTGTTCCAGGCGTCGCAGCAGCGGTCGACGATGTCGTCGTAGGACGTGAAGATCCGGTCGCCGAGCCAGTTATCGCGGATGAACTGCCAGACATTCTCGACGGGGTTGAGTTCCGGAGCGCGGGCTGGGAGCTGCAACAGTGTGATGTTGTCGGGCACGACGAGGTCGCCGGCGACGTGCCAGCCGGCGCCGTCGAGCATCAGCACGGCATGGGCGCCGGGATCGACGGCGAGGCTGATCTCGACCAAGTGCGCGTTCATCGCTTGCGCATTGCAGCGGGGCAGGACGAGGCCGGCGCCCTTGCCCTTCTTAGGGCAGATCGCTCCGAAGATGTAGGCATATTCCGTACGCTGATCCTTGGGGGCTGTGGGCCGCGTGCCGCGACGCGCCCAGCGACGTGGCAGGGTGTTTTTCTGGCCGACGCGAGCCTCGTCCTGCCACCACAACTCGATGTCCGTGCCGACGGGCAGCGTGGCGCGGATCGCCCTCACCGCGGCGGGCAGGCTTTTTTAAACACCGCCAGCGCGGCCGGATCCTGGGCATAGTGCCGGGGTCTGGCGGAGAGCTTGGCAAAGCCGAGCTTCCGCAACTCGCGCCCGACCGTGGTCTCGTCCAGGCTGACGCGGAAGCGCGCAAAGAGCCAGGCGGCCAGATCCGTGCGCCGCCAGCGCACGACGCCGTCCTGATCCGGGTCTGGACCGCGCTCGACGATCGCGGCCAGCGCCCGGCGCTGGTCGTCGTTCAGCTTGGGCCGCTGCCCCGGTGCCTTGCCGTCGATCAGGCCAACCGGACCATCGGCGTTGAAGGCCAACACCCAATCGCGCACCGTCTGCAGGCCCACCGCTCCGATCCGGGCCGCGTCCGTGCGGTTACCACCATCGTAGATCGTCGCCAACGCCAGAAGACGCCGGCTTTGCCCGGCATCCCGGCTCGTCTTGGCCAGATGGCGCAGAGCGTCGGCGTTGAAGTCTTCGCGAAGCGGCACGGCTGCGGACATGGCAAACCTCCCCGGTTCACCGCATCGAATCAGATCCGCCGCCTATCCGAAACCCCGTGAGTCACCATCAGCGCTCGCTGGTATTAGAAGACAACCGAACGTTTTATGTCATGCACCGGCCGGGCACCATGCGGCGGGCCTCAGGGCCCGCCAGAGAGCTGATCGAGCGTTCACAACCTTCCTGAAGCGGCTTCCGAACACGAGGGATGTCCCGTTCGCTTGCTGTTTGACCGATTGAGGGTGCAACAAGCATCGATCGGTCTCGAATATTCGGTATCGACGCGATGTGAACGGGACGTCCGGTCCGCGGGGGAAACATTGCCTCCCCGCTGGCATTGGCGGGCGCTGATATGACTGAGCGCTGTTGAACGATGTTCTGATCAGCGCTGTGGCGCAGGGCCGGATGTATCAGCAGTGTCAACAGCGCAGCCGGCCCACTCACATTGAGAAACAAGCCGGAGCGAAACATCGTCGTAATCTCCACAGGGAGCTTGACAGGCTAATGCGGTAACGCGGCGCTGCCACAACGGTTCCTTAACCGTTCGATCGTGGGTATCGTGGCGTTAGCCGAATAAATCGCTTTGTCTGGAGTAACGAAAGATCGGCTGCAGGAGCGCTTCCGCTGTGGCCTCAGCGCATCACAGCGGAGAAAGATGCAGCAGGGTCTGGCCCATTCGGAACCTGCGGTTCTCGACGCCGTTGTTCGAGCACCCGGCCGCCTGGTCCTCCCCCGCATTCCCCTTGTGCACAGGCCGGAACCTTCCAAACGGGTCGGATTTTCCGACCCGTTTTTTTATGCCGGCCCGCCACGCGACAGCGGCCCGCGCCGCAACGAAAAAACCCCGGTGCGGACACCGGGGTTGATGAGCGATCGGATGGGAGATCCAGCGCGAACGCGACGTTCCGGGGCTGGGGTATATCAGGCGGACTTCGCCTCACGTCGCCGAGCGCTTTGCTGGAAGAACAGGGCCTGGCTGATCACGGCCGAGACGTTGGCAGGCTGGAACGGCTTCGCAATGAGGAACGCCGGCTCCGGCCGTTCGCCCGTCAGGAAGCGCTCGGGATAGGCGGTGATGAAGATAACCGGGACCTCGAAGGTCTTGAGGAGATCGTTAACGGCATCAAGACCCGAACTCCCGTCGGCGAGCTGGATGTCAGCGAGGATCAGACCTGGACGAGTTCCACCGGACGCGATCTTGATAGCCTCCGTCCGGGTCCGCGCGACCCCGATCACGTTGTGGCCGAGTCCTTCGACCAAAGCCTCGAGATCCATGGCAATCAGAGGCTCGTCCTCAATGATCAGAATCTCGGTTGCCATATCAGCGGCAAGTTCGCGGCCTGCCTCGTCGACGAGGTCGCGGACTTGGCTGACGTCGACGTCGAGAATGATCGCCGCGTCTTCTTCGGAAAACCCTTCGAGGCAGGAGAGCAAGAAGGCTTGGCGTGGCAGAGGCGTGATCTGTCCGAGCCGGACTTCCGCCGGAAGGTCATGCTGCACCTGTTCGCTCTGGCCATTCACGGACAGCGAATTCCAGATTCGGGTGAAGACACGAAACAGGTCGGCCTTCACGTTGGAGCTGCGACCGAGCGTCTCCGGCTCGTTCACGAGAGTCTCCAGGGTGGCCGCTACGTAAGCGTCGCCAGCAACCTGGCTGCCGGTCAGCGCCCGCGCATAACGGCGCAGGTACGGCAGATGCTGAACGACGAGTTGAGCTGTCGACATTATATCCCCTTGGCTTTGCCGTTCTCTCGGGCGCCTCCGCCACAACGCGGAATGCAGGGCTCCGTTCCGCTGGTCGGGAACCGATTGTTCACACCAGCGTTGCAGGTGCAGCCATGGCCTATGTGAAGCCGCAAAACAATCGCGGCGATGTCGCTTGTCGACATCCAAGGGGACCTTAGTATGGATGATGACGGATCGAGGCACGGGCCTTCGGCGGAAGGTTCTACCTCGAAGGCGGACGCCTCGTCGGCAGGACAAGGCCTCAGCGATCACACCCAAAAACGCATCGGTCTACATTTGCGCGCGCTGTACGATACCATCGTTCAGCAGCCCGTGCCGGACCGTTTCCGCGATCTGATCGCCCAGCTCGACACTACTTCTCCCCATTCCGAACCCTAGGGTGTGAACCGAACCAAGACGTTGCGAGAATTCTGGTTTTGTGATTCAGAGCCGCCGTTTGCAGCACGGAGGCGGCGATGGCGGACCTGTTC
>NZ_LMNJ01000054.1:0-158501 GCF_001423325.1 Methylobacterium sp. Leaf113
GGAGTTGTAGGGGGTGGACAGGCTCAGGGTGTCGTAGCCCGCACCGCCGTCGATGACGCTGCCTGCCTGCAGCTTGGTCGGAGCGCTAGCAGAGATCTGATCGCTCTCGTTCCCGCCCTGCAGCGTGACCCGGCCGGTGCCAAGGGCGACCGAGACCCCACCCGCGCTCGGGAAGGCCGTCGATCCACCTGGCGTGGTGGTGCCGTCGCTGAGAGTGACCTTGAGATCCACGCCGTCGCGCAGGGTCAGGCTGGCATAGCTGGAGGTGACGTTGGTGAAGCGCACCTCCTCGAAGCCGGTGAACTGGGCAAGCCCTGCRAGGTCGAAGCTGCCCGGGCCCGTCAGCGCGAGCACGTCGTAGCCAGCTCCGCCATCCAGCTGGTCGCCACCTCCTCGAAGCCGGTGAACTGGGCAAGCCCTGCRAGGTCGAAGCTGCCCGGGCCCGTCAGCGCGAGCACGTCGTAGCCAGCTCCGCCATCCAGCTGGTCGCCCCCGGTGTAGGTCGAGGTCATGCCGCTGTAGACGTAGGTGCTGGCGTTCAGCGTCGTTGCAGTGGCCTGAACGGTCTGGTCGCCAGCCGAGAGCAAGACCACGTCAGTTCCCGTGGTGAGGAGCGTGGTGCCTGCCGGAACAACAGGCTTCGTATGATCGGTCTGAAGGCACGCCNGTAGACGTAGGTGCTGGCGTTCAGCGTCGTTGCAGTGGCCTGAACGGTCTGGTCGCCAGCCGAGAGCAAGACCACGTCAGTTCCCGTGGTGAGGAGCGTCGCCCCCCGATCCATCGTATCGATGGCCGTAGTGACGCGACTGCCAGAACCTGCGTTTCCAGCAGCATCTGTGTAAAGACCAGACGCTAAAGAAATCTCAGCAGAGCCTGTATAGTTCGCGTCGGGCGTAAACACCGCCGTGTATTTCAGCGGATCGATCATTAAGAGACCGCTCAGCTGTCCGTGCGTGGCCGTCACATCGCTCAAGGCAAAGCCGGTCACGACCTCGCTGAACTGGAAAGTGACGATGCCGGATTCACCGGCCAGCAACTGTCCATCGTTGATCCAGACGCGTCCGTGAGGGTCTCGATGGAGCTGGCAAAGAGCTGCTCGCGCTGTGCGCTGGACAGCGTCGTGCCCTTCAGGATGACAGCATCCTGCCCAGTTCCGCCCATGATTTGGAGAGCGGTTTGGTGGCTGCCAACGGTGAAGGTGGTGCCCGTGCTGTTCAGGCTTGTGATGGTGCCGGTGCTGACGCTGGGATACAGGCCTGAAGAGACACTCTTGCCGCTAAGGTCGAGAGCCGCAGCCGTCGTGGCCAGCGTTCCGTTGTATCCCAAGCTGATGCTGGTGACGTCGGCCAAAGTGACAGCGTCCACCTTGACGATGGTCTTGCCGGCTCCTGTGATACCGCCCAACACATTCAAGCTCTCAACATGGCTGAGGCTGATGCTGGTCAGGTCGTAGACGGTGTCGACGCTAGAGGAGGTTCCCGTCGTGGGATTGTAGTTGTAGGGCGCAGACAGGTTCAGGGTGTCGTAGCCCGCACCACCGTCGATGACGCTGCCTGCCTGCAGCTTGGTCGAAGCGCTGGCAGAGATCTGGTCGCTCTCGTTCCCACCCTGCAGCGTGACCCGGCCGGTGCCGAGCGTAACCGAGAACCCACTCGCGCTTGGGAGGGCCGTGGACCCACCTGGCTTAGTGGTGGTCCCGTCGCTGAGGGTGACCTTGAGATCCACGCCATCGCGCAGGGTCAGGCTGGCACTGCTCGAGGTCACGTTGGTGAGACGCACCTCCTCGAAGCCGGTGAACTGGGCAAGCCCTGCGAGGTCGAAGCTGCCCGGGCCCGTCAGCGCGAGCACGTCGTAGCCAGCTCCGCCATCCAGGTGTAGGTGCCTGTAACCGGGCTGTAGACGGAAGAGCCAACGTTCAGCGTCGCTGCGGTGGCCTGAACGGTCTGGTCGCCAGCCGAGAGCGAGACCACGTCAGCTCCCGTGATGAGCAGTGTGGTGCCTGCCGGAAGTGGAGGCTTCGTGTAGGTGCCTGAGGCGTCGGTGACGGTCTCGACCGACCCGGTGAAGATCTGATCGCGCTGGGCCGCAGTGAGCGTCTGGCCTTTGACGACGACGGTGTCCTGCCCAGCCCCACCCTGCACCAGGTAAGCGGTGGCCGCGCTATCGACGGTGAAGGTGGTCCCCGCCGCGNTAGGTGCCTGAGGCGTCGGTGACGGTCTCGACCGACCCGGTGAAGATCTGATCGCGCTGGGCCGCAGTGAGCGTCTGGCCTTTGACGACGACGGTGTCCTGCCCAGCCCCACCCTGCACCAGGTAAGCGGTGGCCGCGCTATCGACGGTGAAGGTGGTCCCCGCCGCATTCGAGCTCTTGATGGTGCCAATGCTGCCGTAGATGCTTTTCGACGTCAGATCGAAGCTGGCAGCCGTGGTCGTGAGAGACGTGTTGGAGCCACTGAGATTGATCGATCTGACACTGCCCAGCGAATCGGCCCCCAGCTCCACGATGGAACCTGAACCAGAAAGGTTGATGCTGGTGACATCGGCCAGAGTAGCAGCGTCCACTTTGACGATGGTCTTGCCGGCTCCTGTGATACCGCCCGACACGCTCAGGCTCTCAACGTGGCTGAGGCTGATGCTGGTCAGGTCGTAGACCGTGTCGACGCTAGGAGAGGCGCCGGGCGTGGGGCCGAAGTTGTAAGGGGTGGACAGGCTCAGGGTGTCGTAGCCCGCACCACCGTCGATGACGCTGCCGGCCTGCAGCTTAGTCGAAGCGTTGGCGGAGATCTGATCGCTCTCGTTCCCGCCCTGCAGCGTGACCCGGCCGGTGCCAAGGGCGACCGAGACCCCACCCGCGCTCGGGAAGGCCGTCGATCCACCTGGCGTGGTGGTGCCGTCGCTGAGGACCTTGAGATCCACACCATCGCGCAGGGTTAGGCTGGCATAGCTCGAGGTGACGTTGGTGAGGCGCACCTCCTCAAAGCCGGTGAACTGGGCCAAGCCGGCAAGGTTGAAGCTGCCCGGGCCCGTCAGTGCGAGCACGTCGTAGCCGGCTCCGCCATCCAGCTGGTCGCCTCCCGTGAAGGCTGAGGTTGTGCCGTTGTAGACGTAAGTGTCAGCGTTCAGTGTTGCCGAGGTGGCCTGAACGGTCTGGTCGCCGGCCGAGAGCAAGACCACGTCAGTTCCCGTGGTGAGGAGCGTCGCCCCCCGATCGATCGTATCGATCGCCGTAGAGACACGACTGCCAGAACCAGCGTTTCCAGCAGTATCTGCATAGAGGCCCGCGGCGACAGAAATCTCGCCAGTGCCTGTATAGTTCGCGTCGGGGGTGAACACCGCCGTGTACTTCAGCGGACTGATCATTGCGAGATCGCTCAGCTGCCCATGGGTGGCCGTCACATCGCTCAAGGCAAAGCCGGTCACGACCTCGCTGAACTGGAAAGTGACGATGCCGGATTCACCGGCCAGCAACTGTCCATCGTTGATTGTCCGTGATGGTCTCGATGGAGCTGGCGAAGAGCTGCTCGCGCTGAGCGCTGGTCAGCGTCGTGCCCTTCAGGATGACAGTATCCTGTCCAGTTCCGCCCACGATCTGGAGAGCGGTCTGATAGCTGTCGACGGTGAAGCTGGTGCCCGTCGTGTTCAGGCTCGTGATGGTGCCAACGCCGGTACCGGGGCTCGGATACAGACCTGAAGAGGCAATCTTGCCGGTAAGATCGAGAGCTGCAGCCGTCGTGGCCAGCGTCCCATTGTAGCCCAAGCTGATGCTGGTGACGTCAGCCAGCGTAGCAGCATCCACCTTAACGATGGTCTTGCCAGTGCCCATGATGCTGCCTGACACGCTCAGGCTCTCAACGTGGCTGAGGCTGATGCCGGTCAGGTCGTAGGTCGTGTCGACGCTCGAGGACATTCCTGTCGCGGGATTGTAGTTGTAGGGTGCAGACAGGCTCAGGGTGTCGTAGCCCGCGCCACCGTCGATGACACTGCCGGCCTGCAGCTTGGTCGAGCCAGTGACGAAAATCTGGTCGCTCCCGTTCCCGCCCTGCAGCGTGACCCGGCCGGTGCCAAGCGTAACTGAGAACCCACCCGCGGTCGGGAATGCTGTCGATCCACTCGGCGTGGTGGTGGTGCCGTCGCTGAGGATGACCTTGAGGTCCACGCTGTCGCGGAGGGTCAGGCTGGCATAGCTCGAGGTGACGTTGGTGAGGCGCACCTCCTCGAAGCCGGTGAACTGGGCGAGGTTTGCAAGGTCGAAGCTGCCCGGGCCCGTCAGTGCGAGCACGTCGTAGCCAGCTCCGCCATCCAGCTGATCGCCGCCCGTGTAGGTATAGGAGCCTGTTGCCGGGCTGTAGACGGAAGAGCCAACGTTCAGCGTTGCCGAGGTGGCCTGAACGGTCTGGTCACCAGCCGATAGAAGGACCACGTCGGCTCCCGTCGTGAGCAGGGTGGTGCCCGCTGGCAGAGGTGGCTTCGTGTAGGTGCCCGAGGCGTCGGTGACGGTCTCGATGGAGCTGGCAAAGAGCTGATCGCGCTGAGCGCTGGTCAGCGTCGTGCCCTTCAGGATCATGGCATCCTGCCCAGTCCCACCCACGATCTGGAGAGCGGTCTGAAAGCTGCCGACAGTGAAGCTGGTGCCCGTGGTGTTCAGGCTCGTAATGGTACCGGTGCTGACGCTGGGATACAGGCCTGAGGAGACGATCTTGCTGGTAAGGTCGAGAGCCGTAGCCGTCGTGGCGAGCGTCCCGTTGTAGCCCAAGCTGATGCTGGTGACGTCGGCAAGACTGGCAGCATCCACCTTAACGATGGTCTTGCCCGCTCCCATGATGCTGCCTGACACGTTCAAGTTCTCAACATGGTTGAGGCTAATGCCGGTCAAGTCGTAGGTCGTGTCGACGCTGGGGGACGCTCCCGTCGTGGGATTGTAGTTGTAGGGCGCAGACAGGCTCAGGGTGTCGTAACCCGCACCACCGTCGATGACACTGCCGGCCTGCAGCTTGGTCGAGCCATTGACGTAGATCTGGTCGCTCCCGCTCCCGCCCTGCAGCGTGACTCGGCCGGTGCTGAGCGTGACTGAGAACCCACCCGCGGTCGGGAAGGCCGTCGATCCACCTGGCGTGGTGGTGCCGTCGCTGAGGGTGACCTTGAGATCCACGCCATCGCGCAGGGTCAGGCTGGCACTGCTGGAGGTGACGTTAGTGAGGTGCACCTCCTCGAAGCCGGTGAACTGGGCGAGGTTTGCAAGATCGAAGCTGCCTGGGCCCGTCAGCGCGAGCACGTCATAGCCAGCTCCGCCATCGAGTTGGTCGCCGCCTGTGTAAGTCGCGGTTCCTGTCGTCGGATTGAAGCTATAGGTACCAGCGTTCAGCGTCGCTGCGATGGCCTGAACGGTCTGGTCGCCATCCAGGGCTAACACCGTGTCCTGACCCGCCGTCAGAACATTTGTGCTGGACATACTTATTCTCCGGAAGCCTTCGACCGACCTCAAAGATGGCTAGCCGCCATCACCACCGGGACGTTCTGAGAGCGCCTAGTGAGGTTGTCGAGTGCCGAAAATGAGAACGGCATCTAAGATCCCATTTACCATACGATAGATGTTTAAAAGTCACGGGTCGTGAGCGCTCCTTGCAGGAGCCGCACCGAATTTAATGTAGATTAAAAGGCTACAGCCAGGGGAGCGGCATTCAGCCTTTGGGCGACTGCTGGTCTGCTCGAAGGCACTGCCCCAATCGCATCAGCCCATTCACTACCAACAACTACGAGAGCGATCAGCAGCTAGCACAAGTAGGAAATTACTGGTCGATCAAAGATAGCGCGATTAGGAGGCGATTAAATGCAGCAAGATCGAAGTAAAACCCGTTCAGCATCTATCAAAATCTGCCCCTTGCAACGATGAACTCAAGCTCAAACCTACAGCGCCAGCGTCCGCTTTGGGTAGTCCGCTTCCAGTCTTGAGCATCATGCATACGGCGACGTTCGCCTGCTCAACGCCCAAAAACCTCACACCTTGAGCTCGGCGAGCTAATGACGCGCGGCTCACGCGACGTGTTAACGGCCTCCACGAGCGATCAATAATAAAACTTTAGAAACGGAGCATCATTTATCATCTTAAAACTCGATAAAAGTACTAATGTAGATCCGCAATAGAGACTTTTTATTGTTGCAACTGGTATATGATATTTTGTGCATTCGAGGTCTAAGTAATTTCTCCCCAACACATGTCTTGAAATTATTCCTAGTTTTTAAGAGAAACTATAGAATCAATACTTATTATCTATATTTTACAGAATCTATCGTATTCAGGCTTCCGTACCATCGCGGCTTACGATTGGCACAAAACAACCGCAAATTAAGGTGTTTCTATATTCCGCATACGGCACGCCTGCATTTTCTTTTTGCGAGTCAGATTTCATAGAAGCGCGCGGAGGACCGTTTTGGCAGAACGAACCCAATTGAGGACGGAATGGTGGGTCTCGCAACCCGATGCAACGCGACGCCAAACGCACAAAGACTTTTCCCAGCATTCTGAAGCCGTTCGTCGCCAAATGTGAGAGGCAATGACTGCATCCGACGCGACCTGGTAGGAGACTGGGGTCGCGGCCGGTCCTGCGGCTTACCGAACAAAAAAAACGATGGTCCTGCACTGGAGCCGATCTGTCGGAGGTTTTCTGGTGAGGGGCTCTCCGCCTCCGTCTCGAGTATGATGATCCGAGTCAGCGCGATGACCGGAGGATGGATGTGAGGACCAACGAGTCCGTGGACGGTCTACGGATCCTGAACGCACCCCGCTGCCACCTCGGCGAGGGGCCTTGCTACGACCCGCGAACCGACACCGCTTGGTGGGTCGACATCCTTGAACGGCGCCTGTTCGAGGCGCCCTTGGCAGGGGGAGGGGCGGCCCGCGTACACGGCTTGCCTATCATGGTGAGCACCGTAGTCGCGGTGGACAAGACACGGCACCTTCTGGCGGCCGAGAACGGGCTCTACTTGCGCGGCCTCGATGATGGTGCGCTTGCGCTGCTCTGCCCTTTGGAGGCAGAGGATCACGGCACCCGCTCCAACGACGGCCGGGTCCACCCCAGCGGCGCCCTCTGGATCAGCACCATGGGGCGGGACGCCGAGTCGGGGCGCGGCGCGATCTACCACGTCGCCGGCACCCAGGTGACGCGCCTCTTCGGTGCTATGACCATCCCGAACGCCATCTGCTTCTCGCCCGACGGCAGAACCGGCTACTTCGCCGACACCAACGTGGGCCTGCTCCAGCGCGTGGCCCTCGATTCCCGCACCGGCCTGCCGACGGGGGAGCCAACGACGCTCTACGATCATCGCGGTGGGGAGGGGGGCCTGGATGGAGCCGCCGTCGATGCCGAAGGCCGGATCTGGTGCGCCCGCTGGGGCGCCGCTTGCATCGATGCCTACAGTCCGGAAGGCGTACGCGTGCGCACGATCCCCCTGCCGGTGACGCGTCCTTCGTGCCCCACCTTCGCAGGCCCCGACTTGGATCGCCTGCTCATCACCAGTGCCTACGAGGGCATGAGTCCCGAGGAGCGGGAAGCTGACCCGGAGCACGGACGCACCCTCGTGGTTGCAGCTGGATGTCGCGGACTGTTGGAGCCGGCTTTCCGGCTCTCGGTCTGAACGGCCACGCCGATCGGGCGGAATAGGCTGTCCGATTCCCGCCTCCTTCGATTCCGGGGGCGGGGACCGGCGCGTCGAGTCAGAGAAGCGGCGTCCCCACCAGTTCCACGGCGCCCGCTGGGCGCGCCCGGCGTCGTTCAATCCGCGCCCAGAGCTAGAGCGAGGCGTTCACGGGCCCGGCTGACGCGGCTCTTCACCGTGCCGGTCCGGCACCCCAGGACCCGGGCGGCCTCCTCGTAGAGCAGGCCGTCGACCATCACGAGGAGGAGGGTCTCGCGGTGGTCGGCCGTGAGGGTGTTCAGGGCGGCCTGGAGCTGGATCAGTTCGACGCGGCGCTCCTGCTCGGGCTCCAGGCTCAGGGTTGCGGCGAAAGCGCCGTCGACATCCTCGACTTCGCGCCGGAGGCGCTTGCGCTGGTTGAGGAACGCGTTGCGCAGAATCGTGAAGAGCCAGGCGATCAGCCGGGTCCCCGGCTCGAACCGCGACCGGTTTTCCCAGGCCCGCATCAGGGTCGTCTGGACGAGGTCGTCGGCCTCGGCGGCGTTCCGGCACTGCGCGAGCGCGTAGCGCCGGAGTTGCGGCACGGCGGCGAGCAGATCGGTCCGGAAGGAATCCGGAACCGGATTGCCCGCCGGCGCCGCCGCCAGGGCCTGCGCCAGCCGAAGCAGAACCTGACCGAGGCGCGAGGTGTCCGCAACAGCATCGGGACATGGGAAGACCGTGCTCAGTCGTCGGCCGATGCGATCCTGGATGTGCCGGGACAATCCCGCTTCATCCGAAACAGGATTTTGGTGTTGGAGATCTGACAGCACGAACGACCGCCCTTGTGTCTGGAGCACGATCCAGATCGCCTGTCGCTTTACGGGACAAGACCGCGTTCAGCTTGTGATTGGGCCATCACGTTCACGTCAATGATCCAGATATACCAGACATTCGGGCTTCGGATGCGGAACTGCGATCCCGCGTTCTTGTTACGAGCGGGACCATTGTGCGGGGCAGCGTCCCCAGGGAGCCACCGTGACCCTCGGCGTCGACAGGCATGAACTTCGGCAAATCATCGCCGGCCTCAGCGAGGGCGTGATCCTGGTCGAGCCCGACCAGACCATCGCGTATGCCAACGAGGCCGCGTTGGCGATGCATGGAGCCGAGACCGTCGGCGAGCTCGGCGAGACCGTGGACGCCTATCGTGAGCGCTTCGCCCTGCGCTACCGCAACAACCACGCTCCGAACCAGTATCCAATCGAGCGCGTGGTCTCGGGTGAGCGCTTCCATGACGTCATCGTCGAGGTGAAGCGCACCGATCGGCCGGACGTCGATTTCGTCCACTCGCTGCGCAGCCTGGTGGCCACCGACCGCGAGGGCAACCCGAGTTGCCTCGCGCTGATCCTCAAGGATGTTTCCGAGCAGTTCGAGGCCGAGGCGCGCTTCGAGGCCACCTTCAACGCCAACCCGGCCCCGGCGGTGATCTGCCGGCTTTCGGACCTGCGTCACGTCAAGGTGAATCTCGGTTTCCTCGAGATGACCGGCTACACCCGCGACGCCGTGATCGGCCGCAGCGTCTACGAGGTCGACGTCCTGGCCAATGCCCGCAGCCGGGATCTGGCGATCTCGCGGCTCAACGAGGGCGGCACCATTCCCCAGATGGAGGCCTGCCTCGACCTGCCGGATGGCGGAAGCCGCTACGTGATCGTGGCCGGCCAGCCCATGGATCTCGGCGACGAGCCGTGCATGCTCTTCACCTTCGCCGACCTCGACCTCCGGCGCAAAGCCGAGACGGCCCTGCGCCAGAGCGAGGAGCGCTTCGCCAAGGCGTTTCGCCTGACACCCGTGCCGACCCTCCTGGCGCGGGCGGAAGGCTTTGCCATCACGGGCGTCAACGAGGCCTTCGCGCGGGTCTTCGGCTACGGCAGCGACACGGTGAGCGGACGCTCGCCTGCGGATCTCGGCCTCTGGGTCCATGAGGCCGCCCGGATCCGGTTCGAGACGGCGGTGGCGCGCACCGGCTACGTGCTCGGACTGGAGGCCTGCCTCAAGCACGAGGACGGCACCAATCTCGACTGCCTGATCTCGGCCGAGCGGGTCGAGATCGGCGAGGAGGCCTTCGCGCTCCTCGTCCTGCAGGACATCACCGACCGCAAGCGCACGGAGCGCGACCTCTTCGAGGCCATCGAGGCGGTGATGGCCGACACCTCCTGGTTCAGCCGCGGGCTGATCGAAAAGCTGGCCAACCTGCGCCAGCCCGGCAGCGACCACCAGGATGCGGTCTCGCCCAACATGACGGTGCGGGAGCGCCAGATTCTGGACCTGATCTGCCAGGGCCTCAGCGACGACGTCATCGCCAAGCGTCTCAACCTGTCGAAGAACACGGTGCGCAATCACTCCGCCGCGCTCTACCGGAAACTCGATGTCCACAAGCGCTCCGAGGCCATCGTGTGGGGGCGGAACAATGGATTTCCAACAGCCGCACCTAGTTAAGAAAACTCATTATACTAGTACGGATAAACCATTGTCTGGCGTCATTCCGATGCCACCTGGGGTGCGGACGAGTGTCGCCCAGCCCGTCCAGGTCATCCCGCGTCAGGGGTCTCGATCCTGACAGTCCTTCAGGAGCGCGCCTTCATGAACGAGCCGAAATCCAGGACCGGGCCCAGGACTGGGACGGAGAAAGAGACTGGGACGGAGATAAAGACCGGGACCGAGAACAAGATTGGGGTGGGGCCGACCTCAGAGACGCTCAAGGGCTCGGTCAAGGAAGCCATCGGCAAGCTGATCGGCGACGGTCGGGTCGAGGCGGAAGGCAAGTCCCAGCAAGACTTCAAGTCCCAGCAAGACCTGACGACGCGGCATGAAGCCGAGCCTCGCCAGAAACCACCGAACTCCGACGTGAAAACAAAGACTGCCCCTAAGTCGTAGCTTTGCCGGAACGTCGCAGACCTTCACCCCATCCACCCGCATCACACACAGGAGACACATCATGGTCGATACCAACCGGATCACCGGCGCCGCACAGGAACTCGGCGGCAAGATCCAGGGCGCCGTCGGCGACCTGACCGGCTCGAACCGGGACTCGGTCGAGGGCCGCGCCCGCGAGGTTCAGGGCACGGCCGAGAACCTCTACGGCCAGGCCAAGGACGCCGTGCGCGATGCGGCCGACCGTGTCGCCGATACGGCGCGCGACGTGGGTGCGCGAGTCCGCGATGCCGTCGACGACGTTGCCGGGTCCGACGGACGCGCGATCAAGGATCGGGCCCGCCACGCACAGGACGCCGCCGGCGACACCTACGAGCGCGCCGAGCGTTCGGTCCGCAATGCCGGCCGCGAAGCCTACGATTACGCCGAGGACGCCTACGAGAACGGCGGCCACACCCTGCGCCAGAGCGGACGCGAAGCCGTTGCCCAGATCGGCGAGCACCCCGTCGCCGCCCTGCTCGTCGCCGGCCTCCTCGGCTACGGCCTCGGCCTCCTCATTCACGGCCGCGATTGATCCGCAGCGCCGCACCCGACCTTCACGGCCGCGCCTGACGCGCGGTCGTGCAGCCCTCCCACCCTCACGCCCCCCCTCGAACGACCGAACTTCTCGGACGACCGACCACCCGGAGTACCTCTACGTGTCCACTTCCCCCATCCTCGCCACCCCCGGCGCCTCGGCCGACACCCGCACCGTCCTGCTGAACCAGGTTTCCTGGGGCGCCATCTTCGCCGGCGCCGTCACCGCCCTGGTGACCCAGGTCATCCTCAACATGGTCGGCGTCGGCGTCGGCCTGTCCAGCGTCGGCCCGGTGGCTGCCGACAACCCGGCCGCCTCGACCCTGTCGATGAGCGCCGGCATCTGGTTCGTGGGCTCCGGCATCGTCGCCTCGCTCGCCGGCGGCTTCATCGCCGGCCGCCTCTCGGGCAAGCCCGTCACCGGTGCGGCTGGCCTGCACGGCCTCGTCTCCTGGGCGGTGACCACGCTCGTGGTGCTCTACCTGCTGACCTCGGCAGCCGGTGGCCTCATCGGCGGCGCCTTCTCGGGCGTGACCAGCACGCTCGGCGGCGCCGGCTCGCTCGTCGGCGGAACCGTGCAGACGGCGGCCCAGGCCGCAGCGCCCTCGCTGTCGAAGATCACGAACCCGCTCGACGGCATCGAGCAGTCGGTCCGCAACCAGACCGCCGGCCAGGACCCGCAGGCCGCCAAGGATGCGGCTGTGGCCGCCATCCGCGCCCTGTTCACGGGTGACCCGGCTCAGAAGGCCCAGGCCGAGAACCGCGCCGCCGACGCTCTCGCCAAGGCGCAGAACATCCCGGTCGATCAGGCCAAGGCCCAGATCCAGGACTACAAGAAGCAGTACGACGAGACCGTCGCCACCGCCAAGGTGAAGGCCGAGGCCGCCGCCGTGGCCGCCAAGTCCGCCGCGACCCAGGGTGCCTTCTACGGCGCGCTCGCCCTGATCCTCGGCGCGCTCGCCGGCTTCCTCGGCGGCCGGATCGGCGCCCCGAAGCTCCACACCCTCGCCGACGCTTACGACGCCCGCCGCGTCTGAGCCCGTCCCCGGCCGGTCCCCGCGACCGGCCGGCCCCTCTGCGAAGATCGCGATTCCTCACATCAAAGGAGCCATCCCATGAGCAGCACCACGGACAAGCTGAAGGGCCTCGCCAACGAAGCCGTCGGAAACCTGAAGGAAGGCGTTGGCAAGGTCACGGGCAACGACAAGCTCGTCGCCGAGGGCAAGGCCCAGGAACTCAAGGGCGAGGCCCAGCGCACCGTTGGAGAGGCCAAGGATGGCGTCGCTTCGGTCGTCGACAAGGTCACCGGCAAGCACTGAGGCGCAGGCAGGCGCCGACCGCACTCACTAAGCGGATTCCTCCGCGCTCCGATGGAGTGGCCTCGCCGCTCCATCCCATCCGAACGATCAGGAGAAACTCATGAATCGCGATCAGTTCCGCGGTGCTTCCCGCAACCTCAAGGGTCGCGCCCAGACTGCCCTCGGCGGCGTTACCGGCGATCCGGGCCGCCAGGTCCGCGGTGCCGTCAACCAAGTCGCGGGCGGCGCGCAATACGCCTATGGCCGCGCCCGCGACCGGGCCGAGGATCTGGCCGAGGACGGCCGTCACCTCGCCCACGAGGTCCGGGACCGGGCCGGAAACCTGATCGAGGACGGCCGCCACTTTGTCGGCGATGCGCGCGACCGGGCCGGAAACCTCATCGACGAGGGGCGCGACTACGCCCGTCAAGCCCGCAGCCGCGGCGCGACCTACGGCCGACAGGCGGCGCGCTACGCCGACGACAACCGGACCTCGGCCCTGCTCGGACTCGCCGCCGTCGCCTTCGCGGTCGGCTGGCTCGCCCGTCCGAAGCGCTGATCTCTAAGGCGCTGATCCCCGCCCGACGATCCTACCACCACGGAGACCATCCCATGATCCGCAAGCTCCTCACCGCCTTCCTGCTCCCGAAGGTCATCGCCTATGTCAGCCGCCGCTTCGGCGGCCGGGCCTCCACCCCGCCGAACCGTCGGGGCTACTGAGCGCCCGCGTTACTGGTCCGCCGCTTTCCCACGAAACCCAGCCTGGAAACCGATCCACGATGAAGCTGACCCTCGCCCTTGCCGCGACCGTCGTCGCCACCCTCGTCGGGCTGCCGGCCCAGGCTTCGCCCACCACGGCTGCGCCGGTCGAGGCGCTGGTACGCGGTGACCTTCCGACCGGCTACGCCCAATACCGTCGCTTCGGTCACCGCCACGGATGGCGCGGCGGACGGGGCTACGGCCGGGGCTACGGTTATCGTCGCGGCTACGGCTATCGCCGCGGACCCGGCGTCGGCGCGGCCGTCGGTGCCGGCGTCGCCGGTCTCGCCGCCGGGGCCATCATCGGCGGCGCCATCGCCAATTCGCAGGCCCAAGCCGCCCCGCGCGGAATCCCCGCCGAGGCGGTGGCCGCCTGCGCCCGCCGCTTCCGCTCGTACGACGCGGCCAGCGGTACCTACCTGGGCAATGACGGCGACCGCCACCCCTGCCCGTAGGCCGGCGCCGAGCACCTTTCGCCTGCCCATAAGGCTGGCGCGTCGCGCTTTGCGCCTGCCCGTTGGGCCGGTGCCTCGCATCCTGCACCTGTCCGGCAAGGTCCGGGCAGGTGGACCTGCCGGTCGCCGAGAGGGAGCGAACGCCGACCGATGAAGTTCGCCAAGTTCGTCCTGCGCCCGGAACTCGTGTTCCTGATGCTCACGGTATGTCTCTGCCTCGCGGCTGGGGTGGCCTACTGGGTCTCGCGAGCCACGGTGCTGACGGTCGCCGTCGCCCCGCGGGACGGCACCGAGCCCGCCTTGATCCATGCCTATGCGGATGCTTTGGCCAAGCGCCACAAGGAAATCCGGCTGAAGGTCCTGGACCTCGACGACGTGCGCGACAGCGCCGCCGCCCTCCAGGAGGGCCGCGCCGACCTTGCCGTGGTGCGTCCGGACGTCGATCTGCCCGATAACGGCCTGACCCTCGCGATCTTGCGCGACCAGGCCATGATCATCGCTTCGCCCGAAGGGTCCGGCCTGACCCGGTTCCCCCAGCTCGACCGCAAGCGCCTGGCCATCCTGGCCCACCGGGACGCCGACCAGGCGCTGATCCGGTCCATGGTCGAGCATTACGGTTTGGTGCTGCTCGACAAGGAGCCCGAGGGACCGGTTCCGCCGCGTCACGTCGTGCTGGTCGAAATGGCAGAGGCCGACCTCGGCGCGGCCTTCACCGCCAAGCGCATCGACGCGGTGGTGTCGGTGATCGCTCCGACCTCGCCGACCGCGCAACGCATCGTCGGGATCGTCCAGCGGGTCAGCCGTACCGGCAGGGTCGCCTTCGTCGATGTCGAGAACGCCGACGCCATCATCGCGCGCCTGCCACGCCTCCAGGCCGTGACAATGCCGGCCGAGACCTTCGGCGGCAGTCCCAAGGTCCCGGCCGAGGATGTCCATACGGTGGGGGCGTCTTATCGCCTGATGGCCCGCGCCAGCCTGTCCCGCCCGGTGGCGGCCGATGTGACCCAGCACCTGTTCGAGATGCGCAGCGGCATGGCCAACGTGACGCCGGCCGCCGACTACCTCCAGGCCCCGAGCTACGACAGCACGGCGGGTGCGACGAGCGCGCGGCTGCCCATCCATCCGGGGGCCGTCGACTTCTTCGAGCGTGAGCAGCAGGGCTTCATCGAACGCTACGAGACCTGGATCTACCTCGTTGCCTTTCTCGGCGGCGGCATCGGCTCGGCGCTCGCCTGGGTCGGCCAGCGCCTGTCGCGCCTGCGCCGCGAGCGCATTGAGGAGGCCACCGACCGCCTGCTGGAGATCCGGCAGGAAGCTCAGGACACCACCGACGCCCCGCGCCTGGAGCATCTGGCCCGCGAGATCGACGATCTGGCCGGCGAGATCGCCAAGCACGCGCTCGAGCGCCCGACCGAGGCCCGCACCCTGTCGGCGGCCGCGATCGCCATCGACGCGGCCCGCTCCACGGTCAAGCGTACCATCGCCGCCAGCCAGTACGCCGCCGAACCGAGCGATCTGGCCGGACGCACGACATCGACGGAAGCCGCCACGGCGGGCTGACGGCGAGACCCCGGGCGCCCCTGCCCGGACCGACCCCGAAACCAACCGATCCCGAAACCAAGTGTTACAGACCCGAAACGGAGACCGACGATGAGCAAGGGCTATCCTTCGATGACCGCGCTGCTGGGTCTGCTGGCCGTGGCCGGCTACCAGAACCGCGACAAGCTCGCCGAAATGCTGAAGGGTCACGACAGCACCCCGACGCAGGGCTCGATCCCGCACCTTCCGAACACCTCCTCGACCAGCACACAGTCCGGCAACACCGGCAGCGGCCTCGGCAATCTCGGCAGCCTCCTCGGCGGCGTCGGTACGGCTGGCATCGGCGGCCTGATCGCCAACGGCCTCAGCGAGTTGGTCGACCATTTCACCAAGGGCGGCCACGGCGAGACGGCGACCTCCTGGGTCAATCACGGCCCCAACCACGACATCCCCGAGGCCGATCTCGAGCGCGCCATCGGCCCGGACACCCTCGACCATCTCACCCAGCAGACCGGCCTGAGCCGTCCGGCCCTGCTGGCGCGCCTCTCGCGGGAACTTCCCTCGGCCATCGACCGCTACGCCGCCGAAGGCCGCAAGCCCGCCTGACGCTTCCCTCCCGACCCGGCCGGCGCCGCGCGGCGCCGGCCGGAAGGGGGCGGATCCACCTCTCATCCCCTCCGATACGTGCGAACGGCCCAGGAGGGGACGCCTCCCGGGCCATGCCCGCCTTCGATGAACGGATCTCCGAACGTGACCAAATTCATGAAGGGCCTGTCCTACGCCCTGGCCGCGGCCGCCCTCTGCACCCTCGTCTTCGTCATGTTCCAGTCGGCGAGCCTTCTCGTCGGCTCGTAATCCGGCCATGGCGTGCTTTGCAGTGGACGGCGCCACAGCCCGGGGAACGGGGGCCCGGCCTCAAGCGACCGGGCCGGCGATCCCGTCGAGGGCCGCACGGGCGCTGTCCGGCAACGTCAGCCCGGCCGCCGCCAGATTCTCGCGGAGGTGCCCACGCGACGCGGTGCCCGGGATCAGCAGGATGTTGGGCGCGCGGGCGAGCAGCCAGGCGAGCGCCACCTGCATCCGGGTCGCGCCGAGATCGGCCGCGACCGCGTCCAGGGTCGCCGACTGGAGCAGCGTGAAGCCGCCGAGCGGAAAGAACGGTACGTAGGCCGTGCCCGAGGCGGCGAGGTCGTCGATCAGCGCGTCGTCGGCCCGGTGCGTGAGATTGTACTGGTTCTGGACGCACACGATCTCCGCGATGGTCCGCCCCTCGGCGACCTGCCGGGCGGTGGCGTTGCTGAGCCCGATCCGGCGGACGAGGCCCTGGCGCTGAAGCTCGGCCAGGGTGGCGAGGGGCGCCGCGATGGAGCCTTCGGCCGGACCGTGGACGTCGAACATGAGACGCAGGTTCACCACGTCGAGGGCCTCGACACCGAGGTTGCGCAGGTTGTCATGGACCGCGCGCGTCAGCGCCTCGGGCGAAAAGGCCGGGTTCCACGAAGCGTCGTCGCCGCGCATCGCCCCGATCTTGGTGACGATCACGAGGTCGTCCGGATACGGATGGAGAGCCTCGCGGATGATCTCGTTGGTGACGTGCGGGCCGTAGAAGTCGCTGGTATCGATGTGGTCGACGCCCGAAGCCACGGCCTCGCGCAGAAGCGCGATGGCCTCGGCCCGGTCTTTCGACGGCCCGAACACCTGCGGGCCGGCCAGCTGCATGGCGCCATAGCCCAGGCGCTTCACGGTGCAGTCCCCCAGGGCATAGGTCCCGGCGCGTGCGATGTCGGTCATGGTCTCTCTCCGTCGTGGTGACGGCGGATGTAGGCCGATGGGGGTTGCGTGATAACATGCCCCAATCGGCACGGGCTGTGCGAAAGGGCGAACAATGGCGGCCGATCTCGGTGACCTCGCGGCCTTCGTGGCGGTCGCCCGTGCCGGTGGCTTCCGCGAAGGCGCCAGGGCGAGCGGCCTCAGTGCCTCCGGCCTCAGCGAAGCCGTGCGCCGCCTGGAAGCCCGGCTGGGCGTCCGACTACTCCATCGCACCACCCGCAGCGTCGCGCCGACCGAGGCGGGCGCGCGCCTCCTCGAGCGGCTGACCCCAGCACTCGGTGAGATCGAAGCGGCCCTCGACGTCGTCAACGGGCTTCGGGATCGCCCGGCCGGCACCCTCAGGCTGAACGTGCCGGTGAGCGCGGCCCGCCTCGTCCTGCCCGGGATCGTGCCTGCCTTCCTCGCCGCCTATCCGGAGATCCGCCTCGACGTGGTGGCGGAGGACAGCTTCGTCGACGTTATGGCGGCCGGGTGCGATGCGGGCATTCGCTACGACGACCGGCTCGAGCAGGACATGATCGCCATCCCGATCGGCCCGCGTCGGCAGCGCTTCGCCACGGCGGCCGCGCCGGCCTATCTCGATCGCCACGGTCGTCCGGCCCACCCGCGCGACCTCCTGGCCCATGCCTGCCTGCGCGGGCGCTTCGCCAGCGGCGCGATGACGGACTGGGAGTTCGAGCGCGACGGAGAGGTGGTGCGCGTCGAACCCGGCGGACCGCTCATCGTCCGGGCCGGGGCCGCCACCGACCTGGCGGTATCTGCGGCGATCGCCGGGACCGGGATCATCACCCTGTTCGAGGACTGGCTGCGCCCGCATCTCGCCAGCGGGACGCTGGAGCCCGTACTCGAATCCTGGTGGCAGCCCTTCCCGGGGCCGTTCCTGTACTATCCGGGCCGTCGCCACCTGCCGGCGCCGCTGAGGGCCTTCGTGGATTTCATCGCCCGGCCTCGCGATCGCCCGTGAGTGGAGCCTTCGAACGCCCGCCGCCGCCGGGTGGTTGCGCTCCGCCAGACCCGGCGGAGCCGGAGGGTCACGGATGTGCGTCGGGATCGCGGGGGCGGCCCCCCGGAACGGTCCGGTCCAGCCGAGCCCTCCCGGCGGAGGGGTCGTGGAGCCGGACGGTGCGTCAGCGGATGCGGGCCAGGAGCGTCGTCACCTGTCCCCGGCGCATCCAGGCCAGGAGGGCGGCGAGACCGAGCAGCACGAGGGCCGGGGCGACCGGTGTCGGCAGGACGAGGATATGGGCCAGCACGGCGCCCACCATAGTGATTCCAAGCCAGATCGCCGCAATGGCGGCCAGGCCGGGGACCAGCAGGGCGACCGCGCCGACGACCTCGACGAGGCCGCTGACGATGCGGAACCCCTGTCCGAGGCCGATCTGATCGAAGATCTGCACCATCATCGGCGCGCCCGCGAGCTTGGCGCCGCCCGCAGCGAGGAACACGAGGGCGAGGAGGACCTGGAGCGACCAGGCGAGGATGTTGCGGCCGCCTGACAGGGGCGTGGCGTGGGCGCTGAGAGTCTAGGACACGGGGGAACTCCGGGAGGCATCGGGGCAGGCCCCAGGGACGAACGGGGCCGGTGGCAATGATCTAGACCCGATAGATCCATCGTTGGAGCCACTCTGATGCGATGCATTCCAACGGCCACGCCGATGGGTCGCGGGAGATCATCGGCCTGGTCCATGCCGTCTTCTGACCGAGGACCTCGCGTGGCGCGCCGTGCAACCATCCGAATCAGCCTGATGGAGCGCCCGAGCGGCGGCGGCGTGGCCGGCGTTGTGGCTGGGCGGGGGCAACGGTCGGACGGAAGAGGCGAGCGCGATGCGCGCGGCCTATCCCGACGTGTGCGGAACCGGGAGGGGCGCGTCGCCCGTCTCGTCCCGGGCGCCGACGAAGCGGCCGAAGATCCGCCCGAGCAGGGCGCCGAGGCTGTCCATCAACAGGAACACCGCCGGCACGAACACCAGAGACAGCAGGGTCGAGACGATCAGGCCCGAGATCACCGCCACCGCCATCGGCGCCCGGAACTCGCCGCCGATGCCGAGCGCCATGACGGAGGGCACCATGCCGGCCGCCATCGCGATGGTGGTCATCACGATCGGCCGGGCGCGCTTGCGGCCCGCATCGACGATCGCGGTGACGCGGTCGACGCCGCGGGCCATCTCCTCGACGGCGAAGTCCACCAGCATGATGGCGTTCTTGGTCACCAGCCCCATCAACATCAGGATGCCGATCACCACCGGCATCGAGATCGGCATGTTCAGGATCAGCAGGCCCAGGATGGCGCCGCCGATGGAGAGCGGCAGCGAGAACAGGATGGTCAGCGGCTGCAGGAACGAGCCGAACAGCAGCACGAGCACCGCGTAGACCATCATGATGCCGGCGCCCATCGCCATCAGGAAGCCCGAGAAGACCTCGCCCATGATCTCGGCGTCGCCGGTCTGCCGGATGGTTACGCCCGGCGGCAGGTTTTTCGCGGTGGGGGTCTCCAGCGCCTGCTGGATCAGGGACCCGAGCGCGTCCGACCCTTCCATGTTGGCCTCGACGGCGACGCGCACCACGCGGTCGTAGCGCTCGATGGCGCCGGGGCCCTGGTCGAGCTCGATGTCGGCGACAGCCGCCAGCGGCACGGCGGCCCCGTTCTTGGCCGGCACCTTGAGGTTCTCGAGACGCGAGACCGCAGCGCGGGCGCTCTCCGGCAATTGCACCCGGATCGGCACCTGCCGGTCGGGCGCGTTGAACTTCGCGAGGTTGAGACCGATGTCGCCGATGGTGCCGACCCGGACGGTCTCCGCGATGGCGTCGGTGGAGACGCCGAGATCGGCGGCCGCACTCTCCTTCGGACGGATGCGGACCTCCGTGCGGTTGAGGGGTGCCGTCGACATCACCGAGACGAGGTGGGGGATCGCCGCCATATCGCGCTGGAGCCGGGCGGCGACCTCGGTGACCACATCGACATCGGGACCGCCGACGACGAGAGCGAGATCGCGCTGGCCGCCGTCGCGCAGGGTCCACGACCGGATGTCGGGTTCCTGCGCCAGGAGGCCGGCGATCTCGGTCTCGATGGCGGCCTGTTTACGGGTACGCTGGTTCTTCGGCGTCAGGTTGACGATGAGGGTGGCAAGCCGAGTCTCCCGCTTGCCGCCGGCCTGGCGACCGCCGTCGACGAAGACCGAGACCACCTCGGGCAGGGCGCGGATGCGGGCTACCACCCGGTCGGAGACCGCGACGGTGTCGGGGAGCCGGGCGCCGGGGGCGAGTTCCACCATGAACAGCGTGCGGGCATTGTCCTGCTTGGGCACGAAGCCCGACGGCAGCAAGCCGGTGGAGGCCAGCGAGCCCGCGAACAGCGCAAGCCCGACGATGAGCGTGATGACGCGGTGGCGCACCGACCAGCCGACGAGGCGGCCATAGGCGCGCATCACCGGGCCGTCCTGCCCCTCCTCGTGGCCGTGGTCGCGTAGAAAGTAGGCGGCCAGCATCGGGGTGATCAGGCGCGCCACCAGCAGCGACATGAAGACCGAGACCGCGATGGTCAGCCCGAACTGCATGAAGTAGCGGCCGGCGATGCCGCCCATGAACGAAACCGGCGCGAACACCGCGATCAGGGTCGCCGTGATGGCGATGACCGCGAGCCCGATCTCGTCGGCGCCCTCGATGGCGGCGCGGTAGGGCGACTTGCCGAGCCGCATGTGGCGGACGATGTTCTCGATCTCCACGATGGCGTCGTCCACCAGGATGCCGGTCACCAGCGTGATGGCAAGCAGGCTGATGCCGTTGAGCGTGAAGCCCATGGCCTCCATGGCCCAGAAGGTCGGGAAGACCGAGAGCGGCAGCGCGAGGGCCGCGATCAGGGTCGCGCGCCAGTCGCGCAGGAACAGGAACACCACCAGCACCGCCAGGGCCGCCCCCTCGATCAGGGTGTGCATGGCCGAATCGTACGAGCCGATGGTGGCGGCGACCGAAGAGTCGATGGTCTCGAACTGGATGTCCGGGTAGGCGGCCTGGAACGTGGCGATGCGTTTCTCGACGCCTTCCGCGACCTCGGCATCGCTGGCCCCCGAGCCACGCGAGACCGCGAAGGCGACCACCGGCTCACCGTTGAAGCGCGCGAAGGTGCGGGGCTCCTCGACGGAATCCTCCAGGGTGGCGAGTTCGTCGAGGCGGACCTTGCGGCCGCCGGGCAGGATGATCGAGGTGGCCTTGAGGTCGCGCAGAGAGCGCGACGCGGCCAGCGTCCGGATCGACTGCTCGCGCCCGCCGACTTCGCCGCGCCCGCCCGCCATGTCGGCGGAGGTGAGGCGGAGCTGCCGGTTGACGTCGGCGGCGGTGATGCCGAGCGCCAGCAGCCGGTCGGGCAGCAGGGTGACGCGCATCTCGCGGGCGACGCCGCCGACGCGCTCGACGCCGCCGACCCCCTTCACGCCCTGGAGCGAGCGGGCGACCTTGTCCTCCACGAACCAGGACAATTCGGCCGGCGTCATGCCGGGCGACCTCACGCCGTAGATCAGGATCGGCAGACCGGTGATCTCGACGCGCTGGATCACCGGCTCGTCGATGGTGCGGGGCAGGTTGATGCGGATCTTCGAGATCGCATCCTTGACGTCGTTGACGGCCCGGTCGGTGTTCACCTCCAGGCGGAACTCCACCGTGGTCACGGACGAGCCTTCCGTGATCGCCGAGGTGATGTGCTTGACCCCGCGCACGCCGGCGATCGAATCCTCGACCCACTTCGTCACCTGGGTCTGCAGCTCGGCGGGGGCCGACCCGCTCTGCGTGATCGTCACCGACACGATGGGCACGTCGACATTCGGCATCCGCGTCACCGCGAGGCTGCGGAAGCTGACGAGGCCGAGCACGATCAGCACCATGAACAGCACGAGGGGGGCGATCGGATTGCGGATCGCCCAGGCGGAAAGGTTCAGGCGCATGGGGCGGCTCGGTGCGGGTTGGGTTCAGGGTTCATGGGCCGGCCGGCGGGAGCGCAACGGACTTCCCGCCTCGGGAAACAGGGCACTCTGAAGAATGGACCCGGCATGGCGGAGCACCGCGAGAGAAATTCGGGCGAGCGGTTGGCGACACGCCCGCCCGATCAGGGCGTGCCCGCCTCAGCGGTCGCGCGCGGGGAGGGGCCCGAAGCCAGGGCGGGCTCCGGCACCGCCAGGGCCACCGGGTGGACCCGGTCGCCGTCGCGCAGGAAGCTGCCGGCCCGGGCCACGACGCGCTCACCGTCGGCGAGCCCGGCGCGGATCTCGATGTCGTCGTCGTCGGACAGCCCGGTGCGGACGGCCCGGGCCTCCACCACGTCGTCCGCGACAACGAGGACGGTGCTGCGCTGAGCCCCTCCATAGAGCACGGAGGCCTGCGGCACGGTCACGCCGCGGGTGCGGGCAAGTTCGACGGCGCCGCGCGCGAAGGTGCCGATGCGCAGGCGCGGGTCCGGATCGAGGCGGACGCGGACCTTGCCGAGGCGCGTCGCCTTGTCGACCTCGGGGTACACGGTGCGCACGCTGCCCGAGACACGGGAGCCGTCGCCGAGTTCGATCCAGGCCGGGGCGTTTTCGCGGAGCTGCGGCAGCTTGGTCTCGAGCACCTCGCCCTCCAGCTCGATCTCGCCCCGGGCGATCAGGCGGAACAGGGGCTCGGCCGAGGCCGAAGCCGCGAGGCCGACGCGGGCGCTGCGGCGGTTGACGATACCGGCCTCCGGCGCGCGGATCTCGGTGCGGGCCAGACGCAGGTTCAGTTCGTCGAGAACGGCGCGGGCCTGGGCGAGGTCGGCCCGTGCGATGCGCAGGCCGTTGCGGGCGAAGGCGCGCTTGCCCTCGGCTTGGCGCAGGGTCGCAGTGCGTCCTTCCATCACGGCGGCGGTGGCGTTGCCGGTCCTCAGGAGCTGTTGCGCCCGCTCGAAGGCAAGGCGTGCCTCGGTCTCGGCGGCCTCCGCCTGTTCGATGCTGCTTTGGGCCTGGGGCACGGCGGCCTCGGCCTTCTCCACCAGGGCGGCCTGCTGGGCGAGTTGCCGGTCGATGAGGTCGTGCGAGAGGCGGGCCAGCACCTGGCCCCGGGCCACGCGCGCGCCTTCCTCCACCAGCACCTCGGTGACCCGGTAGCCCTCGATTTCCGGCGTCACCAGGATCTCGTCGCGCGGGACCAGGGTGCCGGTGACGACCACCGACTCGACGATCTCCCGCCGTCGGGCCTCGACCACGCTGATGGTCGGCACGAGCGTGGATTTCGGCTGCACAGCCCCCGCCGGCGCAGGGCCGGCGAGGGCCGCCGAAGCCGGCAGCGCCAGGGCGAGAAGGGCGAAGCCGAGGCGGGCGAAGTTCATCAGCGGGACTCCATGGCGGGGCATGAGCGGGGCTCCCCGGCTGGGAGAGGCGCGCAGCCGGCGAGCCCTGCCTCGATCAGGGCCTGGAGTTGCGCCACGGCCATGCCCGTATCGAAATCGGGCAGGATGGCGCGGCTCAGGACGATGCCCTTCAGCTGGGGCGCCAGCAGGGCGTAGAGGCCGGACGGGTCGCAGTCCGAAGCGGTGGCGAGGTCGGCGAAGGTCTCCTCGAACCAAGCCCGCGCCTCCGCCTCCGTCTCCGCCGTCAGGGCCGCGATTGCGGGATTGCGGGTTCCCTCGGACCAGATCTCCAGGCGCAGCACCGCCGCCTCGCGGGTCAGCGACCCGAAATACTGTCCGAGTACCCCGAACAGGGCACTGCGCCGGTCGCCCTCCTGCTGGAGGCGCGTCACCAGGAGGGCGCCGCTCTCACGCTCGCGCTCGACCAAGCCGAGGACCAGGGCCTCCTTCGAGCGAAAATAGTGATAGAAATTGCCCGCCGTCATCCCGGCCTCGCGGGCGAGATCCTGCATGGTGGTGCGATGGAACCCGTTGCGCACGAAGCAGGCGCAGGCGGCGTCGAGGATCTGTTCCCGACGCGCGGCCTGTCCGGCGCGGGCATCGATGAGGGTGCCGACCGGCGAGGCCATGCTCAGGAGACCCGTCCGTCCGCAGACGGCGCGACCATCCGGCAGGCGGTGACCGAGGCATCCGCATCGGCGCAGAGACGGGCCTGCCAGCCGACCGAGCCGTTGCCGGTCCAGGCAATCAGGGCGGCCCAGCCGAGCACCAGCACGGCCCCGAGCAGCAGGTGCTCCGGCGCGACGAGTGTCCGCACCCGCCGCACCAGCGCCTGAAACCGGGCATCCTCGTGGGTCCGCTGCATCGCATCCTCCATCCGACCCCATCGTCGTATTGAATGTTCATTCACTGGTCAATGAGCGTTCATTCTGGTCGTACGGAAGGGTACGGCGATGCGGCCTCCAGGCCACAGGCGGGGCCTCTCACGCGCACTGCCGTGTCAACATGCAGCAAGTCCGGGCCGGAACGGCCGATGACGGCGCGGGTTCGACCAGGTCTCCGCGGAGGCTTCCGGTCGGCTTGGTTCGGACATTCGCGACGCGCACGCACTGCCCGTGGCGGCGCGCCTGCCTCCGACCCGTGCCGTCCGCTTCCCCACCAAGGGTATCCGTACCGTGCTGAAGCCTTTTCCCCGCGAAGGTGGTGCCGTCACCCGCACCGACGGCTACCTCCCACTCGAAGCCTACGCGGCCATCGGTGAGGGCCGCTCGGTGGCACTCTCGGGGGCGGATGGCTCCATCGACTGGTGGTGCTGCCCCAATCTCGACTCGCCGCCGCTGTTCGACCGCCTGCTGAGCCCAGACGAAGGCGGCTACTTCGCGATCACCCCGGAGGAGCCGTTCACGGCTGAGATCGGCTATCGCGAAGGCAGCAACGTCCACGAGACCGTCTTCACCACGAAGACCGGGCGCGCGCGGCTCACCGAGAGCCTGAACAGCGGCCCGGCCGGACGCCTGCCCTGGGCGGAGCTGGCCCGCCGGATCGAGGGCCTGGAGGGGCACGTGCGCTTCCGGGTGGCGCTGGTGTTCGGCACCCGGGGCGACACGGCCGCCCCGTACCTGTCGGGCAACAGCAACGGCACCGCCTTCCACGTCGCCGGCATGATGGGCCTGTTCCGGACCAGCGACGGCATCCGGATCGAGGCGGAGAACGACCACGCCATCTTGAGCTTCGTGGAGGTGCGCGCAGGCCAGCGCGAAGTCGTCGCCATCGTGGCGGCCGAGGACCAGCCCCTGGTGGTGGCGCCCATCGAAGAGATCGACCGGCGCATCGACGTGTCGTGCGGGGAGTGGCGGGACTGGACCGAACGGCTCGCCTATCGGGGTCGCTACGCCGAGCAGGTCGAGCGCAGCGCCCTGGCGCTGAAGCTGCTGCTCTACTCGCCCACCGGCGCCATCGCGGCGGCGGCCACGACGTCCCTGCCCGAGGGCATCGGCGGCTCCAAGAACTACGATTACCGCTACGCCTGGATCCGCGATGCCGGCTACGTCATCAAGGCCTTCCTGCGCCTGGGCGCGCAGGCCGAGGCCAACGCCGCCCTGTCCTGGCTGATGCGCCACATCGGCGAGCACGGGGCACAGGTGCTCTACACCCTCGACGGCGGGCGCGTGCCCGGCGAGCGGGAGATCGACCTTCCGGGTTATCGCGGCTCGCGTCCCGTGCGGACCGGAAACCTGGCGACGGGTCAGCACCAGCACGGCATCTACGGCGACATCTTCGAGACCGCAGAGCGCTTCGTCGCCGACGGCAACATGCTCGACCTGCGCACCGGGGCGCTGCTCGCCGAACTCGCCGACCAATGCGCCGAGTCCTGGAAGCTCAAGGATGCGGGCATCTGGGAACTGCCGGATGCCGAACACTACACCGGCTCCAAGATCAGCTGCTGGCAGGCCCTCGCCCGGGCGGTGGAACTCGCCGATGGCGGACACCTTCCGGGGGCGTGCCGGGAGCGCTGGGCGCGTGCCCGCGACCGGGTCGCCGAGTGGATCGATCAGCATTGCTGGTCCGAGGCGCAGCAATCCTACGTCATGCATCCGGGCACCGAAAAGCTCGATGCCTCCCTGACCCTTGCGGTACGATTCCGCTTCGGCAATCCCGTCCGCCTCGCCGCCACCTGCCGGGCCATCGACCGAGCGTTGGGGCGCGGTCCCTACCACTACCGCTACACCGGCGCGGAGGCGGAAGAGGGCTGCTTCCTCGCCTGCACGTTCTGGCTGATCGAGGCCAAGGCCCTGCTCGGGGAGCAGGCGGAGGCGGAAGCCGCCTTCGAGGCCCTGGTGGCGGCTCTCGATCGGAATTCCGGCACCTATGCCGAGATGGCCGACCCCGTCAGTGGAACCTATCTCGGCAACCTGCCGCAGGGGTTGACCCACCTCGCCCTGATCCAGGCCGCCGCCACCCTATCGGGACAGGGTCTGTAGGCCTCGGGACCGAGCGAGAGCTTTGGTCGCAGATCCGCCCCAGGCTCTGCCGCGTTGCCCGGGACCACAGCAGGAGACGGCAGCATGGCCAAGACGGCAGATAAGACGGCGGACAAGACGGCAGACGTCACGACCTACATTCTCAAGCAGGCCCTAGCCGCCCGCGTCGACGACCACGTGGAAATCGCGGTCGAGGCCGAGGACGGCACCACCTTCAAGATCCGGGCGACGGCCGACCAGCTCGATGCCCTCACGGGCGACCTCGAGACGATCCTGGAAGCCGACGACGCGAGCGCCTGACCGATCCCGGGAGCCCGCCCCCGCGGGCTCCCGGTCCCTTGCGACAGCCTCGCTCCCGATAAAGCCTCGCTCCCAAGACAGCCCTGGAAGGCCCGAAAGCCGATGACCATCGACCCCCGTGACGCCGGCCCGCGGCCGCCCTTTCCCGGCGACCAGCAGCAGGAGCGGCCGGGTCTGAGCTCGCGCATGGATCCGGCGCCCGATCACGGCGAAACGAGCTACGTCGGCAAAGGCCTGCTAACCGGCCGCGTCGCCCTGGTGACCGGCGGTGACTCCGGCATCGGCCGGGCCGTGGCGATCGCGTATGCCCGCGAGGGCGCCGACGTGGCGATCTCCTACCTGCCCGTCGAGCAGTCGGACGCCGAAGATACCGCGGACTGGGTCCGCAAAGCCGGGCGCCGCGTCCTTCTGCTGCCCGGTGATTTACGCGATGCGGCCCATTGCCGGACGCTGGTCGAGTGCACCGTGGCGGAACTCGGGGGCCTCGACATCCTGGTCAACAACGCTGCCGCCCAGGTGGTGAACGAAGAACTCGACGATGTGACGCCGGAGGATCTCGAAGGCTCGTTCCGCGCCAACGTGTTCGCGATGCTGTACCTCGCCCAGGCCGCCGTGCCGCACATGAAGCCGGGCTCGGCCATCGTGAATTCCACGAGCCAGCAGGCCAAGATCGCCGACAAGACCATGCTGGTCTACGCCTCCACCAAGGGCGCCATCGCCAGCCTGACCATCGGCCTGTCGAACCTGCTCGCGCCCAAGGGCATCCGGGTCAATTGCGTCGCGCCCGGCCCTGTCTGGACCCCGATCCAGCCCATCGTAAAGAGTCCCGAGCAGATCGCATCCCTCGGCGCCGACACGCCCCTCGGCCGGGCCGGCCAGCCGGCCGAACTGGCCCCCGCCTACGTGCTGCTCGCCTCGCGGGAGGGCAGCTACATGACGGGCGCGCTGGTGCCGGTCACCGGCGGGACCCCGATGTATTGAGGGGAATGGGAAACACGAGTGAAGAACGCGCCGATTGCGCTCTCGGCTGATCCGGCCGACGACCAGGACTTCGACGCGACGGCCGAAGACCTGGACCGGAGACAGCGTACCCGCCTGATGGGTTGGACGCGGACCAGCCTCGGACTGTCGCAGTCGGAGTTCGCCAACCGCTTTCGGGTTCCTGTCGGGACCTTGCGCGACTGGGAGCAGGCGCGGGCGACAGCGCCGGATTTCAGCATTGCCGATGTCCGGCTCATTGGACGCTACCCCGACATCGTGGCCCAGGCGGTGGCCTGAGCCACCGCCCGAATCCATCAGCCCAGAGTTTGTCAGGGATAAGCGGAAACCGGTTATCCCTGACACGACAAACGAAAACCAAAGACTTTAGCGTCCGTCCGCCAGGAACGCTTCGGCGCTCCGCAGACTCATGGCCATGATGGTTAGGGCCGGGTTGGCGGCGAGCGAACTCGGGAAGGTCGAGCCGTCGCAGATCCACAGGTTCGGCACCTCGAAGCTGCGGCCATAGGGATCGACCACCGCGGTGTCGCCGTCGCGGCCCATGCGGCAGGTGCCGATGGTGTGGGCGACGCGCTCCAGGGTCCAGAGATCCGTCGCGCCGGCCGCTTCCCAGACCTGGTTCAGGAATCGGGTGGCGTGCGCGTTGAGGCGCTTTTCATTCTGGCTGTAGCCGAAGCTGATCGCCGCCTTGCGCATCCCCAACGCGTCGACCTCATCGGAGAGCGTCAGCACGTTGGCGTCGCAGGGCAGGGTCTCGCCGTTGATGCCGATGCCGGCCATGTGGTTGTAGCGCGCGAGCTGGTCGGCCAACGCCCGTCCCCAGAGCTTTCGCCCCCGCGCCAGGGAATTGGCGAAGGTGAGCGGGACCACGCCGAGGCTTTGCACGAGATAGCCACCAGCGAAGTCCGCGTCGGCCGGGCGGATCATATCCTCGGTGATGAGCGAGGAGGGATAGCCCTTGTTCATCCGCATCTCGGGCTCGAAGGTGCCCCAGACCTGGGTGGCGACGTGGCCCATGTAGTTGCGGCCGACCTGACCGCTGCCGTTGCAGAGGTCGAGGTGCAGGAGGAGGCGTGCGGATTCCACCGAGCCGGCGCACAGGAAGACGTTGCGGCAGGGCTGGCGACGGTCGACGCCGCCCTGGCGGTAAATCACAGCGGTGACGCGGCCGTCCTTCGACCGCTCGATGCCGTGAACCCGGGCCTCGGCCCGGATCTCGGCGCCGTGATGCACGGCGAGCGGCAGGTAGGTGACGTCCATGCTGGTCTTGGCGCCGGTGCGACAGCCCTGGTGGCAATACCCACAGTTGATGCAGCCGGGCCGGGTCGGGCCATGCTCCTGAGGGAAGGCGCGCGACACGACCGCCGCTGGGGCATCGGCGAATCGCACCCCGAGCGCCGTGCAGGCGTTGGCCATGGCCTGGGCCGGTGCGTTGCGGGCGACGGGGCCGAGCGGGTAGGCACGGGTCTCGTCCCAGGGATAGGAGGCCGGACCGGACACGCCGATGAAGGCTTCGACACGCTCGTAGAACGGCCGCAGCTCGGCATAGTCCAAGGGCCAGTCGACGCCCTCACCGGTCTCGGTGTGGAGGCGCAGATCGCGGGCATCGGCCCGGGGCGTAAAGGCGCCCCAATGCAAGGTCGAGCCGCCGACGCCGGTGCCACTATTGTTGCCGCCGAAGGCTTCGGGCGTCGAGCCGCCGCTGATCCGCTCCTCGGTCCAATAGATCTCGTCGGCCAGTGTCTCGTCGAAGGCGAACCCCTTCGGATCGAAGTTCGGCCCGGCCTCCAGGGCGACGCAGGAGAGGCCGGCCTGGGCGAGGCGTGCCAGCAGGGGCGCACCGCCGGCGCCGGTGCCGATCACCACCGCGTCGACGGTCTCGTGGATTGCATGGCGATGCATCGCATCGAGGTTCATCGGGTGGTCTCCGGAAGCGTGCAGGGTTCCCATGCTTCGCGCTGGCCGATACCGATGTCGCGGAAGCCCGGGAGGGGGTCGGTGTCGCCGCCCGCACCGATGCCGCTGAAATCCATGCGGGCCAGCGCCAATGGGTGGGCCAGATAGGTGCGCGCCACGTCGGCGCGAAGATCCTCGAACCAGAACCCCATCTGTTCGGCATCGAGATCGCCCGAGACCGTGCCGGTCTCCAGGCTTTCCAGCAGAGCATCCTGCTCATTGGCGTCGAGAACCACGAAGGGTTTCGCGTGGGCCGCGCGGGCGGCGGCGTCCAGGGTCCGCAGCGCGAGGCTGTAGGCCTCCGCGTCCGGCGGCAGTTTGGCGAAGCGCCAGCCGTCACCGGCCCCGCTCGCCAGCCGCGCATCGATGCGGGCGGCCAGATCGATGCGGGCCGGCCCATCCTGTGGCAGCACCCGGTCACAGGCGGCCCGCAGGATCGACAGACCGACCGGATCGAGGGCGCGGGGCTGATAGGCCGGGTCGTCCGGCTCCGCCCGCGCCAGCAGTGCCTCGCGCAGGCGGCCGTTCACGCGTTCCGACCGAATCAGGTCCGCATAGGCCTGCGGCAAGGTGGGGGCAGGGGCGGGCGCTTCCTGCCAGGCCGATTCGACCAGGAGCGTACCCACGGCCAGGGCTACGGCCTGTGGGCGCTCAAGAGGAATGAGGTGCCCGGCGCCCTCCAGGGTGACGAGACGGGCCTGGGCAAGGTGCGGAGCCGTCAGGGCAGCCTGGGCGGTCGCGCCGAGATCGGCATCCTCCGAACCGGCCAGGATGACCGCCGGGCTGCGCAGGATACCGATCCGCGCGCACCAATCCTCACGGCTGCCGTGAGCGAGCCAGGCTTTCCAGGCTTCGGGGCTGGCGCGCAGGACATCCGCCACGGTCCGGTCCATCAGGGCCTGATCGAGGGGAGCGCCGACATTCTGAGCGACGAAGGCGTCCGCCTCCCGCGCGCGCGTGGCTGAATCAGCATCGATCCAGGCGATCATCGCGGCGCGCTTGTCCTCGGACATCGGCTCGGGGGAGGGCGGCGAACCGGCCATCAGCACGAGGCCTCCGAGGCCTTCGAGACCGGGTGCGCCATCCTCCGCGTGCCGGGCGACCGCGAGAGCGACCTTGGCGCCCATGCTGTTGCCGGCCAGCAGCCATCGGGCCGGGGCGTCTGCCTGGATCCGGGCCGCCACGCCGTCGGCCATCGCGCCGACGTCTCGGCCGGGACCGCTCCCGTCGGCGCCGAAGCCGGGCAAGTCCAGGGCGACGCAGTCCACCGCACCCGCGAGGTGCTCCGCCACCGCGTCGAAGGTTGCGGCGCTGCCGCCGAGATAGTGAAGGCAATAGAGAACCGGCCGGCCGGATGATGTGTTAGACATGCGCTGCAAAGAGCGCACGACGTCGTCCCTTCAAGTCAGCCGGGACGCGGCGTTCGGCAGCATCCCCCGGTTGGAACGAACCTCGGCCGGACGTAAAGCTCCCGCCAAGAGCGCATGGGCTGAAGACAGAGACGGAGCGCAGGGCGGGGCAACCCCTCGCGCATCACCGGATGCAGGAGGCCTGCAGCGACGCGAACACCCGCAGGCTCGCTTCGAGATCGGCGGTGCTGACCTCGGAAAAGATTTCGGCCCGCAGGCGCACGAGATCGGCTTCCATGCGGGCGACCACGGCCGTCCCGGCGGTGGTGAGGCTGAGCACCTTAGCCCGGCGGTCGGTGGGATCCTCTCGGCGGACCGCGAGGCCCGCTTCGCAGAGTTGGTCGAGGAGGCGCACCAGGGATGGCCCCTCAATGCCGACGGCCTCCGCTAGGGCGTTC
The DNA here is from genome assembly GCF_001423325.1 of Methylobacterium sp. Leaf113. Taxonomy (NCBI): domain Bacteria; kingdom Pseudomonadati; phylum Pseudomonadota; class Alphaproteobacteria; order Hyphomicrobiales; family Methylobacteriaceae; genus Methylobacterium; species Methylobacterium sp. Leaf113. Next base: position 31,395 of record NZ_LMNJ01000054.1, read on the forward strand.
TGACGCGGCGCGCCATTGAGGCGACCGATCATGATCAGCGGAACCGCCGTGGCGTCGGAGAGACCATGCGCCTCCATGACCGTGTTGGCCGCGCGGCGCCAGTGCCGGCCCGTCAGCAGAAGCGTGTGGGTGTAGGCGAGGCGGAGCTGGTCCAGAGTTCTGACGGGCGGCTTTCGGGCAGACACGCGCGAGGCTCCTGTGCGCACCGACCGTGGACGATCCGGCCCTCTTTTCGTTTGCGTATTATTAGGATGCAAGCCGTTTGATCGCAAGCGGACATCGTCGTATCAGAGCAGCAGCACACGTCCCGTCGCCCGGATGCTGCCGTCGCCCGGATGCTGCCGCCGTCCGGATGCCCCCGGCGGCCCCCGCCGTGGCCGGCGCCGCACCGGCTCTTGATTGATCCGACGAGACGTAAGTAAGGACTGACGATGAGCGCCCCCGACGATCTTCCCTTCGCCACCCAGCCGCATGCCTCGCCCGTCTCGCCGGAACGCCGGGCCGAGCTTCTGGTCGATCCCGGCTTCGGGCGGGTGTTCACCGACCACATGGTGACGATCCGCTACGTCGAGGGACGCGGCTGGCACGACGCACGGGTGGAGGCGCGTGCCCCGATCCAACTCGATCCTGCGGCGGCGGTGCTGCACTACGCCCAGGAGATCTTCGAGGGCCTGAAGGCCTATCGTACGGCGGATGGCGGCGCGGCCTTGTTCCGACCGGAGGCCAATGCCCTGCGCTTCCGCCGCTCGGCCGAGCGCCTGGCGATGCCGGCGCTGCCCGATTTGGTCTTCGTCGAGTCGGTCAAGCAGCTCGTCAGCGCCGACCGCGACTGGATCCCGTCGAGCGAGGGCGGCAGCCTCTACCTCCGCCCCTTCATGATTGCCAGCGAGGTCTTCCTCGGCGTCAAGCCGTCCTCGGAATACCTCTACCTCGTCATCGCCTCGGCGGTGGGCGCCTACTTCAAGGGCGGATCCGAAACTGTGACGGTGTGGGTCTCGCAGGACCAGACCCGCGCGGCCCCCGGCGGGACGGGTGCCGCCAAGTGCGGCGGCAACTACGCCGCCAGCCTGCGCGCCCAGGCTGCGGCGGTGGAGCACGGCTGCGCCCAGGTGGTGTTCCTCGACGCGGTCGAGCGCCGCTGGGTCGAGGAGCTCGGAGGCATGAACATCTTCTTCGTCTTCGACGACGGCTCGATGGTGACCCCGCCGCTGAGCGACACCATCCTGTCGGGCATCACCCGCGACTCGATCCTGACGCTGGCAAAGGCCGACGGCATCGCGGTCGCCGAGCGGCCCTATTCCATCGACGACTGGAAGGCCGATGCTGCCAGCGGCCGCCTGCGCGAGGTTTTCGCCTGCGGCACCGCCGCAGTGATCACGCCGATCGGTACCGTGCGCAGCCCGGACGGCGAATTCTCCGTCTCGGACAACGTCGCCGGTCCGGTGACGAAGCGCCTGCGCTCGGCCCTGGTCGACATCCAGCGCGGCAACGCTCCCGATCCCCATGGCTGGGTCACGCGGGTCTACTGAGCCACGGACGGGAAACGGGTCTCGGCGCCACGCCGAGGCCTCTTGCCCCTTGGGGAAGAGGCGGGCCGGGCGGGCGCCGTGAGCGTCAGGGCAGCGCGGCCCGCTTGCGCAGGATCAGATCGCCCCGGAACAGGAATTTCTGGGCGCGCTTACCGGTGTCCACCTCCGTGGTGAAGACGTTGCCGCGGCTGTCGACCGCGAGGTTGTGGACCCAGTGGAAATCGCCCGCCATGCGGCCGTTGCGGCCGAAGGCGCCGAGCACCTCGCCGGTGTCGCGGCTGAGCGTCCGGACCTCGTTGTTGGCCCCGTCCGCGTTGAGGAGGTAGCTCTGCTCGGCATCGGGCCAGAGCGCCAGCTCCCAGACCGAGCCGTTGGCGCGGGTGCTCTTCTCGACGAAGAACTCCTTCACGAAGCTGCCGTCGCGGCGGAAGACCTGGACCCGGTCGTTGGTGCGGTCGCAGACGTAGACCAGCCCGTCCCGGGCGATCTGGACGCAGTGGACGGGGTTGCGGAACTGCTGCGTGGGCGCGGCGGCCGGGTCGTAGGCCGGGAGAGTCTCGTCGGTGGGCGGCTTCCCGTAGGCGCCCCACATCCGCTTGAACGCGCCGGTCTCGGCATCGAACACGATGACCCGGTGGTTGAAGTAGCCGTCGGCGACGAAGAGTTCGTTGGTCTCAGGGTCGACCTGCATCGCCGCGGGCTTGCCGAGGCGGCTGGTGTCGAGGCTGTTGGTCTGCGGCCCCTGCTTGCCGATCTGCAGCACGAACGTCCCGTTGGGCGTGAACTTCAGGATCTGCCCGTCGGTGTCGCCATTGCCGGCGAGCCAGACGAAGCCCTTGTGGTCGATGTGGATGCCGTGCTCGTTCTGGGGCCAGTCGTAGCCTTCGCCGGGGCCGCCCCAGCTGCGGATCAGGGTGCCGGCCTGATCGAACACCAGCACCGGGGGCGCGGGATGGCAGCACTTGGTGCGGGGCGGATTGAGGCTCGCGGCCTTCTCGTCGTCGGTGAGGCTGCGCGGGCGCTGAACCACCCAGACGTTGTCCTGTGCGTCGACGGCCACGCCCGAAGCCTGCCCCATGATCCAGTTGTTGGGCAGCGGTTTCGGCCAGGCCGGATCGACCTGGAAGGTTAGCGGGTCCGCGAGCGCGCTCCCCGCCCACGCGAATGCCAGCGCGGCCAGACCAAGCCGAAGCCTCATGCCATCCTCCCGATGTGATCTCTTCTTGCACACAGTATTCGCCGCCGTCCGAGCGGCGTCCAGTGGCGGCGCGGCCGCGGGTTGTGGCGGACCGAATTCTGTCACGGGTGTCCGTAGGCCTGGATACCGGGGTGATCAGGCGCCCCGAGCGGGCGGCATTCCGGGTGGGTCTCGCAGGACGGCTTCCCACAGGATCGCGGCCCGCTCCCAGGTCAAAGCGTGCCGCTGCAGGAGGGCGCCGGCACTGAGCTCCGACCACAGGTCGTCGTTGACCGCGAGAGCGACGACGGCGTCGGCGAAGTCCGCATCGCTCGCCGCGATCCACCCGTTCACCCCGTGCTGCACCCGCTCGGCCAGCGCTCCGATGCCGGCGGTCACCACGGGCAGCCCCATGGCCTGCGCTTCGGCGGCGGCGAGGCAGAAGGTTTCGTCGGGGGAGCCGGGACAGACCATGGCCCGCGCCCCGGCATAGAACGCGGCCAGGGCGGCGGCTCCGACCCGCGGGTGGAACACGACCGGACCACTTTCCTCAGGTGAATCGGGCTGTTCCGACCCGAAAAGCCCTTCCGATCCAAAAACATGCAACGTCGCGCCCGAGGCGACCAGGGGCGCGGCGTTGCGCCAGAGCCGGAGCATCCGGTCGAGGCCGCGTTGGGGCTGCGAGGCGTAGACGAAATCGCGGCTGTGCCCGCGGGTCGGCTCGGGCGTGCGGAAGACCGGGGAGACCCCGTGCGGGATGACGTGGCGACGCCGGAACGGGTAGAGCGGCGACATCGTCCGGGCTGCCAGGCTGCCGACGAAGACCGCCTCGGGCCGCAGGGCCAGGAAGGGCCGGAGGTATCCCTTGCGGATGGATTTCTCGACGTTCAGGGGATTGTGAACCCAGACGATGCCTCGCCGCCCGGGGAAGGCCCTGAGGGGACGCGGATCGTTGCTGGTGACGATCGCGTCCGCCGCGCAGTCCGCTGCCGCCTCCAGGGGGATGTTGCGGATGCCGTCGCGCACCACCGTCCCGATCCGGCGCGTAGCCAGGGTCACGGCCCACCCGCGCCGGGCGAGCGCCTCGGCGAGGGCGATGTTCGTACTCTCGATGCCGCCGAGACCGACCTCCGCGGGGGTGTCGAGCCCGAAGGCGACCGGCGTCGCGCAGATGAACAGGATCCGGCGCATCGACATCTCCAGGGGACGGGTTCCGGACCGGTTTCGAGGCGGTTGAGGGGAAACTCCCGGACGGATCAGAGCCCGAGGTCCCGGCACCGCTGCCCGAGCCATGAGGCGGCGGGCGGCGGGGCATCCCGGCCGATCGACCACAGCTTGCCGCGCCACGCATGCACCACCACGGTCTCGGGCAGGATCCGCGCGCGCGCCGCCCGGTCGTCCGCCTCGGCGAGGAGATGGGCGTCGTCGTCGCCGAGGGGATAGAAGACTGCGCGCGGCTGGGCATGGCCCTCGAGGCCGAGCTGGCGCACGAAGTAGGTGAGGGCGCGCGGACCGATCGCCAGGCGCTCCGGATGGACCGGGATGCGCTTGCCGATCAGGAGTTCGAGGCTGCGCTTGACCCGGATATGGCCGGTCGCCCACGGGGCCCGGATCGGCACCGTGGAAATGGCGTCCCAGTAGCGGGCGACGAGCTCCGAGTTGGGCGGCGCCGACAGGATCGCGTTGTTGAGGCGGCTCCGGTTGAGCCACCCGAACAGGTAGCCGGCCTCGCCGCTGGACGGGTCGAGGGGACGCTGGAATACGCAGTCGAGGTCCGACCAGACACCCTTGCCATCGCGGATCAGGCTGAGGCGCAGGTAATCGGCGTAGAAGGCGAGGACGCCGCGGCGGCGGTAGAGGTCCGCCATGACGTTCGGGCCGATCCCCTCGCGGGCATCGATCACCGTGCCGGGAAGCCCCTGCCGCCGCAGGCCCGCCACGTCGTGCGAGTAGATGTGCAGCGGGTGCCCGGCCGCGACGATCGAAGCCGCGCTGAGCCGTTCGAGCCAGGTCACCGGCCCTTCCCAGTAGGTCACGACGGTCTGTCGGGGGGTGCCAGGCGCGACGGTGGCTCGACTCATTTCCGCTCGCCCTCCCGGCCTCGCGCCGCATCCCGGAACCTGGATGCCGGGCGCTGCTCTATCGCGACCCCCGCGGCGCGACCACCGCTAAATCGGCCGGTGTGTCAGGGAAGGGCCAGGATCCGCTCGCGCAAGGGCGCGTCGGCGTAGCCGTCGGGCGTCAGGCCGTGCGCGGCCTGAAAGGCCCGGACCGCCGCGCGGGTTCGCGGGCCGATCTTGCCGTCGGGGGTTCCGGCGGGGAAGCCCCGCTCCGCCAGGCGGGCCTGAAGCGCCTGCACGTCGGCGGGGGTCGGCATCGAATCGCCGCGGGGCCAGTCCCGGGTGAAGCCGGGAGCGCCGCGCAGGCGGTCCGCCAGATGGGCGACGGTGAGGCCATACGCCAGCGCCGTGTTGTAGCGCAGGATGATCCGGAAGTTGGGCTGGAGCAGGAAGGCCGGGCCGCGCGCACCGGCGGGCAGGATCAGGGTTGCCGGCACGATGTCGTCCGGGAGGGGCTGGACCGGGTCGACCCCGAGCCGGCGCCACGCCGCGAGGCTGCGTTCGGTGGTCTCGTCCGCGAGAGCATAGTCGAAGGTGTCCGGCAGGCGCGCCTCGCTGCCCCAGCGTTCTCCGGAGCGCCAGCCCATGGCCTTGAGGTAATTGGCCGTCGACGCGAGGGCATCCGGGACCGAGGTCCAGATGTCGCGCCGGCCGTCACCGTCGAAATCCACCGCGTAAGCTTGATACACCGTCGGCATGAACTGCGTGTGGCCCATGGCGCCGGCCCAGGACCCGGTGAGCGGCTCGGGCGGAAGATGATCCTGCGCATGGATCTGCAAGGCCGCGATCAATTCCGAGCGCCAGTAGGGCGCGCGCGGCGTCTCGGCACAGGCCAGCGTCGCCAGGGAGCGCAGGACCGAACGGACGATGCCGGGGTTGTCGAGGACGCGGCCGTAGGTCGATTCCACCCCCCAGAACGCCGCGAGGGTGAAGCGGTCGACCCCGTAGCGGGCCTCGATGGCCGCGAAGGTGGCGGCCCAGTCTGCCAGCTTGCGCTGGCCCTCGGCGATGTGCGCCTCGGTGACGGCGGCATCGAGGTAGGACCAGATCGGCGTGACGAATTCCGACTGGTTTCCGGTGGCGGCCGCCACCGCGGGGTCGGGAGCGAGTGTGCGCAGTCGGGCCGCCACGGCCGGGGGGACGCCGCGCGTTTCGGCCTCGGCCGCGATCGCATCCGTGCAGGCGGTATACGCCGGAGGTCGCGTCACGGTCACAGGGGTTTGCCCCGCATCCGGCGCCCCGGCCTCGCCCGACGCGGCACGCGTCGCCAGGACCAGCGAGAGGACCAGCGAGAGGACGAGCGAGAGGCCCGGCCCGGGGGTCGGCCGAGACGCAGGTCCGGAGCGTTGCCGGCGACACCGCATGCAGGGGTTCCTTCGATGCCGGAGTGGGCCGCCAGGGTAGCGGCGCGGGCCCGGGGGCGGAAGACCGGAACCGGGAGAGATTGACCGGCGCCATCAACCGGCCGTTTCGATTTGGGGCGCTAGGGTCGGACGATCGGTGACGCGCGGATCACCGCCCGGCGACGGATTGGTCCGGGATCGCCGCGATGGTTCGGATTGGTGAAGGGTACCCGAATGCCGAAGGATGCTTGACCGCGATCCGACCCGCCGCGCCAGGAGTCGCCGATGCTGGTCGCCCTGATCCTGTTCCTCGGCGGCCTGGCGGTCGGCCTCGCTGGCAGCATCCGCCTGATCTTCGGGATCTCGGCGGTGGTGCTCGCCCTGTCGGGGCTGGTCTGGCTGGCCCGGGGCGAGGTCGGCGTCGTCGGCGCCCTCGTGCTGTTCGCCCATCTCACCGCGCTGCAGGCGGGCTACCTGACGGGCGCCTATCGTCGCTACGGCGACGAGGAGCCGTGAGCCGCTCTGGAGAAGACCTGAGGCTCACCAGAACCAGATCGGCGCCGGGCTGAGCGCAAGGATCGGCACCCACAGCAGCGCGGCGGTGACGCAGGCGATCAGGACCACGGCCAGGGAAGGGCGCCGGCCCGATGTGGAACGGCCTGTATTGGAATGGGACATGATCGTTGCGGCCCAGGACAGGAGACGGTTTGTCTTGGTCGAAACTGCAGGGGGTGGGCCGTCCCGCGGGAGAAACCGGCCGAATGCCGGATCGCATCGCCGGACACCGTCACGTAACCAAGCGCGGCGAAGTGATGCCGCCGGTCCGGATCGCAGGCAAAATTGCCGCAATGTGTCTCGACTTCCCGACCGGTTTGTCGCCTTGCTCCGCGCAAGGGGAAGTCATCGTGCCTGCGAGTCCGGCATCCGGAGGCGCAGGGCCAGGGAGTTTTGACATGATCGGACGTGGGTATCGGACGCCGTGGATCGCGGCGGCCTTCACGGCGCTCGTCTGCGCGACGGGTGGGGCGAACGCGGCCCAGTGCGGCAACACCGCCGCCGGCTTCGAGGCCTGGAAGCGGGAATTCTCCGAGGAGGCGCGCGGCCGGGCCAGCGCCGCCAGCCTCGCTACCCTGATGGGCACGTCCTACTCGACGGCGACGATCTCGGCCGATCGCGGCCAGAAGAGCTTCAAGCTCTCGCTCGACCAGTTCCTGGCCAAGCGCGGCGGTAACACCATCGTGTCGCGCGGCCGCGCCCTGAAGGCGCAGAACGCCGCCCTGTTCGCGTCGATCGAGCAGCGCTACGGCGTGCCGCCCGGTCCGCTCCTGGCGATCTGGGGCATGGAGACCGGCTTCGGCGCGGTAAAGGGCAACGTGAACACCCTCTCGGCGGTCGCGACCCTCGCCTACGATTGCCGCCGCTCGGCCTACTTCACCGACCAGCTCTACGCCGCCCTGACCCTGGTCGATCGCGGCGTCCTCAACGCCGGCACCCGGGGCGCGGCCCATGGCGAGGTCGGCCACACCCAGTTCCTGCCCAAGAACGTGCTGAACTACGGCGTCGGCGGCAGCCTCGACAACTCGTCCAACGCCCTGAACTCCACGGCGAACTTCCTCAAGGGCCATGGCTGGCGTGCCGGCGCCGGCTACCAGCCGGGCGAGCCCAACTTCGCCGCGATCCAGGGCTGGAACGCCGCCTCGGTCTACCAGCGCGCCATCGCGCTGCTCGGCCAGCGCATCGACGGGAACTGAGCGCGCGCCGGTTCATTCGGCCGGCGACCTGCCGCGGTGCAGGGACCATCCGGAGCGGTCGCCCCCTCTCCCGCCCGGCAGAGGGTAAAGAGGGAAGACCCCGCGCCCCGATGAGACCTGCTGCAGGGCACCCGGGAGCGATCCGGGTGTCGCGCCGTCGAGGGTGGCGGGGGCCGCCGCCGGCCTCCGGCCTCGAGGCGTCCGCTTCAGTGGCCCAGCCCCGCGACGTCGTCGGTGCAGAGCATCAGGTCGCTGGCTCCGGCGACCACGCCGGCCAGGGCGCGGAGATCCTGTGGTTCGCGCGGGCTCGCGGCCACGCGGCCGGCATCGCGCTTGAGGGCGCGGTTGCAGCCGCAGGAGGGCAGGCCGCCGTCGGGCGTGCAGGCATCGTGCTTGCGGCAGGCGGCATCCAGGGCGTCGATCGGCGTGACCTCCATGCCGTCGTTGCCGGGGCCGCAATAATGCCCGTGGATCAGCAGGGTCGGGCGTGGGGTCTGCCGGGGCAGGGGCGCGTCCGGCGGGACGGGCACTCCCGGCCGCTCCAGTCCGCGTCCGCTCGGTCCCGGCTCCTCCGATTGCAAGCCGTTCGATCCGGGATGTTGCGGGACGATCAGGTCCTGTGCGGCGGCGGGGGATGGAGCGAGGGCGAAGGACGGTGCGAAGGACGGGGCAAAACAGGGGGCGAGCGTCAGCGCTCCGAGGAGCAGGGCAAGCGTCAGGGTCCGCATGGCGGGTCTCCGGTCGTCGGATCGGGGGAGGGCGAGCGTCGGATTCGGGCGCGGCGCGATCAGCGGCCGGGCGCGTGGTCAGGCGTCGGGAGCGTGGGGGGCGGATCAAGTCGGCCGCCGCGGCGAGCGGATGCGCCCGTCAGGCCGGCGTGGCGCCCCGGATACGCGTCTCGGCCCGGACCCGGCCGGACGGGATCGCGAATCTGCTCACGCTGGAGCCGGCCGCGTGCGGAAGGATGGTCATGGAAACGGTCTCGCATGTCGGCGGGATGGGTCGGGTGCGCGCAGCCCGCATCCGCCATCCGGTAGTCCCCTCGGACGGGACAACCCTATCGGAACCGCTCCGTTCCATATGTCTGGCACCGAACGCGAGCGAGACCGTCCCGACGCGATCCGGCCCCGCTGTACTCCGGATCTTGCCCCCAGATCTCGCCGCCAGATCTTGCCCCCAGATCAAGCGCTGAATCGGACCGATCGCCGGACCAACCCGGGCCGGATACGAGTCAGCGGGAGCGGACCGAGCCTGTGATCGGGAGCGAAACGGGAAACGCATCCGTTCCCTTTGTCCGGGACGGCCGCCCCTCAGCAGGCCGCGACGTTGACCGCGAGGCCCCCCAGCGAGGTCTCCTTGTACTTGGCCTGCATGTCGTGGCCGGTCTGGCGCATGGTCTCGATGACCTCGTCGAGGGTGACGCGGTGGATGCCGTCGCCGCGCAGGGCCAGGGAGGCCGCCACCACCGCCTTGTTGGCCCCGAAGGCGTTGCGCTCGATGCAGGGGATCTGCACCAGGCCGCCGATGGGGTCGCAGGTCATGCCGAGATGGTGCTCCATCGCGATCTCGGCGGCGTTCTCCACCTGGGCCGCATGGCCGCCGAGGAAGGCCGCCAGCCCCGCCGCCGCCATGGCGGCGGCCGAGCCGACCTCCCCCTGGCAGCCGACCTCGGCGCCCGAGATCGAGGCCCGGGTCTTGATCAGGCCCCCCACCGCCGCCGCGGTGAGCAGGAATTCCCGCGACCGCGCATCCGACCAGTCGGGGCAGAAATCGCGGGCGTAGCGCAGCACCGCCGGGATGATGCCGGCGGCGCCGTTGGTCGGCGCCGTCACCACCCGGCCGCCGGCCGCGTTCTCCTCGTTCACCGCCAGGGCGTAGAGGCTGATCCAATCGACGATCTCGTGGGCGGCGCGGGTGTTGCGCAGGCGCCCCTCCGTCAGGTCGTCGTGCAGGCGCCGGGCTCGCCGGCGCACCTTGAGGCCGCCGGGCAACTCGCCGTCCTGGCGCAGGCCCCGGTCGATGCAGGCGAACATCGCGTCGCGGATGGCATCGAGGCCGGCCTCCACGGCCGCGGGGGTGCGGGCGCCGCATTCGTTGGCGAACTGCACCTCGGCGATGGTGCGGCCCTCGGCGACGCAGAGGGCGAGGAGGCCGGCCGCGCTGGCATAGGGCACGGGGCAGGCCGCCTCCGCATTGGGGGCCGCCTCGGCCTCGGTCACCACGAAGCCGCCGCCGACGGAATAGTATTCCTCGCTGTCGAGGACGGCCCCGTCGCCATCGAGCGCGCAGAAGCGCAGGCCGTTGGTGTGCAGGGGCAGCAGATCGGTGAAATTGAAGGTGAGGTCGGCAGCCGGGTCGAAGGCCGGCCCCCCGGGTCCGAGCCGCTTCTCGGCGTCGAGCACCGCCACGTGGCCGGCGACCCCGTCCGGGTCGACGGTGTGGGGCTCGTGATCGAGGAGCCCGAGGAAGATGGCGGTGTCGGTGCCGTGCCCGCGCCCGGTCCAGGCCAGGGAGCCGAAGATCTCGGCCCGGATGCGGGCGAGGCCGGGCAACCCGCGCGTCCGCGTGCGGAACCGGCGCGCCGCCACCATCGGGCCGATGGTGTGGGAGCTCGACGGGCCGATTCCGATCTTGAAGAGGTCGAAGGCGCTGATCATCGGCTCTCGCGGTGCGCTGGGGCCCGACAGCCGGGCACGATCCGCGCCAGCGCGCGCCGCCGGCGGGCCGGTGGGCGGTCACGTCGCAGGGCAGGGCGGGGCAGGGCGGGAACCGCCTGATACACCGCCCGGCGCCGGACGGACAGGCGGGTTGGACATTGGGGGTTGGCGACCGGGGGCGGGCGCCTGGGCCGGTGCGTCGGGGACGGGCACGCTCCCTCTCCGCGGGCTCCTGGATTCACGGCATCTCACCACGACGCGGCCCTGCTCCCCAGCGGATCTCGGGCCCGCCCGCGATCCGTCGAGCCTGTGGGGCGGCGTTGGAGCTGGGGGTGGCCCCGCCAGCCTCCGCCGGCTGAGGGTCACCCAACCACCGCCACGCCGAACCTCTCCCCACCACACGGGGGAGAGGGACGCGGTCTGCCGGCAAGATCAGGTGTGTGAATCGAGACGCGCAGAGGCGGACGGGCAACGGGCGGGTGGAATCGGCGCGGTGCGAAACGGGCAGGCGGTCGGGGGCGCAGCCCCCCCCGACTCACGCGGCCGCGCGGGCCTGCTCGCGTCGATTGGCCGGGCTGGCCAGGAGGTCGGTGATCAGGGCGACGAGCTGGTGGCCGTGATAGGGCGTGCGCAGGCGCAGGGCGCCCGGCTCCAGGGCCTCGCCGTCGAGGCGGCGCGGCGAGCGGACGGTGTAGATCACCCCCACGGTCGGATCGAGGCAGCGGGCCACGCCCGCCAGGGACAGCCCGTCCACCGTGTCGCGCACGTCGGCATCGGTCACCAGCACGTCGACCCGGCCCTCGTCCGGCCGGGCGAGCAGCAGGCTCTCGACCTCGCCGGCGGTGCGGGCGCCGAGCACGTCGTAGCCCGACATCTCAAGGCAACTCGTGGTGATGGAACGGGTCAGCTCGTCTCCGGCAAGGAGAACCACGAGCGGTCGTCGGGACGCGGCCAGCATGGACGGTGTTCCTGGATGAAAGTCCTGGGTGAACCGAGATCGGAGACTTCGGCGATCCCTTGGAGATGGAGCCAAACGTAAGGGGCGATGAATTAACGCGTGCTTAAACGACCGGTTTCGCGAAGCAATGTCATTTTGAAGGACAAGCTTACAAGATCGGCAAATTTTCGATATTGCCCACCTTATCAGCATTCAGCTGCCCAGAAAGGCGCCGGAACAAGCAATCCGGCCCCGGCAACTGAATTCGGCATCCCGGCAGCGCCCGCAATCCGGGCATCGTCGGCGCCGGATCAGCCCTGTCCCGCGCCCCGGACCTGCCCGGAAGGCGCGCGCATGACCGGGCCGCAGCGGCGCGCCGGTCCCCGAACAGCCCCACGACACAAACCTTCGGCGCCGGTCGCGTTCGGGGGAACGGGTTTTCGCCGGAGGCCTGAAAAAAGCCGTTTGCTTCCTTTGACGCGGACACGCGTCCGGGCAATTCTAGACGAGGAACAGCAAGCACCAACAAAGACCAAGTCCAGGCCTCGGCGTCACGGAGACGTGAGGCAATCATGTCGACGCCTCGTCTTTTGTATTCAATTCGAAAACCCAACCTGCCGGGCCGCCGACCTTGCGCGCCCGCTGAAAACGCATGGATCCGAACATGAGCTTCCAACCGCCGCACCACGACGACAGCGATCCGATCCGCTTCGCCTACTGGGTGCCCAACGTCTCGGGCGGCCTCGTCATCAGCAAGATTCCCCAGCGCACGAGCTGGGACGGCCCCTACAACCGCCGCCTCGCGCAGATCGCCGAGGCCGCCGGGTTCGACTACGCCCTGACGCAGATCCGCTTCACCGCCGGATACGGCGCCGAGTATCAGCATGAATCCGTCGCCTTCAGCCACGCGCTGCTGGCCGCCACCAGCACGCTGAAGGTCATAGCCGCGCTGCTGCCCGGCCCGTGGAACCCGACGCTGGCCGCCAAGCAGATCGCCACGATCAGCCAGCTTTCGGAAGGCCGCATCGCCGTCAACGTGGTCTCGGGCTGGTTCTCGGGCGAGTTCCGCGCCATCGGCGAACCGTGGCTCGACCACGACGAGCGCTACCGCCGCTCGGAGGAGTTCATCCGCTCCCTGCGGGGGATCTGGACCCAGGACAACTTCACCTTCCGGGGCGATTTCTACCGCTACAGCGACTACACCCTGCGGCCGAAGCCGGCCGACCCGCAGCCGGAGATCTTCCAGGGCGGCTCCTCGCGCGCCGCCCGCGACATGGCCGCCCGCGTCTCCGACTGGTACTTCACCAACGGCAACACGCCGGAGGGCCTGCGGGCCCAGGTCGACGACCTCCAGGCCAAGGCGAAGGCCAACGGGCATGCGGTGAAGGTGGGCGTCAACGCCTTCGTCATCGCGCGCGACACCGAGGAAGAGGCACAGGCCGTCCTGCGGGAGATCATCGACCAGGCCGATCCGGACGCCGTGAAGGCCTTCGGCCACGAGGCGAAGAACGCCGGCAAGGCCTCGCCGGAAGGGGAGGGCAACTGGGCGAAATCGAGCTTCGAGGACCTCGTCCAGTACAATGACGGCTTCAAGACCAACCTGATCGGCACGCCGGACCAGATCGCCGCGCGCATCGTGGCGCTCAAGGATGCCGGGGCCGACCTGGCGCTGCTGGCCTTCCTGCACTTCCAGGAGGACGTGGCCTATTTCGGCGAACATGTGATCCCGCGGGTGCGCGCCCTGGAGGCGGCCCGCCGCGAACGGGCGCGGGCCGCCTGACGCGCGGCCCTCCGCCGAACCGCCCCCGATCCGGAGACACGCCATGACCATCGCCGTCAGCCCGAACATCGCCGCCAGCCAGACATCACGGGAGACCCATCGCTGGCCCACCGGGGCGCCCGGTCCCGAGCGCCCCGCCGCCCCGGCCCACATCGTCCGCGACGACGCCGAGGCCCTGCGGATCGCCCACGCGCTGGCGGAGGGGTTCCGGGCCGGCGCTTCGGAGCGCGACCGCACCGGGCGCCGCCCCCTGGCCGAACTCGACGCGTTCTCGCAGAGCGGCCTGTGGTCGATCAACGTGCCGCGGGCGCAGGGCGGGCCGGGGCTGTCGTACCGGACCGTGGCCCAGGTCATCGCCATCGTGTCGGCGGCCGACCCGTCGATCGGCCAGATCGCCCAGAACCACCTCGGCATCGTGGCGGCGATCGACACGGTGTCGGACGCGGACCAGAAGGCGCTGCTGTTCGGGCTGGTGCTGGCCGGCACCCGCTTCGGCAACGCCTTCTCGGAAATGGGCACGCCGCGTGCCGCCGACTTCAAGACGCATTTCGTCGAGGACGGCGACCACGTCGTGGTCCAGGGCACCAAGTTCTACGCCACCGGCGCGCTGCTGGCCCATCTCGTGCCCATCGTGGCCCTCGATGACGCGGGCCGAGCCTGGTACGCCATCGCCGAACGCAACGCCCCGGGCCTCACCGTGATCGACGACTGGTCGAGCTTCGGCCAGCGCACCACCGCCAGCGGCACGGTGCGGATCGACGGCGTGCGGGTGCCCAAGACCCATCTGGTGCCGGCCTGGAAGGGCTACGCCGCCCCGAGCGCCGACGGGGCCATCTTCCAGATCATCCAGGCGGCCGTGGATGCGGGCATCGCCCGGGCGGCGCTCGCCGAGACCATCGAGTTCGTGCGCACCCGGTCGCGCCCCTGGGTCGACAGCGGCCTGGAGCGGGCCTCCGACGACCCCCACACCATCCGCATCGTCGGCGACCTGACCATCCGGCTGCACGCGGCCGAGGCGCTGCTCGACCGGGCGGGCCTTGCCCTCGACGCCGCCGTGGCGGCACCGCAGGCCGACACGGTGGCGGCGGCGCAGCTGGCGGTGGCGGAGGCCAAGGTGCTCACCACCGAGGTAGCTCTGAGCACGACCAACACCCTGTTCGAGCTCGCCGGCACCCGCTCGACCCTGGCCGAGCACAACCTCGACCGGCACTGGCGCAACGCCCGTACCCACACCCTCCACGACCCCGTGCGCTGGAAATACGCGATCGTCGGCAATCACGCCCTCAACGGCGTGAACCCGCCCTTCCACGCCTGGAGCTGACGCGGGGGAACCGGACGGAGCGCGGCGGCGCCCCGCCGCGCCGTCGTGCGCCTCGGCAACCCAGGTGCTTTTTGACGCGGGAGAACCGGGCTTCGACGCGGAAAAACGGAGCTTGTGTACGCAAACAGCGTCTGGAGATCGCGCGGGCGTGATCCATGTGCTGTCCATGAACTTCATCCCCCTTCATCGACATCTTCAGGACTGCTCGGCCCCCGACCCGGCGAGGATTCTGGCGGCGGCCCGGGCGGTGGCGGACCGGGCCGGCGAGCGCGCCGACGCCCTCGACCGCGCGGGCGGGTTTCCGGCCGAAGACGTGGCCCACGCATACGAGGCCGGACTGCTGGCGGCGCCGCTGCCGGTGTCCCTCGGCGGCGCCGGCCTCGACGCGCCCGAGCGGGCGCCGGTCCTCGCCGACGTCCTGGCGCGGGTCGGGCGCGGCAGCCTCGCCCTCGGCCGACTCTATGAGGGCCACGTCAACGCCCTGCTGCTGATCCTGCGCTACGCCGACCCGGCGGTGGCCGAGCGCCTCGCAGGCGACGTCCGGGCCGGGCACCTGTTCGGGGTCTGGAACACCCAGCCCCAGACCGGCGGCCTCAGCCTGGAAGACGTGCCGGGCGTGGAAGACTTGCAAGGCCCGGAAGGCTCGGAAGGCTTGGAAGCCCCGCAAGGAGCCGGGGCCGGCTGGCGGCTGCGCGGGGTCAAGTCGTTCGCCTCCGGGGCCGGATCGGTCACCCGCCCCCTCGTCACCGCGCGCCGGCCGGACGGGCGCCAGCAGATGCTGGTGGCCAACCTCGTGGCCGGGACCCGGGCCGACCTGTCCGGTTGGCAGGCCCACGGCATGCGCGCCTCCACCTCGGGCATCCTCGACTTCACCGGCCTGCCCGCCGATCCGGGCGGCTTCGTCGGCGGACCGGACGCCTACTTCGCCGAGCCGCACTTCTCCGGCGGGGCCTGGCGCTTCGCCGCGGTGCAGCTCGGCGGCATCGAGGCGGTGTTCGACGCCCTGCGGACCCATCTCCGGGCCACCGGGCGCGGCGGCGACCCGCACCAGGCCGCCCGCCTCGGGGAGGCCGCGATCGCGGTGGAAACGGCGCGCCTGTTCGTGGCCCGGGCGGCGGTGCTGGCCAGCGACCCGGCGGCGGAGCCCGAGCGGGTGATCGCCTACGTCAACCTCACCCGTCTGGCGGTGGAACGGGCCGGGCTCGACGTGCTGGAGCGGGCCCAGCGCTCGGTCGGGCTCGCGGGCTTCCTCAGCCCGCATCCCCTGGAGCGCCTGGCACGGGACCTGGCGACCTACCTGCGCCAGCCCGGGCCGGACCGGGCGCTCACCGCCGCGGCGGCCCATATCCTCGCCGAGGCGCGGCCGGCGGACCTCCTGTGGCGCGATCCCCCCGGGATGCTTGCGCCCGAGGCGCGATCGGCGGGTGTTTGAGGTGCAGCGCGGTCCGCGCATGATGGCGTCCGGACCACCGATTCCCCTCCCGTCCGCTTCAGGCTCGGGGCCGTGCGTACCATCGGCGAGGCTTTCATGACCGGCTCCATCCCGACACGCGCCACCCGGACATTGCCGGCGGATTATTTCACCGACCTCTACGCCGCCAATCCCGATCCCTGGGACTTCACCACCTCGCCCTACGAGCACGCCAAGTACGCCGCCACCCTGGCGGCGCTCGGCCGGCCGACCTACGCCGAGGCCCTGGAGATCGGCTGCTCGATCGGCGTCATGACCCGGCGCCTCGCCGATCGCTGCGGGCGCCTGCTCGCCCTCGACGTGGCCGAGAGCGCCCTCGACACCGCCCGCGCGCGCTGCGCCGACAGCCCGCAGGTCGACTTCCTGCGGGCGGCGGTGCCGGATGAATGGCCGCCCGGCCGGTTCGACCTCGTGCTGCTGTCGGAGGTGCTGTACTTCTTCACCCCCGAGGACCTGTCCCGGATCGCCCAACATCTCACCGCGTCGCTGAAGCCCGGGGGCGAGGTCGTCCTGGTGCACTGGCTCGGTGAGACGGACTTTCCCCTCAGCGCCGATGCGGCCGTGGAAACCCTGATCGGGCTGACGGCGCCCGGCCTGACGCCCCGCCACCAGAGCCGCACCGAGCGCTACCGCCTCGACGTGCTGCAGGGGCCTCCGGTTTCGGCCCCGCAGGCCCCCGCGTGAGGCGGGCGCCCCCGGCAGAGGCTCCGGACCCGTCCCTAGTCCATCGCCACGCCGCCTGGGTGCGGCTGACCCACTGGCTCAATGCCGCCGCGTTCCTGGCCCTGCTGGTCAGCGGCGTCGCGATCCTGCTCGCCCTGCCGCGCCTGTTCTGGGGCGAGACCGGGGCCAACGGGGCGCCGGCCGCCCTCGACCTGCCGCTGCCGGTCAACCTCGAACAGACGGGCTGGGGCCGCAACCTGCACTTCCTCGCCGCCTGGGTGCTGGTGCTCAACGGGATCGTCTACGGCATCGTCGCCTTCGTGGGCGGCCACTTCGCCCGAGACCTCGTCCCCGACCGGGACCAGCTCGCTCCGCGCCACCTCGCCCGCGAGATCGCCGACCATGTCCGCCTCCGGCCGGCGCGCGGCCGCGAGGCCCTGCGCTACAACGCCCTGCAGAAGTTCGCCTACCTGGCGGTGCTGTTCGGCCTGTTTCCCCTGATGGTGCTCACCGGGCTGACCATGTCGCCGGGCGTCACGGCCGCCTATCCGGAGCTGTTCACCCTGTTCGGCGGCCGGCAATCGGCGCGCACGCTGCATTTCCTCACCGCCTGCCTGCTGGTGGCGTTCCTGGTGGTGCACGTGGCCCAGGTCTTCGTCGGCGGGGCCGGCAACCTGATGCGCTCGATGATCACCGGACGCTTCCGCGTTCCCGGAGACGATTCCCGAGTTCCTTCCCGAGTTCCTTCCCGAATTCCTGCTGCGGAGCCCCCCGATGCGTGACCTCTCGCGCCGCCGCCTCCTCGCCGGTTCGGGCACGCTGCTGGGCGCCGGGCTGCTCGGCGGCTGCGAGGCGCCGGCCCTGTCGCGGCTCGCCACCCCCTACGACTGGAGCAACGGCCTGACCTTCGCGGTCCAGCGCTGGCTCCAGCGCCACCAGCCCCTGGTGCGCGAGTTCGGGCCGGAGGCGATCTCGGCGGTGTTCCCGACCATCAACACCACGGACCCGGACCATTCCGATTACCGGCGCTCCAAGGCCCTCGGATTCACGGATTGGCGGCTCCCGGTCGGCGGCCTCGTCGAGCGCCCGGGCGCGTTCTCCCTCGCCGACCTCCGGGCGATGCCGGCCCGGGCACAGATCACCCTCCACGCCTGCGAGCAGGGCTGGTCGGCCATCGCCAAGTGGACGGGCGTGCCGCTGGCCCACCTGCTCGCCACGGTGGGCCTGAAGCCGGAGGCCCGCTTCATCGTGGTGCGCAGCGTCGATGGCTGGTGGGACAGCTACGACCTGTTCGATGCCCTCCATCCGCAGACAATCCTGGCCTACGGCATGAACGACGCCCCCCTGCCGGTGGCGCACGGCGCCCCGGTCCGCCTGCGGGTGGAACGCCAGCTCGGCTACAAGAGCCTGAAATATCTCAGCGCGATCGAGGCGGTGGACCGGGTCGACGGCCTCGGCCAGGGTCGCGGCAGCATGGTCGCCGAACTCGGATTCCCCTGGTACGCGGGCATCTGAAGCCGAAGAACCTGCCTTCATGGCAGGCATAAGGCTCTGCCTTCATGGCAGGCATTCTGCCCAAGCGCGTTGCATTTTCGGAGCCGGTCTGTCAGTTTTTCGCTGGTATACCAGAGATGCCTACCCGCATCGTCGGCGATGGCCGACCCTGAAGGCGGACGGCGCGAGAATGTGGGGTGTCAGATGTCGCATGGGGTTGGCCCTGAACGCCGGACCGGAATCCCTGTCGGTGGTGTCCCTGCCGGCGTTCCTCTCGGATCATCCCTGAGCGCCCGGGTGTTCCGGCCGATCCTGGCCGGCGCGACCCTGCGCGAGCGGCTGATCGGCTGCCTCGGCGCGCTCATCGGCATCGCCCTCACGGGGCTCGTCAGCGGCTGGATCGTCGGGGAGGGGCCGCACATCCCCCTGATCGTCGCGCCCATGGGCGCGACGGCGGTGCTGCTCTTCGCCGTACCGGCCAGCCCCCTGGCCCAGCCCTGGCCGATCATCGGCGGCAATACGATCTCGGCCCTGATCGGCGTCACGGCCGCGCATTTCATCTCCAACCCGGTCCTGGCCATCGGGGTCGGCGTCTCGCTGGCCATCGCCGTGATGTCGTTCACCCGCTGCCTGCATCCGCCCGGCGGAGCCGCCGCCCTGACCGCCCTGATCGGCGGCCCCGCCATCGCCTCGTCCGGCTTCCTGTTCCCGTTCGTCCCGGTCTGCCTCAACTCCCTCATCCTGGTCGGGCTCGGCATCGCCTTCCATCGGGTCTCGGGGCGGACCTATCCGCACGTCGCACCCGCCACCCCGGTCAACCCGCACGGCACCGCCGACGCGCCCGCCCCGGTGCGGGTGGGCTTCAACGTCCGGGACGTCGACGCGGCGCTGCTGACCCTCAACGAAACCCTCGACATCGACCGCACCGACCTCGACCGTCTGCTGCGGGAGGTCGAGGCCCAGGCCCTGCAGAGGACCCACGGAACCCTGACCTGCGGGGCGGTGATGTCCCGCGACGTGATCACCCTCGGCCTGCACGAATCGCCCGAGCGAGCCCGCGACCTGCTGCTCCGGCACAACATCCGGACGCTGCCGGTGGTGTCGGAATCCGGCCAGCTCGTCGGCACGGTCGGTCTGCGCGAGCTGTCGCTGCGGAGCGAGGGGCGTTCGGGGCAAAATCCCGTGCCGGAGCTGGCGCGGGTGATGTCGGAGGCGCGGACGGCCGAGCCGGACGCGCCGGTGCTCAGCCTGGTCGAGGTCCTCACCAACGGCCATAGCCATGCGGTGGTGGTTACCGCTCCGGACGACCGCATCCTCGGAATCGTCACCCAGACCGACCTGCTCGCGGTCCTGACGCGCCTTGTCTCGGCGAAGGCGTTCGAGGCGCCGGACGCGGCGCTCCGGGGAGCGGCCCTGCAGCCGGCTTCCTGAGCCGGGTCCGGGTTCCTGAAGCGGGACCGGCCTTCCGAGCGGGGACGTCTGGCCCGCTTGTTGCACGCCTCGGCTCCCGGCGCGCCGGATGCGCCCGCAGGTCCCGCCGATGCCAGACACGCTGCACGAGACGCCCGTTCTGCTCCACCTGCTGCATGCCGCCCTGATGGTGGCCAGCATGATGCTGACTTGGCAGGTCCACCGCCTCCGCACCGCGTCGCCTGCACGAACGTCGGCCGGGACCAGGGCGCCGGTGGGCCGGTCTTAGGACGGTCCGTCCGAAGAAGGCCGCTCAGGCGTTCAGCCCGCCGGCCTCCACCACGAAGCGCGCGATGGCGTCCGCCCCGTGGCCGTCGCGCAGAGACGAGAACACGTAGGGCCGGGTGCCGCGCATCCGCTTCGTGTCCGATTCCATGATGCCGAGATCGGCGCCGACCAGGGGCGCGAGGTCGGTCTTGTTGACGATCAGAAGATCCGAGCGGGTGATGCCGGGGCCGCCCTTGCGGGGGATCTTCTCGCCGCCCGCCACGTCGATGACGTAGAGGGTCAGGTCGGCGAGTTCCGGCGAGAAGGTCGCCGCGAGGTTGTCGCCGCCCGACTCGATCAGGATCAGGTCGAGCTTCGGGAAACGCCGGCGCATCTCCGCCACCGCCGCGAGATTGATCGAGGCATCCTCGCGAATGGCCGTGTGCGGACAGCCGCCGGTCTCGACGCCCATGATCCGCTCCTCGGGCAGCGCCCCCGCCACGGTGAGGAGGCGGGCATCCTCCTTGGTGTAGATGTCATTGGTGATGGCGCAGATTTCGTAGGTGTCGCGGAAGCGCTTGCACAGCTGCTCCATCAGGGCCGTCTTGCCGGAACCGACGGGGCCGCCAATGCCGACGCGAAGCGGGCCGTTGAGAGACGTCATCGCACATTCCTCATGCGGGGGGCTCAGGACCGGAAGATCCGGGAATACTGGGTCTCGTGCCGGAACGAGCCAAGGTCGAGATTCAGGGTGGCGCTGCCGAGATCGTCGCGGGTGAGCGCCGGAATGGTGGCGGCGAGCGCCGTCACCCGCGGCGTCAGGGCGGCGACGATCCGCGTGCCGGCGCTCTGGCCGATGGGCGCGCAGCGCAGGGCCGCCGAGACCAGGTTCTGCAGGAAGGCGAGGCCGAACCCGGCCAGCACCGGCGCCAGGGCCATGCGGTGGGCGCCGGCCGCGAGCCCGACGGCGACGGGGTAGGCGACCGCGCCGGGCAGGCCCGCGGCGAGACGATCGAGGCCCGGCGTGCCCCAGGCCGCCACGGTGGCGTCGAGGAAGCTGCGGCCCTGCTGGCTCGTCTCCAGGTGCAGTTCGCGCGAGGGGGCCAGGGCCAGGGCGAGGTCGTTGACCTCGGACAGCCTCGGCGCGTCTCCGGCCGACGCCGCCGCATGGGCTTCGGCCAGGAGGATGAGGTCGTTGCGGCCCGAGCCGTGCTCGATCACGTCGGCGAGCCAATCCGTCAGCGAGGCCTCGTCGCCGACCTCGCCGCTCTCCACCGCGCCCTCGAGCCCGTGCGAATAGGCGTAGGCCCCCACCGGATAGCCCGGCGACAGCCACGCCATCAGGCGCAGGGCCTCAATCATGAGCGTGCGGATGGTCGTGCAAGTGGTCGTGCAAGTGGTCGTGCGGGTGGTCGTGCGGGTGGTGACCATGATGGTGGGCGTGGTGATGCTGACTTGCGGCCTCGCCCGCATAGGCGCCGCCCTCCGGCCGGAACGGGCGCTGGACCGGTTCGGCGCTGCCGCCCAGTCCACGCACCATCTCGGCGAGCACGTGGTCGAAGCCGATATAGACCGCGTCGGTGCCGATCTCGGCCGGGATATGCCGGTTGCCGATGTGCCAGATCAGGCGCTTGAGGGCGTGATCGTCGGCCGCCCGGATCTCCAGCAGCGGCTCCGGCGCGGCCTCGACCCAGACCAGCCGGCCATCCTGCAGCACCAGGGCGTCGCCGTCGTCGAGGACGGTCGGCTCGGGCAGGTCGAGCAGGAAGGACAGCCCGCCCGCGGCGCGCATCGCCATACGCCGGCGGTGCCGGTCGCCATGGTCGAGGACGATGCGGTCGACGATCTCGCCGGACAGGGCATCGCGGCGCTGGACGTGGGTGGCGCGGATCATGGGGCGTGGGACGATACGGTGCAGGTGGTCACGGGATCGGCAGAGTTCATCAGGTGAAGCGAGGCTCGAGAGGGCCGGGATAGAAGCTGTCTTCCAGGATCTGCGCCAGGGTGTAGGGACAGGCCTGCGGAAATGTCTGTTCCGCCAGCCCGGTCTCGCTCGCCGCGCGGACGCGCGCCAGGTGATAGGCCTTGGCCAGGACCCTCTCCGGCCAAGCCCGGAGGCTTGGGCTGACATCGAGAAGACCTTCGATCTGGAGACGCTGCTCGACCATCGAGGCGCGCCAGCCGTACTTCCGATGGTCCGGCTGGAATTCCCATTTCAGCAGGTGCTGGAGCAGCACGGCGAGGCGGTTCCGGATCTCGGATTTTTGCGATCCACCCAAGCTCTCGATTTCCTCGGCAAGATGGTACCAGTCGATGCGGTGCCGGTCGCTGGCTTGCTGGTCGCCGGCTTGCTGGCCACCGGCTTGCCGCCCCCCCGTGCGCAGAAGGGCGGCCTGATCCTGCGTCCACAGGTAGAGGTCGGTCTCGTAGAGGTCGTGCCCCTGGGATGGGCTGAGGGCCGCCTTGGACATGTGGGACTCCGCGCGCGTCGACCGCATCCTACCTCAAAACAGGAAGTAGCGCTGCGCCATCGGCAGCACCTCGGCGGGCTCGCAGACCAGGAGTTCGCCGTCGGCGCGGACGTCGTAGGTCTCGGGGTCGACCTCGATGTGCGGGGTAGCGTCGTTGAGGATCATGCTCTTCTTCGAGATGCCGCCGCGCACGTTCTCGACGGCGACGAGGCGCTTCTGCACCCCCAGCCTTTCGCCCAGGCCATCCTCGATCGCCGCCTTCGACACGAAGGTCAGGGCGGTGGCGAAGGGCACCCGGCCGTAGGCCCCGAACATCGGCCGGTAATGCACCGGCTGCGGCGTCGGGATCGAGGCGTTGGGGTCGCCCATCGGGGCGGTGGCGATGGCCCCGCCCTTGATGACGAGATCGGGTTTCACCCCGAAGAAGGCCGGATTCCACAGGACGAGATCGGCGAGCTTGCCCGGCTCCACCGAGCCGATCTGGCCCGAGACGCCGTGCGCGATGGCCGGGTTGATGGTGTACTTGGCCACGTAGCGGCGGGCGCGCAGGTTGTCGTTGCCGGAGGTGTCGCCCGGCAGGGCGCCGCGCTGGCGCTTCATCTTGTCGGCCGTCTGCCAGGTGCGGATGACGACCTCGCCGACCCGGCCCATGGCCTGGCTGTCCGAGGACATCATCGAGAGCGCGCCGATATCGTGCAGGATGTCCTCGGCCGCGATGGTCTCGCGCCGGATGCGACTCTCCGCGAAGGCGAGGTCCTCCGGGATGGCCGGGTCGAGGTGGTGGCACACCATCAGCATGTCGAGATGCTCGTCGATGGTGTTCTTCGTGTAGGGCCGCGTCGGGTTGGTCGAGGACGGCAGCACGTTGGCCAGCCCCGCCACCTTGATGATGTCCGGCGCGTGGCCGCCGCCCGCCCCCTCGGTGTGGAAGGCGTGGATGGTCCGCCCCGCGAAGGCCCGGATCGTGTCCTCGACGAAGCCGGATTCGTTGAGCGTGTCGGAGTGGATCATCACCTGCACGTCGTGGAGGTCGGCGACGGTGAGGCAGGTGTCGATGGCCTGGGGCGTGGTCCCCCAATCCTCGTGCAGCTTCAGCGCGCAGGCCCCGGCGCGGACCATCTCCACCAGGCTCT
This sequence comes from Methylobacterium sp. Leaf113, assembly GCF_001423325.1. NCBI lineage: Bacteria > Pseudomonadati > Pseudomonadota > Alphaproteobacteria > Hyphomicrobiales > Methylobacteriaceae > Methylobacterium > Methylobacterium sp. Leaf113. Next base: position 54,919 of record NZ_LMNJ01000054.1, read on the forward strand.
CGGGCCGCGCCGCGTTGCCCTTGCCCGCGAAGGCGAGGTTCATCGGGAAGGCATCCGCCGCCTCGATCATTCGGGCGAGGTGCCACGGCCCGGGGGTGCAGGTGGTGGCGAAGGTGCCGTGCGCCGGCCCGGTGCCACCGCCCAGCATGGTGGTGATGCCGGAGCACAGGGCCTCGTCGATCTGCTGCGGACAGATGTAGTGGATGTGGCTGTCGAACCCGCCGGCCGTGAGGATCTTGCCCTCGCCGGCGATCACCTCCGTGCCGGGGCCGACGACGATGTCGACGCCGGGCTGGATATCCGGGTTGCCGGCCTTGCCGAGCTTGGCGATCCGGCCCTTCACGATCCCGACGTCGCACTTCACCACGCCCCAATGGTCGAGGACCACCGCGTTGGTGATGACGGTGTCCACCGCCCCGTCCTGGTTGGTGACCTGGGATTGCCCCATGCCATCGCGAATCACCTTGCCGCCGCCGAACTTCACCTCCTCGCCATAGGTGGTGTGGTCGCGCTCGACCTCGATCACGAGGGACGTGTCGGCGAGCCGGATCCGGTCGCCCGTGGTCGGGCCGAACATGTCGGCATAGGCGGCCCGGGGCAGGGCGGCGCGGGGGGGCATGTTGGCCATGGTGTCAGAGCGCTCCCATCACGTCGCCGCGGAACCCGTACACGGTGCGGTTTCCGCCGAGCGGCACCAGCACGACCTCGCGGGTCACGCCGGGCTCGAAGCGCACCGCCGTGCCGGGGGCGATGTCGAGGCGCTGGCCGCGCGCCGCCTCGCGGTCGAAGGTCAGGCCGGGATTGACCTCGTAGAAGTGGTAGTGCGAGCCGACCTGGATCGGCCGGTCGCCGACATTCGAGACCGTCACCAGGGTGCGGGGCGCACCTTCGTTGAACACGATCTCGCCGGGCAGGGTGGTCACGGTGCCGGGCACCTCCGCCGAGGCCGCGCCCCGGATCGGGTGGTGCACGGTGACGAGCTTGGTCCCGTCCGGGAAGGTGGCTTCCACCTGGATGTCGTGGATCATCTCGGGCACGCCGTCCATGCATTGTTCGGCGGTGAGCACGTGTCCGCCGGCCTGCATCAGCTCCGAGACCGAGCGCCCGTCGCGGGCGCCCTCGACCACGAAGTCGCTGATCAGCGCCACCGCCTCCGGATAGTTCAGCTTCACGCCCCGGCCGAGCCGGTTGCGGGCCACCTGCGCGGCCATGGCGAGGAGGAGCTTGTCCTTTTCGCGAGGGGTCAGGAGCACGGGAGAGACCTCGGGGGTTGGGCGCGGGCCGGTCAGCCGCCGGTGAAGGCAAGGACCGTGCGCGGTGAGGGTTCGGCGCGGCAAGCTCGCCGCAGTCAGCGCGGCGCGCATGGATGCATTCCGGCGCCGCGAGTGCAAGGACCCCGAGCCGGTTGACAGCAGGCGCCTCCCCGGCCGAACAGCGGAGCCGATCCTTCTCTCCCCCGAGGGCCGGCCCCGTGACCTACCCCCGCGATCTCGTCGGCTACGGCCGCACCCCGCCGCACCCGCACTGGCCCGGCGGCGCGCGGATCGCGGTGCAGATCGTGCTCAACTACGAGGAGGGGGGCGAGAACTGCATCCTGCACGGGGATGCGGCCTCGGAGGCCTTCCTGTCGGAGCTCGTCGGCGCGCAGCCCTGGCCGGGCCAGCGTCACATGAGTATGGAATCGCTGTTCGAATACGGCGCGCGGGCCGGGTTCTGGCGGCTGTGGCGGCTGTTCCAATCGCGCAACATCCCCGTGACGGCGTTCGCCGTCGCCACCGCGCTGGCCCGCCATCCCGACATCGCCGCCGCCATGCGGGAGGCCGATTGGGAGATCGCCTGCCACGGGCTGAAATGGATCGACTACCGCGACTTCACCCGCGCCGAGGAGAAGGCGCATATGGACGAGGCGATCCGCATCCACACCGATCTCACCGGGGCGCGCCCGCGCGGCTGGTACACCGGGCGCTCCTCGCCCCACACCCTCGACCTCGGGATCGAGGCCGGGATGACCTATCTCGCCGATTCCTACGCCGACGACCTGCCGTACTGGATCACGGAGCCCAGCGGCCGGGGCCTCGTGGTGCCCTACACCCTCGACGCCAACGACATGAAATGCGCAGCGATCCAGGGCTTCAACACCGGCGACCACCTCTTCACCTACCTGCGCGACACCTTCGATGCGCTCTATGAAGAGGGCGAGCACGCGCCCAAGATGATGTCGGTGGGCCTGCATTGCCGGCTCGTCGGCCGGCCGGGGCGGATCGGCGCCCTGGTCCGCTTCCTCGACCATATCGCCGCCCACGACCGGGTCTGGGTCGCCCGCCGCATCGACATCGCCGAGCACTGGATGCGGACGCACCCGCCCGCCTGACGGCGGCGCGCCGGAATAACGCGGGACACGCCGCATCGCCCCTCTTGCCAGCCGCCGCCGCCGCGGGCTTCGATGCGCGCCATGACCGAGACCAGCCCGGACGCCGCCGTCGCCCCCCCACCCGCACGTCGGCGTCGCAAGGACGGCGAGGCGCGCCGCGTGATGATCCTCGATGCAGGGCTTGCCCTGTTTTCGAGCGTTGGGCTGCATGGCGCCAGCGTCGAGGGCATCGCCGAGCGGGCGGGCCTCTCGAAGACCAACCTGCTGTACTACTTTCCCTCGAAGGAGGAGCTTTACATCGCGGTCCTGCGCCGGGTGCTCGCGGTCTGGCTCGATCCGCTCCAGGCCTTCGACGCCGACAGCGAGCCGGCCGAGGCCTTCCGGCACTACATCCGCGCCAAGCTGACCCTGTCGCGCGATGCGCCCCAAGCCTCGCGCCTGTTCTGCCTGGAGATCGTTCAGGGAGCGCCGCTGCTGCGGCCGGAGCTGAAAGGCCCGCTGCGCGACCTCGTCGAGGCCAAGGCCACCGTCATCCGAAGCTGGAGCGCGCAGGGGCGAATCGGCCCGCACGACCCGCATCACCTGATCTTCTCGATCTGGGCGATCACCCAGCACTACGCCGACTTCGCCGTGCAGGTGGATGCCGTCAGCGGGCGCAGCCTCGACGATCCGGCCTTCTTCGAATCGGTCGTCGCCAGCACGCAGGACTTGATTCTGGCCGGGCTCGGCCTGAATCCCGCGCGGTAGCGGGCCGAATCCGCCATCCATCTGGGCAGCGACCGCTCAACCGCTAGGCAAACCGGAGAGACTTTATGCAACCACCGGAAAAGCGCCGGATGGAGTTTGACCATTTGGTCTGAATAGAGTTGGATCGTCGGTGCCGGGGGTGATGTCAGTCTCCCGTCCGGTCTCGACAGGCCCTCGTCTTGCTTTGTCCAGTCCGTGCCTGTTGCGAAGTCTTGTCCTTCAGCCGGGGCTGCCCGGTGCGAGCGAGGTTGCCATGAACGTCGGCGTCTTCATCCCGATCGGAAACAACGGCTGGCTCCTGTCGGAGAACGCGCCGCAGTACAAGCCCAGCTTCGAGCTGAACAAGCAGATCGTGCTCAAGGCCGAGGGCTACGGCTTCGACTTCGCCCTGTCGATGATCAAGCTGCGGGGCTTCGGCGGCAAGACCGAGTTCTGGGACCACAACCTCGAATCCTTCACCCTGATGGCGGGTCTGGCCGCCGTCACCAGCCGGATCAAGCTGTTCGCCACGGCCGCGACCCTGTGCATGCCCCCCGCCATCACGGCCCGCATGGCCGCCACCATCGATTCGATCTCGAACGGGCGCTTCGGCCTCAACCTCGTCACCGGCTGGCAGCGGCCGGAATACGCCCAGATGGGCCTGTGGCCCGGCGACGAATATTTCTCGCGCCGCTACGAGTATCTCTCGGAATACGCGCAGGTTCTGCGCGACCTGTGGGAGACCGGCACCTGTACCCTCAAGGGTGACTTCTTCCAGATGGACGATTGCCGTCTCAGCCCGCGCCCGCAGGCCGAGATGAAGATCATCTGCGCCGGCCAGTCGAGCGCCGGCATGGAGTTCACGGCGAAGTACGCCGACTATAATTTCTGCTTCGGCAAGGGCGTGAACACGCCCACCGCCTTCGCCCCCACGGTGGAGCGGCTGGAATCTGCCAAGGCTGCGACCGGCCGCGACGTCTCCTCCTACGTGCTGTTCATGATCATCGCCGACGAGACCGACGAGGCCGCCTGGGCCACCTGGGAGCATTACAAGGCCGGCGCCGACCAGGAGGCCATCGCCTGGCTCGGGGTGCAGGGCGCCGCCGACACCAAGTCGGGCACCGACACCAACGTGCGCCAGATGGCCGACCCGACCTCGGCGGTGAACATCAACATGGGCACGCTGGTCGGCTCCTACGCCGAGGTGGCGCGCATGCTCGACGAGGTCGCCACCGTGCCGGGCACCGAGGGCGTGCTGCTGGTGTTCGACGACTTCCTCAAGGGGCTCGACGCCTACGGCACCCGCATCCAGCCCCTGATGGCCAGCCGCGCCCATATCGCCGCGGACGCCGAGACCATGGCGAAGGTGGCGTGATGGACCAGATCGCAAGACCGGCCGGCTACACCGACGCGGCAGGTCGCCAGGGCGCCATCACCCTGGCGGCACGGCCCGAGCCCATCGCCTTCGACGCCGCGGCCACCGCGCTCATCGTCGTCGACATGCAGAACGCCTATACCAGCCCGGGCGGCTACCTCGATCTGGCGGGATTCGACGTCTCGGGCACCGGACCGGTGGTGGCGCAGATCGCCCGCGCGGTGACGACGGCCCGGGCCGCCGGCATCCGGATCGTCTGGTTCCAGAACGGCTGGGACCCCGATTACGTCGAGGCCGGCGGCCCGGGTTCACCGAACTGGCACAAGTCCAACGCCCTCAAGACCATGCGGGCGAAGCCGGCCATGAACGACCGCCTGCTCGCCAAGGGAACCTGGGACTACGCCCTGGTCGACGCCCTCAAGCCGGAGCCCGGCGACATCGTGCTGGGCAAGTCGCGCTACAGCGGCTTCTACAACACCCAGCTCGACAGCCTGCTGCGCGCGGCCGGCATCCGCACCCTGGTCCTCACCGGCATCGCCACCAACGTCTGCGTGGAATCGACCCTGCGCGACGGCTTCTTCCTCGAATATTTCGGCATCGTGCTGGCCGACGCCACCCATCAGGCAGGGCCGGCCGCCCTGCAGGCGGGGGCGCTCGCCAACATCGAGACCTTCTTCGGCTGGGTCTCGGACGTCGCCGCCTTCGAGGCGGCCCTGCGGCCGGACCTCACCCGCTCGGCGGCGGCGGAATAGGGCCGCCCGCCGCGATTCGCCTGCAAGCTCCATCGACAAAGGCGCCTTCCCCGCCCCAGGAGACCTCCGACCATGCCCAAGACCGTGATCATTCCGCCCGGCACCGGCAAGCCGCTGGCGCCCTACGTGCCCGGTACGCTGGCCGACGGCGTGCTCTACGTCTCGGGCACGCTGCCCCTCGACGCGGAGGCGAACGTCGTCCACGTGGGCGATGCCGCCGCGCAGACCCGGCATGTGCTGGAGACCATCAAGGGCGTGGTCACCGCCGCCGGCGGCACCATGGACGACATCACCTTCAACCACATCTTCCTGAAGGACTGGGCCGATTACGCCGCCATCAACACGGTCTATGCCACGTACTTTCCCGGCGAGAAGCCGGCGCGCTACTGCATCCAGTGCGGTCTGGTGAAGCCCGACGCGCTGGTGGAGATCGCCTCGGTCGCGCATGTGGGCAAGGCCTGAGCCCTCATCCTTCGCTGAAGCCTCGTCCTTCGTTCAAGCCTCATCCTGCCCGAGGCATTCCTCCTGACCCATTCTCGTGAGGCATCGATGGCGATCCATCACGCGGTCCAGGGCTCCGGCGCCCGGACGGTCCTGCTCTCCCCGGGGCTCGGCGGCTCGGCCGGCTACTTCGCGCCGCAGATGGACGCGCTGACCGCGCGCTTCCGCGTGATCACCTACGACCATCGCGGCACCGGCCGCTCGGGCGGGCCCCTGGAGCCCGGGCACGACATCGCCGCCATGGCGCGCGACGCCCTCGCCGTGATGGATGCCTGCGGGTCCGAGCGCTGCGACATCGTCGGGCACGCCCTCGGCGGGCTGATCGGCCTCGAACTCGCCCGCACCCATCCGGACCGGGTCGGCCGCCTCGTCGTGATCAACGGCTGGGCCCGGGCGGATTCCGCCACGAAGCGCTGCTTTGCCGCCCGCAAGGTGTTGCTGGCCGAGAGCCCGGAGGCCTATGTCCGGGCACAGGCCATCTTCCTCTACCCGGCGGCCTGGCTGTCCGAGCACGCGGACCGCGTGGCCGACGACGAGGCGCACGCCCTGGCGCATTTCCCCGGGCGCGACACGGTGCTGGCCCGGATCGCGGCGCTGGAAGCCTTCGACCTGACGGCGGATCTCCCAGGCATCGCGCACGAGACCCTCGTCATGGCGGCGGAGGACGACGTGCTGGTGCCCTATCTGTGCTCGGAGGCTCTGGCGCGGGGGCTGCCCAACGCGCGCCTCGACCGGGTGCCGAGCGGCGGCCACGCCCACAGCGTGACCCGCGCCGACGCCTTCAACCGGACGCTCGTGGCGTTCCTCGCATCCCAGGAGTGATCCCCATGAGCCAGACGAACCCCAGCGCGGCAGATTTCCCCGGCGCGGCAAACCTGCCCGGCGTCGAGGCCGACGCCTATCGCGGCGCGATGGCGCGCGTGGCCGGCGCCGTCCACCTCATCACGACCGACGGGGACGGGGGCCGGGCCGGCTTCACCGCCTCCGCGGTGTGCAGCGTCAGCGACGGGCCGCCGACGCTGCTGGTCTGCATCAACCGGTCGTCCTCGGCCTATGCGGCGGTGAGCGCCAACGATGTGCTGTGCGTGAACACCCTGGCGGCGGAGCAATCCGGAATCGCCACGGCCTTCGGTGGGCGCACCCCGATGGAGACGCGCTTTGCCGCCGCCACCTGGACCACCCTCGTGACCGGCGCTCCGGCCCTCCCCGGAGCCCTCTCGGCCTTCGATTGCCGCATCGTCGGCCGTCACCCGGTCGGCACCCACGACGTCCTCTATTGCGAGGTGGTGGGCCTCGCCGAGCCCGGCGACGGTCACGGCCTCGTCTACGCCGACCGGCGCTATCACACCGTGCCGCTCAGCCCCGAAGCCCCGCCCGAAGCCCCGCGCGAAGCCGCGGCCTGAACGGCCTCCGTCCTCTGGCGAAGCAGAAACTCCGGCAAAGCAGAAACTGCGGCGCATCAAAAACCGCTCCGCTTCCGGAACGACGAAGGCCGGCGCCCCGCCTGGGAACACCGGCCATCCTCAGGATCGGGACCGGGACTTACCAGCGGTCGGCGCGGGGAGCGCGGACCGAACCGGTGGTCAGATCGCCCGTGACGTTCCGCTGAACGATCGTATCGCCGTGGCTCCGGCGCAGTGCGTGCAGGTTGTGGGCGGCGGCCCGTCCCTCGAGACCACCCGGAGCCACGGCGGCCGGGATGCCGGCGGGTGCGTTGTAGCTCTGGGCGACGGCGCCCGAGGCGGACAGGCCCAGGGCGATGGCGAGGGTGGCGGAGACGGCAGTGGTGAGACGACGATGGGTCATGGCAGGAATCCTCGATCGGAACGCGTGTCGCAAAGACGCGAGGCGGTGCGTTCCAGTTCCTGCAATCTGTGCGCGTATGGCGCCGAAAACAACACACTCTGCTTGAGGATTGTGCATTAAGGATGAGCAAAGCGGCACGAACTCCAACGCTCATCTCCCGCCGATGCGCTCGAAGTCTTGAAAATTCCTCATTTGCTCCGGGCACTTGATCGAACATCACCGTTTTCTGCGGCATCGCGGTGGATCTGGCATGGTTCTGGACGCCGCGTGCGAATCCGCACCCGGACGGCTGGATTTCTCGACTTCGGCACGCGAAACGCCGGCCCGGCCTGCGGGCGAACCGAGGTCTGAAGCACGGATCGGCGTCCAACAGGAGGCTCGGCTTCGCGGCGGTCAGCCGTCGCGCGCCAGGGTGGCCTCGATCTGGCCGTGCGGCTCGTCGGTGGGCAGGAAGACCTGGCCTCCATGGGCGATGCCGAAGGGCGCCAGGTTCATCGGGATGTAGTGCTTGTTGGGCATCGCGAAGTGGATCTCGGCGATGTCCGGCCGGGCCGCCAGCACGGCCTCGCCCATGCGGTACATGCTGTCCTGCACGCCGGCGCTGTAGGTGGTGGCGAAGACCGTGATCATCGTGTCGAGGATGGCCGCGTTGGCCGCCACCGGGTCGGCCGGCGGCGCGGTCCAGGTCCAGGTCGCGTCCATGCTGGTGGCGCAGATGCGGTCATGGGTGTCGGGCAGGGTCCGGAAGGCGTCGTCGACGAAGTCGGCCCAGCCGGATTCCGTGGTCTTCATCAGGGTGTAGCCGCGCAGGCCCGATTGCAGCACCGCGCCGGACCGGTCGGCGACGAGGCGGACGAAGGGCGCGCCGTTGCCGTCGAGGGTGAAGGTGTGGGCGTGCGGCGCCCCCGCGATGGTCCGGCGCAGCCAACGGGTTTCCAGCGCCTCGATGGTGACGGTGGCGACCTGCGCGTAGCGCTCCAGGAACAGGTCGGCGACATGGCCCACGAAGGCCTCGGTCTCCGCCTCGACCTGCTGGGCGGCGGTGATGTTGACGATGTTCTTGATGCTGTCGGTGGCGATCACCTGCCGGTTGTCGCCCGACGTCCAGGCGGCGCCGAAATCGCCCTCCAGCAGCACCGTCAGGGTGAGTTCGCGCACGCTGTGACGCGCGTCCCCGCGCACCAGCCGGAGCACCCGCACGCGGCCCTTGCCGTATCGTGCCTTCGTCAGCGCCATGGTGCGGGTCCTCTCACGATCGATGGTCTCCCGGACCGGGTCCGGCGGCTCACGCCTCGGCGGCATGGGCGAGGCGGGCGGCCTCGGCCCGGGCGCCGTCCCGGCTGCCGAGACCGTTGAAGAACAGGTTCAGGGCGACCGCCGACAGGGCCGCCAGCAGGATGCCGGATTCCAGCAGCGGATGCAGCACGTCCGGCATCTGCTTGAAGAAGGCCGGCGCCACCAGGGGGATCAGCCCGAACCCGACCGAGACCGCGACGATGAACAGGTTGTTGCGGTTGGCGGCGAAATCGACCGCGCCGAGGATGCGTGTGCCGGTGGCCGCCACCATGCCGAACATCACCAGCCCGGCTCCCCCCAGGACGCAGGACGGCACCGCCTCCACCAGGGCCGCCAGCTTCGGAACCAGCCCGAGGCCGAGCATCACCACGCCGCCGATCACCGTGACGACGCGCGAGCGCACGCCGGTGACGCCGACGAGGCCGATGTTCTGCGAGAACGAGGTGTACGGGAAGGTGTTGAACACCCCGCCCAGCACGGTGCCGAGGCCGTCGGCGCGCAGGCCCCGGATCAGGCGGGCCTCGTCCACGGTCTCGCCGGTGATCTCGGCCAGGGCCAGGAACATGCCGGTTGATTCGATCATCACCACCACCATGACGAGGCAGAGGGTGAGGCTGGCCACGAGATCGAACTTCGGAACCCCGAAGGCGAAGGGCCGCACCACGTCGAACCACGGCGCCGTGGCCACCCGCGACAGGTCGACGAGGCCGAAGGCGCCCGCGACCCCCATGCCGACCACGATGCCGATGAGCACCGAGGCCGAGGCGACGAAGCCGCGGGTGTAGCGGGTGAGGCCCAGGATGACGAGAAGGACGAACAGCGCGATGCCGAGATAGAGCAGCGCCCCGTAGGCGGGGTTGCCGAGGCCGCCGGCGGCCCAGTTCACGCCCACCCGCATCAGCGAGATGCCGATGACCAGGATCACCGTGCCGGTCACCACCGGGGGAAACAGGGGCAGCAGCCGCCCGACCAGGGGCGCCGCCAGAAGGGCGAACAGGCCCGCGACGATGACCGCCCCGTAGATGCCCGTGAGCCCGAGATCCGGGCTGGTGCCCATGGCGATCATCGGCGTCACCGCCGCGAAGGTCACGCCCATCATCACCGGCATGCGGATGCCGATGCCGGGCAGGCCCCAGCTCTGGATCAAGGTGGCGAGGCCGCAGGCGAACAGGTCGGCGCTGACCAGCATCGCCACCTGCTCGGGCGGGAGCTTGAGGGCGCGTCCGACGATGAGCGGCACCGCGACGGCGCCGGCATACATCACCAGCACGTGCTGAAGCCCGAGAAGCAGGAGGGCCAATGGCGGGGCGGTGGGCGCGGAGCGGCCGGCTGGACCGGGCTGGGACGATGCGGGGGTTGAAGAAGAGCCGGATGCGGAAGAGCCGTGATCCACGCGTCGGTCCCTCGTCTCGCGCGCGCCCGGGAAGGCCGCGGCAGTCCGGGTCCGCAAGCCACATGCCAGCCCGAGGCCTCGTCCCCCGGAAGGGCGGACCCGCACGACCGGGTGAAATCACGCGGCACCATCCGAAGCCGCGCACCGGCCCGGAGGCCGCAGGTCAAGGTCGGTATTCCGAGCGCCTTCCCCGTGCGGCCCGGACAAAGGGCGCCCAGACTCAACATTTACGCAAGATACATTGCGCAATCACCCTCATAAGAATGTTTATGAGGGCATTCTATACATGATCCGACCGAACCAATGGCCAAGAGCCGCACTTGATTGTCTGTCCTGATCAGGAGATTGGCATGTCGAACCGACGTATCCTCATGGTTGCCGCCTCGGCTCTCATCGCAAGTCCGGGCGTCGCCCTGGCCCAGCAGTCCGGCGTCCCCGCCCCGTCCGGTACGTCGCCGGCCGGCACGGCGGGAGAGATGCGGAAGGGCGAGATGCTCAAGGCCGGGGAGATGGGCGGCGGATCGGGCAATACCGGCGTCCCCGGTGCATCGCCCGCCGCCGACGGCAACAAGACCCAGGATTCGCGCACGACCCACACGCGGGATCGCTGAACCCTACTCCGCCCGGGGGCGGGGACACCCACGCCCGGGCGGGCGCCGGATGGCGGCCCGGATCGCGGCCCTGCCTGTCGGGCCGCCTGACGGAAGGTCAGGACTCGCGCGGCACGCTTTGAGTCACGTCGTCCCGGCTTCCGTCTTGCCGGCTCGTGCCATCCGTTTTCGGGTCGCGCTTATGCGAATCGCCTTTGCGAAGTTCGTCGTAGAGGCGCTGGACCTCTTGGATCGTGGCATGGCCCCGGCTCCAGTTGGTCTCGCGGACATTGGTCTCGGTGAAGGCGCTGTGCGAGGTGCCGCCGAAGCCGTTGAACACCGTCTCGACTCCGTCCTGGTGATAGTCGATCCGGTACGAGGGGCTGAACCCCTTTCCTTTGTGTTTGCCGGTCACGCCGATGCGCACCCGGGCGTCGCCGTGCCGCTTCTGGCAGAAGCGCATGTTGCCGAGGAGGCGGCGCAGGTACTCCTCCGGCGCGGCGAGATCGCCCGCGACCTGGAGCAGGGTCGCGTCGGGCGGAAGATGCGTCTTGCGGATCATGGCGCCCTCGTCTCGTGGTCCAGCGGACCGGGCGGACTTCGCCCGGCGGGCAGGAGCGCGCGCAAGACCACATTTCCGCGGCCCTGGCGAGCGCCACCCGCGCCGGATGGCCCGTTGCCTGCTATGCCGGCCTGCCGAAACCGGCTGCGCACAGGAAGGATTCCGATGCCGATTCTCGACGATCTGAACCGCGCTTCGCCCGCGGCGTTCGTCGATGCCCTCGGGGCGGTGTTCGAGCACGCGCCCTGGGTCGCCGAGGCGGCGGCCGGGCAGCGCCCGTTTCCCACGGTCACGGCGCTCCTCGCCGCCATGCGGGGCGCGGTGGAGGCCGCCCCCGAGACGGCGCGCCTCGGCCTGCTGACCGGCCACCCCGAACTCGCGGGCCGCGCCGCCCGCGACGGACGGATCGCCCCCGATTCGATCGCCGAGCAGGCCTCGGCCGGGCTCGACCGCTTGTCCGAGGCGGAATACGCGCGGTTCGCGGCGCTGAACGCGGCCTACGTGGCGCGCTTCGGGTTTCCCTTCATCCTCTGCATCCGGCGCCACGGCCGCGCCTCGCTCCTGCGCGCTTTTGCGGCGCGCCTCGCCTCCGACGCCGAGACCGAGCGCGCCACCGCCCTGTCGGAGGTGTTCCGCATCGCCGCGATCCGCCTTGGCGCGCTGGTCGAAGGACCGGGCGCCCTGCGCACCACCGGGCGGATCTCGACGCACATCCTCGACACCGCGGCGGGACGGCCGGCGTCGGGCGTGGCGGTGGAACTGCACGAATGGGTCTCCGACACCGAGACCGCCCTCATCGCCCGGGCCGTGACCAACGCGGACGGGCGCACCGACGCGCCCCTCATCGCCGACCGTCCGGTGCCGATCGCCGCCTACGAGCTGCGCTTCCACATCGGCGACCATTTCCGGACGACCCAACCGGGCCTGCCCGAACCGCCCTTCCTCGACATCGTGACGCTGCGCTTCGGCGTCGCCGAGCCGGAGGGGCATTATCACGTGCCGCTGGTGGCGAGCCCGTGGAGCTACCAGACCTATCGGGGCAGTTGAGCCACGGACTCCTGAGCCCCGGACTTCTGAGCATTGGACTTCTGAGCACCCGAATCCTTCGCTCTTTGGGATGCGCTGTCCCGACGCGGAGCGCCCGCGCTTCCCCATCCAGTCGATCCGTTGCCGAGCGAAGCAGCCATCATCGATCCAGCCTGATCCGCGCAAGATATCGACCAGCACCATCCTGAAGACCGCCGGCACGCGTGCGCAGACGTCGAGATGTGCGGAACAAGCCTCGGTGATGTCGGGCCGGTCCGGCACGTCCTTTGCCAGGACCATCCTCGATCATGCGGGCGCCGGGCTCGCGGGAGGACGTGATGTGCCGCAGCTGTTCCTGAAGCGTAGGTTTGCAAGCGTTGGAATGCTCGGGCGGAGCCTCGCGGCCGCGCTCGTCACGGCCGGCCTGTTCATGCTGACGCCGGCGCCCCGGGCCCAGGGCACCCTGATCGCTCCCGGCGGCCAGTCCCGGGTCACGGCCCCCGGCGGCCTGCGCGGACGCGCGGCCCTCCGACACCGGGCGATCCGGCACCGGGCAGCCCGGCACCGGGCACCCCGGCACAAACGTCACCGCTGAGCCCGCTTCCGCCGAAGCCGCGCCGAACGCCGACCTTTCCGAAAGCCCGACGCGACATCGCGCGACGCTCTCCGCCTCCTTGCGAACCCTGGAGCCTGCCATGATCCAGCCCACCCCGATCCGTTTGATCACCGTCCTGACCCTGTCGCTCGGCCTCGCCGGGGCGGCCCTGGCCCAGGGCGCCGGCGCGCCGGCCGGCATGGATGCCGCCACCGCGCCGGGCGGCACCGAGGGCCGGGCAGGCCCCCGCAACGAGGCCGAGGCGATCAGCAGCGGCGACGCGATCCCGGTCCCGCCCCGGGCCGGCGGCATTGCGGCCGAGTCGATGCCTGCCGAGTCCATGCCTGCCGAGTCGATGCCCGCACGCGGAGCGAACGTCCCGCCGCCGCGTCCCTGATCGGCCGGTCGAGCCTCCAGATCAGCCCGCAAAGACGCCGATCAGTTCGGCCGCCACCAGGGCGGCGATGACGGCCGGGCGCTTGTCGCGCACCGGCCTGCCGCCGATCGGGCAGACGAGGCGGTCGAGGGCGGCCGCGTCGAGCCCCATCGCCCGGAAGGCGCTGAGGAAGGTCGCCCGCTTGGTGGCCGATCCGATCAGGCCGAGATACGCGAAGCTGTTGGCCTCCAGCAGGCTGGCGCAGATCAGGCTGTCGAGGGCGTGGCTGTGGGTGAGCACCACGTGCGCGGCCCCCGGCGGCGCGGCCTCGGCCACGGCACTGGCCGAGCCGACCTCCCGGAGGATGCGGGCGCCCTCCACGCGGGCGATCTCCCCGGGCCGGTCGTCGACGATCCGGGTGCGGAACGGCAGCGGGTCGAGGGCCAGCGCCAGGGCGCGCCCGACATGGCCGGCGCCGTAGATCAGCACCCACGGCGCCCGCGCCGCTCCCTCGGCCTCCCGGGCGCTGAGGCTCGCGCACGTCTCGGCCCCGGCCCGGACGATCGTCAGGGTGACGTGCCCGCCGCAGCATTGTCCGGTTTCCGGCCCGAGCGGCATCGGCAGGGTGGCCTCCCGCTCGCCCGCCGCCAGGAGTTGCCGGGCCCGGGCGATGCCCGCCCATTCGTAGGTGCCGCCCCCGATGGTGCCGACGACCCGGCCGGGCATCACCAGCATGGCGGTGCCGGCGGCGCGCGGCGTCGAGCCCCGCGCCTCCGACAGGGTAACGAGGGCCGCCGGCTCGCCCGCCGCGAGGGCGCCCGCCAGGGTTTCCGACAGCGCCTCCGACGGGTCGAGGCTCACGGCTGCGCGGTTTGCGGATGGTCCGCCAGGGCCCGCATCCGCTCGACGGCGTCGAGGACGCGTTCGGGCGTCGCCGGGGCGTCGAGGCGGGGGCAGTGCCGGTGCCCGGCGACGCTCGCCACCGCGTCCGACAGGGCGTGCAGCCCGGCGATGCCGAGCATCAGCGGCGGCTCGCCCACCGCCTTCGAGCGGTAGATCGTCGCCTCGCGATTCGCGTTCTCGTAGAGGGCCACGTTGAAGATGCGCGGGCGGTCGCCGCAGGCCGGGATCTTGTAGGTGGACGGCGCATGGGTGCGTAAAGCGCCCTTGCCGTCCCACCACAATTCCTCGGTGGTGAGCCAGCCCAGCCCCTGGATGAAGCCGCCCTCGATCTGGCCCCGGTCCACCGCCGGGTTCAGGGAGCGGCCGCAATCGTGCAGGATGTCGGCCCGCTCGATCCGGTATTCGCCGGTCAGCGTGTCCACCGCCGCCTGCACGCAGGCCGCGCCGTAGGCGAAATAGTAGAACGGGTGGCCCCGGCCGGCATCGCGGTCCCAGTGGATGGTCGGGGTCTTGTAGAAGCCCGTGGCCGAGAGCTGGACGCGGGCGAGGTAGGCCTTGTGGATCAGCTCGGCCCAGGCGATCTCCTGGTTGCCGACCCGGACCCGGTTGGGCAGGAACAGCACCGTCTCGGGCGCGACGCTCCAGGCCTCGGCCGCGAAGGCGACGAGGCGGTCCTTCAGTGTCTGGGCGGCCGCGCGGGCCGCCATGCCGTTGAGATCCGCCCCCGACGAGGCGGCGGTGGCCGAGGTGTTGGGTACCTTGCCGGTCGTGGTCGCGGTGATGCGGACCCGGTCGGCATCGATCTGGAATTCCTCCGCCACCACCTGCGCGACCTTGACGTAGAGCCCCTGGCCCATCTCGGTGCCGCCGTGGTTCAGGCCGACCGAACCGTCATTGTAGATGTGCACCAGGGCGCCGGCCTGGTTATAGGCGGTCGAGGTGAAGGAGATGCCGAACTTCACCGGCGTCAGGGCGATGCCGCGCTTGATCACCGGGCTCGCTTCATTTGCCGCATGCAGGGCCGCGCGGCGCCCAGCATACTCACAATCCACTTCCAGTTTGGCCACCAAATCCCGGATGCAATTGTCGGAAATGGTCTGGTGGTAGGGCGTGACGTTGTCGGTCTCGGTACCGTAGAAATTGCGCTTGCGCACCTCCAACGGGTCGAGGCCGCAGGCATAGGCCACCTCCTCGATCACCCGCTCGGCCGCCACCATGCCCTGCGGGCCGCCGAAGCCCCGGAAGGCGGTGTTGGACTGGGTGTGGGTGCGGTAGGGCCGCGAGGTCAGGTGCACCGCCGGGTAGTGATAGCAATTGTCGGCGTGGAACAGGGCGCGGTCGGTGACCGGCCCCGACAGGTCGGCGGCCCAGCCGCAGCGGGCGGCGAGCTGCATGTCGACCGCCAGGATCTTGCCCGCGGCATCGTGGCCGACGAGGTAATCGACCTCGAAATCGTGGCGCTTGCCCGTGATGATCATGTCGTCGTCGCGGTCGGGCCGGATCTTGGCGGCGCGTCCGGTCGTCTTGGCCACCAGGGCCGCCACGCAGGCGAACAGGTTCGACTGGCTCTCCTTGCCGCCGAAGCCGCCGCCCATCCGGCGGATCTCGGCCGTCACCGCGGAATTGACCGTGCCCAGCACCTTAGCGACCAGGGCCTGGGCCTCCGAGGGGTGCTGGGTCGAGGTGTAGACCGTGACCTCGTCGTCCTCGCCCGGAATGGCCAGCGCGATCTGGCCCTCGAGGTAGAAGTGCTCCTGGCCGCCGATGGCCATCCGGCCCCGGACGATGCCGGGAGCCTCCGCCAGCACCGCGTCGGAATCGCCGCGCGTCAGGGTCATGGGCGGCCAGACCAGCGTGCCGTCCGCCCGGGCCTCCCGGTAGGTCAGGACGGGCGCGCGGTCTTCGTAGGCGATGACGGCGTGGCGGGCGGCGCGGCGGGCCGCATCGCGGGTCAGGGCCGCCACCGCGAAGATCGGCTGGCCGACATACGACACCGTGTCCTCGGCCAGCATCGGCTCGTCGTTCCGGTGCGAGGACGAGATGTCGTTGACGCCCGGGACGTCGGCGGCGGTGAACACCGCGACCACGCCCTCGGCGCTGCGCACGGGGTCGAGATCCACCGAGACCAGGCGGGCATGGGCGCGTTCGCTCAGGCCCAGGCAGACATGCAGCAGGCCGGCCGGCTCGGCCATGTCGTCGATGTAGATCGCCGAACCGCCGACGTGGCGGGCGGCGCTGTCGTGGATGCGCGGCGTGTGGGCGCCGCCCGCGATCCGGTCGTCCGCCTTCGGGGCAGGGGGCGTGCGATCAAGCATGAGCCAGTGCTCCCACCCTCGCCAAGCGGGTTTCCGGCGCCTCCGGGGCGCTCTCGTGGATCAGGCGCTCGATCAGGTTGCCGGCGACCTTGAGGCGGTAGGCAGCCGAAGCCCGCATGTCGGTGAGCGGGGTGAAGTCCTGCGCGAGTGCGGCCTTGAAGGCCGGGATCACGGCGGCGTCGAGGGCTTGCCCCACCAGCGCGGCCTCGGCCTGGACGGCCCGCTTCGGGGTGCCGGCCATGCCGCCATAGGCGATGCAGGCTTCCTCGATCGTGCCGCCGTCGAGCGTCAGTCGGAAGGCGCCGAGGACGGCCGAAATATCCTCGTCGAAGCGCTTCGAAATCTTGTAGGCGCGGAAGATCGCCTTCGGGCCGAGTCTCGGCACCCGCACCCCGGCGACGAACTCGCCCGGGCGCAGGTCCTGCCGGCCATAGGCGACGAAGAAATCCGCGAGGGGAATCTCGCGCTCGGTCCCCCGGCCGATGAGATGGAGGCCTGCCCCGAGGGCGATCAGGGCCGGCGCCGCGTCGCCGATGGGGGAGCCGTTGGCGATGTTGCCGCCGAGGGTGCCGGCATTGCGGGTCTGGGCGGCACCGTGGCGGCGGAAGAGTTCGCCGAGATCCGGATGCAGTCCGGCGAGATGCGTGCCGGCCTCGGCGAGGCTCACGCCGGCTCCGAGATACAGGTGATCGGGCGCCTCGCCCACGACGCGCAGGCTTCGCACCCGCCCGAGCCAGATCACCGGGTCGAGCACGCGCAGGCCCTTGGTCACCCAGAGGGCGACATCGGTGGCGCCGGCCACGATCGTCGCCTGGGGGTGCTCGGCCATGAGATCGACGAGCGCCTGGATGGTGGCCGGGGCGAAGAAGCGGCCCTTCGGCCCGGAGACCGCAACGGTCTCGTCGTCGCGCAAGGCCAGCAGCCGGGCGAGGGTGGCGTCGTGGGCGGCGTCGAAGGCATCCGCTTCCGGCAGGGCCAGCGCCCGCTCGGCCGCGCGCACGATCGGGGCATAGCCGGTACAGCGGCAGAGATTGCCCGCGAGGGCATCGTCGATGGGGCTCGCGGAGGTCCAGACTTCCCCGGCCGCGGCGGGCCAATCCTTGGTCATGGCGAACAGCGACATCACGAAGCCCGGCGTGCAGAAGCCGCATTGCGAGCCGTGCTCCTCCACCATCAGGCGCTGGACCGGATGGAGCGTGCCGTCGCTCCCACGCAGGTGCTCCACGGTGAGGAGCTGGCAGCCGTCGAGCATGCCCAGGAAGGTGATGCAGGCATCGACCGTGCGGTAGCGCAGGCGCTCGGCGCCGGGCGGCCCCTCGGGGCGCACCACCACCACCGTGCAGGCCCCGCAATCGCCCTCGTTGCAGCCCTCCTTGGTGCCGACCAGCCGCTCGGGGCCGCGCAGCCAGTCGAGCACCGTCAGGGTCGGATCGCAGGCCTCGATCGTGCGCGCCTCATGGCCGAGGAGGAAGCGGATCGCGTGTCTCATGCGGCCTCTCGTGTTCGAACGCCGGTTCCTCGCTCCCCCACGGGTCGGTTCGCGACGGCCCTAGCGCGGCAGCGTGTCGGCGATGCCCTTCACGTACCAGTTCATGCCGAGGATCATCGGGTCGGGGGCGTTCTCGCCGGCCTTCACCGCCTCGGTGCCGTCCTGCTTGAAGACGGGGCCGTGGAAGGGCAGGAGCGTGCCGTTCGCGATCGCCGTCTTGGTGGCCTCGGCCTGGGCCTTCACGTCGTCGGGCATGTTGGCGAAGGGCGCCAGCACGACCATGCCGTCCTTGATGCCGCCCCAGGTGTCGTGGCTCTTCCAGGTGCCGTCCAGGACGGCCTTGGCCTCGCCGATGACGTAGCCGTCCCAGTCGTCGACGATCGAGGTGAGCTGGGCCTTCGGGGCGAAACGCATCTGGTCCGAGGATTGTCCGAAGGCGAGCTTGCCCTGCTTCTCGGCCTCCTGCAACGGCGCAGCGGAATCGGTGTGCTGCGACAGGATGTCGGCGCCCTGGGCCAGCAGCGCCTTGGCGGCCTCGGCCTCCTTGCCCGGGTCGAACCAGGTGTTGACCCAGACGATCTTGATCTTGATGTCGGGGTTCACCGACTGGGCGCCGAGCATGAAGGCGTTGATGCCGCTCACCACCTCGGGGATCGGGAACGAGGCGATGTAGCCCAGCGTGCCGGTCTTCGAGAGGCGCCCGGCGATCACCCCGCAGACGTAGCGGCCCTCGTAGAAGCGGGCCGAGTAGGTCGAGACGTTGGGCGCGCGCTTGTAGCCGGTGGCGTGCTCGAACTTCACCTTGGGGAACTTCTTGGCGACCTTCAGGGTCGGCTCCATGAAGCCGAACGAGGTGGTGAAGACCAGGCCGTAGCCGGAGCGGGCGAAGCTCTCGATGGACCGCTCGCTGTCGGCCTCCGGCACGTTCTCGAGGAAGCTGGTCTCGACCTTGTCGCCCAGCGCGGCGGCGAGGGCCTTGCGGCTCTGGTCGTGCTGGTACGAGTAGCCGTAATCGGCCACCGGCCCGACATAGACGAAGCCGACCTTCAGCTTCTCGCCGGGCTTCTTCTCCTGCGCGTGCGCGTCCGGGGCCTGCGCGGCCCCGAGTCCGAGGGCGAGAACGGCCACCAGGGCACCCTGCACGATCCGCATCGTTCCGATATCCTTCCAGAATGCACGTCTACCGGTGCGGGGTGAAGACGCGGCCGAGGGCCGCCGGGGCGAGGGAGCCGCCCTGGCGCCTGCCGAGGGAGAGCAAGACCAGGGCCAGGATGGTGGCGAGGTAGGGCAGGGCGGAGAGGAGTTGCCCCGGCAGGCCGAGGCCGGCCGCCTGGGCATTGAGCTGGAGCACCGTGGCGCCGCCGAACAGCAGGGCGCCGGCCACCGCCCGGAGCGGATTCCAGGAGGCGAAGACCACGAGGGCCAGGGCGATCCAGCCGCGCCCGGCCGTCATCGCGGGCGCCCAGAACGAGGTGTAGGACAGCGACAGGTAGGCCCCGGCCAGCCCCGCGCAGGCCCCGCCGAACAGCACCGCGAGGACGCGCACCTTGCGGACCTGCAGGCCCAGCGCGTGGGTGGCGGTGTGGTCGTCGCCGATGGCCCGCAGGATCAGGCCGGCGCGGGTGCGCCACAGGAACCACCACACCCCGGCCGCCAGCGCGAAGGCGAAGTAGACGAAGCCGTCCTGCCCGAAGAGCAGGCCGCCGAGGCCGGGCAGATCGGTAAGACCCGGCACGGACAAGTGCGGCGCCGGATCGCGCTTGAGGCCGACATAGGAGGCGCCGACGAGGCCCGAGAGCCCGAGCCCCAGGATCGTCATGGCGAGGCCGGAGGCGACCTGATTGGCGCTCAGCACCACCGTGAGAAGTCCGAACAGGGCCGAGAGGGCGAGGCCCGCCCCGGCCCCCGCCAGCGCGCCGAGCAGCGTCGAGCCGGTCTCCACCGCCACCGCGAAACCGGCGGCGGCGCCCAGCACCATCATGCCCTCGACGCCGAGGTTGAGCACGCCCGCGCGCTCGGCGACGAGTTCGCCGAGCGCCGCGATCATCAGCGGGGTGGCGGCGGCCACGATGGTGATGAGCACCATCTGGACGATATCGAGGCTGACGCCGTGGATGGTCATGCGGTCGCTCCCGGCACGAGGCGGACCCGGTAGCGCGACAGGGCGTCGGCCCCGAGCACCAGGGCGAGCAGCAGGCCCTGGAAGGCCCGCGTCAGGTCGAGGGGGAGCTTCAGGTCGATCTGCGCGCCCTCGCCCCCGATGGTGGTGAGGGCGATGACCAGGGCCGCCACCAGGATACCCATCGGGGACAGCCGCCCGAGGAACGCCACGATGATGGCGGTGAAGCCGTAGCCCGGCGAGATCGACGGCTGGAGTTGGCCGATCCGGCCCGCCACCTCGCAGATTCCGGCCAGTCCCGCGGCGCCCCCGGAGACGGCGAAGACCGCGAGCGTCAGGCGCCCGTCGCTGAAGCCGGCGAAGCGCGCCGCGCGCGGGCTCGCCCCCACCACCCGCACGGTGAAGCCGAACAGGGTGCGGCCGAGAACCAGGGTGGCGAGGACCACAACCGCCAGCGCGATGGCGACGCCGGCATGGAGGGTGCCGCCCTCCATCAGGTAGGGCAGGCGGGCGGCGTCATCGAAGGTGACGCTCTGGGGAAAGTTGAAGCCGGCCGGATCGCGCAGCGGGCCGCGCGCCATGTAGTCGAGCAGCAGTTCGGCCACGTAGACCAGCATCAGGCTGGTGAGGATCTCGGAGACGCCGAGGCGCACCTTGAGGAGGGCCGGGATCAGCCCGTAGAGCATGCCGGCCCCCGTGCCGACGAGGAGCATCAGGGGCAGCACCCAGAGGGGATCGCCGGGCGATCCGTGGGTGGCGACGCCGATCCAGCCGCCGAACAGGCCGCCGACGACGAACTGTCCCTCGGCCCCGATATTCCAGATGTTGGCGCGGTAGCAGAAGGCCAGGCCGGTGGCGATGAGGGCGAGCGGCGCGGCCTTGACGGCCACCTCCTGCAGCGACCAGACCTCGCTCAGGGGCGCCACGAAGTAGGTGACGAAGGCGGTGGCCGGCGAGCGGCCCATGACGGCCACCACGAGCCCGCCCGTCACCAGCGCGGCCAGGAAGGCCAGGATGGGCGAGAGCGCGTCCATCAGGGCCGACCGGTTGGTGCGCGGGGTCAGGTCAATGCGCATGGGCCGGCTCCCGGGCGTGATCCGGCGCGCCCGCCACCGGACCCTCGGCGGCTTCCGCGGGGTTCGCCCCGCCCATGCGCAGCCCCAGGGCCTCGCGGGTGGTCTCGGCGGCCGGCACCGGCGGCGACAGGGTGCCGTCATGCAGCACGGCGATGCGGCCGGCGATCTCGAACAATTCGTCGAGGTCCTGGCTGATCACCAGCACGGCGGCGCCGCGGGAAGCGAGATCGAGGAGCGCCTGCCGGATATGGGCGGCCGCGAGGGCGTCGACGCCCCAGGTCGGCTGGTTGACCACGAGGATGCCGGGCTCGGCCAGGATCTCGCGCCCCATCAGGTATTTCTGCAGGTTGCCGCCCGACAGCGTTCCGGCGGCGGGATCGGGTCCCGCCTTGCGCACGTCGAAGGCCGCGATCACGTCCCGGGCCAGGGCCTTGGCGGCGGCGCGGCGCAGGACTCCGAAGCGGCTCAAGCCTGCGGTGGCGTGGCGCGACAGGATCGCGTTGTCGGACAGGCTCAGGGTCGGGGCCGCGCCGTGGCCGTTGCGCTCCTCCGGCACGAAACCGGCGCCGCCGCGCCGCCGGGCGGTGATGCCGAGGCGCCCCGAAGCGACGCCGTCGAACCGCACCATGCCGGCCTCCGGCGCCAGGGTCTCGCCCGAGAGGGCATCGAACAGCTCCGCCTGCCCGTTGCCGGCGATCCCCGCGAGGCCGACGATCTCGCCGCCGCGCACGCTCAAGGAGACGCCGTCGAGGGCGGTGCCGTGCAGGCCGGGGGCGGGGAGGGTGAGCCCGGACAGGACCAGGCGCTCCGGCCCGGTCGCCACGCCGGAAGGTGGCTTCACCTCACGCACTTGGACGCCCACCATCATGGCGGCGAGGGACCGGGCGGTCTCGGCGCGGGGATCGCAGGCCCCCACCACCCGGCCGCCGCGCAGGATGGTGGCACGC
The DNA here is from genome assembly GCF_001423325.1 of Methylobacterium sp. Leaf113. NCBI lineage: Bacteria > Pseudomonadati > Pseudomonadota > Alphaproteobacteria > Hyphomicrobiales > Methylobacteriaceae > Methylobacterium > Methylobacterium sp. Leaf113. Next base: position 77,137 of record NZ_LMNJ01000054.1, read on the forward strand.
GCGCACAGCCGGCGCACCTCGTCGAGGCGGTGCGAGATGTAGAGCAGCGCCCGGCCCTCGTCGCGCAGGCGTTCCAGCACGGTGAACAGCAATTCGGCCTCGCCCGGGGTCAGCACCGAGGTCGGCTCGTCGAGGATCACGAGCTTGGGGTCCTGCAGCAGGCAGCGGATGATCTCGATGCGCTGGCGCTCGCCGGCCGAGAGCGACCAGACCGGCCGGTCGGGGTCGAGGTGCAGGCCGTAGGTCGACCCGACCTCCGCGATCCGGGCCTTCAGGGTCCGGCCGCTCAGGCCCTTGGGCATCACCAGCGCGATGTTCTCGGCGACCGTCAGGTTCTCGCAGAGCGAAAAGTGCTGGAACACCATGCCGATGCCCAGCGCGCGGGCGGCCTCCGGATGGGCGAGGCGCACGACGTCGCCCCGATGGGTCACCACCCCCTCGGTGGGCTCCAGGAGCCCGTACAGGATCTTCATCAGGGTCGACTTGCCGGCGCCGTTCTCGCCCAGCAGGGCGTGGATCTCGCCGGCCCGGATCTCGAGATCGATGCCGTCATTGGCCGTGAAGGCGCCGAAGCGCTTGACGATGCCATAGGCGCCGAAGAGGGGTGTCGGCCCCTCCGTGCGGACAGGGGGGACGACGGGGACCACGCTAGAGCGCGCCGAACAGCGCGTGGGCGAGGCGGGTATGGGCCTCGCGCAACTGGCCGGTCTCGATCCCGAGGGGCTGGCCGTCGATGACCCGCCAGGAGCCTGCCACCATCACCCGGTCGGCCCGGTGGGCGCCGCACAGTACCAGGGCCGCGAGGGGATCGTGCGCGCCGGAAAAGCGCAGTTCGTCGAGGGTGAACAGGGCCAGATCCGCCTCGCAGCCCTCCGCGATGCGGCCGATGTCGCTGCGCCCGAGGCAGGCAGCGGAGCCCTCGGTCGCCCAGCGCAGGGCGTCGAGATGGGTGACGGCCTCGGCGCCGTAGGTCAGGCGGTTGATCATCAGGGCGTGGCGCACGCCCTCCATCAGGTTCGAACTGTCGTTGGAGGCCGAGCCGTCGACCCCGAGGCCGACGGGCGAGCCGGCCGCCTCCAATTCGCAGGTCCGGCACTGGCCCGAGGCCAGGGTCATGTTTGAGGTCGGGCAGTGGCACACGCCGACGCCGGCCGCACCGAGGCGCTTCACCTCCGCGTCGTTGAAGTGGATGCCGTGGGCGAGCCAGGTGCGCGGCCCCATCCAGCCCACCTCCTCGAGGTAGTCCACCGGGCGCTGGCCGAACATCGCGACGCAGTAGCGGTCCTCGTCCAGCGTCTCGCCGAGATGGGTGTGCAGGCGGCAATCGTGGGCGTCCGCCAGGGCCGCGCTCTCGCGCATCAGCCGCTTGGTGACGTTGAAGGGCGAGCACGGGGCCAGCCCGATCTGCACCATCGCGCCCGGCTTGGGGTCGTGGAACAGGCGCAGCACCCGCTCGCTGTCGGCCAGGATGGTGTCGTCGTCCTGCGTCAGGCATTCGGGCGGCAGGCCGCCGTCGCGCACCGACAAGCTCATCGAACCGCGGGTGACGAAGGCCCGGATACCAAGGGGGCCGGCCTCCTCGACCTGGATGTCGACGGAGGATTCGAGGCCCTTGGGGAACAGGTAATGGTGGTCGCCGGCCGTGGTGCAGCCGGAGAGCAGCAGCTCGGTATAGGCAAGCCGGGTGGCCAGCCGGAACGCCTCGGGGGTGATCCTGTCCCAGACCGTGTAGAGCGCTTTCAGCCACGGGAAGAGCGGCTTGTTGATCGCCACCGGGTGGGCGCGGGTGAGCGTCTGGAAGAAGTGGTGGTGGGTGTTGATGAGGCCGGGCACGACCACGTGGCGGCTGGCGTCGAAGGTCTCGTGGACGGGCGCGGCGGGCGTGCCGCCCGCGGGCACGCGCTCGACGATGCGGGTACCTGCGACGACGAGGCCGCCGCCGGAATCCAGCGCCAGGATCGCCAGCGGGTTGCGGATCCAGACTCGTCGCGTCGCGGGGATTTCGACCATGCTGATCCGGTGTTCCCTCGGTGCGGACCGGCCCTCACCCTGGCCCGCCCGGAAATCGGGAGGCCGGACGGCGGTCCGGCCTCGTCGTTCAGGTCATGGTCTGCAGACCTCGCCTGCAGACCATCGATCAAGGTGCCTGTCCTGTGAGAAGGCGCCTGCCGTTGGAGCCTACCCTTAGAACACGTGGAAGGAGACGCCGGCCAGGAAGCTCTTCTCTTCGGTCCCCTTGAAGTTGGCGCGCTCGACGTTGCCGAATTTGTTGAGCCAGTATTGGAAGCCGATGAAGACGTCGACCCGGTTCGGCTGGTTGTAAATCAGCTTGCCGACGTCGAGGACCAGGTTGGTCCGCGACAGGAATTCGAGGCCCGTCTTCGGGTTGGAGGCGAAGGCGGACGGATCGCTCACGCCACGCCCCTTGGGCAGGACGATGTTGTTGAAGCCCGCGATGCTGAGCGGCAGGCCCGTGAAGGCCAGCGGGAAGCTGTAGACGATTTCGAATTCCGGGACCGTGTTGAAGCTGGTATCCCGGTTCGGGGCGACGTTGAAGCCGTTGCGATTCCACTCCTTGTAGGCATGGACCGAGGCGCTGAGGAAGCCGGCCGGGACGTCGAAGGCAAAGTTCAGGCCGCCGACCACGTCGCGCTTCTTGGAGCCGAAGGCGTCGTTCTGCGCATTGGCATCGAAGCCGAAGGCGAGCGACACATCCTTGATGATGCCGGGCACCACGAAGGCCTTCGTCCCCGTCAGGGCGTTCAGGCTCAAGGTTCCGCGATAGAGGCCGTAGGCCTCGGTGTTCCCGTATTCGAAGTAGGTCGGCACGCCGAAACCATCGGTGGTGCCCGCCGGGAACTGCGACCCCGACTTCAGGATGTCGAGGGTGAAGAAGTTGGTGCCGTAGGCCCAGGCATCCGCATGCGAGAGGTTGAGGATGTGCTTGGGCGCGTCCTGGTTGCGGAAGCTGCCGTCGGACCGCTGGACCTGGGCGCCGGGACTGGCAGCCGGGAACTGGTAGCGGTAGCTGATCTGCGTATCGGAGAACAGGAAGAACCCGGACGGCACCACCACGGGTGCGATCGGCGCCTTCTCCTTGGTGAGGTCTGCGGCCAGGGCCGGCACCAGGGCGGCGAGGCTCAGCGTGGCAGCCAGCAGCGGTCGTGTGAATGTCGTGATCATCGATAACGTCCCCCTCGGATTTAAGCATCCGTTGGGGCAAATGACCGCAACCGATGTGCCATCCGGCCGGCCCGTCCACGCAACCAGGCGGGGTGATACAAAAATGCAACAGTCCTGGCGCGCTCCCCTACGGAAACGGACCTGCGCCGTCCCGCACACCGGGCCGCTCGCGCCCTGGAAACGCCACGCGCCAAATGATAGTCGGACCAGATGGTCTAATTTCTAGCCAGGGTTGCATTATCGTTAGGCATTGGAGCGTCCACGGCTCGAGCGTCCATGGCCTTGTGGCACGCGCCCCGGACCGTCCGTTCCGCGGCGTCCCGGCCGGCTGGCGAAGGCACCGGGTCGCGTGGACTGCCCCCCCCCCGCGTGTCCCGGCGGACAGGTACCGTCACGCTGGGCGCGCCGAGGGGCGGACAAGCGTGGCGCAACCTGCACGGCAAGGATGCAGCGCCGCGCATCATTTGGGCGTGTCTCCGGCAGAGCTTGGATCCATGATCACCGGAGATTCGAGATCGGGGCCGGACACGACGCCGCCCCGCCCGGGTCGAGACTCCTCCGGCCCGGTGCCCCGATCATGCGTCCCGTCATCGCGGCCGAACCTGCCCCTGCCTCCTTCGATCCGGCGACCACCGCGCTGGTGATCATCGACATGCAGCGGGACTTCCTGGAGCCCGGCGGCTTCGGCGAGACCCTCGGCAACGACGTGAGCCTGCTGCAGACGGCGGTGCCGCCGATCCGGTCGGTGCTGGCCGCCGCACGAAACGCCGGCCTCCTCATCGTGCATACGCGCGAGGGCCATAAGCCCGACCTCTCCGATGCGCCGCCGGCCAAGCTGGAACGAGGGACGCCCACCGCGCGCATCGGCGCGCCGGGTCCGATGGGCCGCATCCTGATCCGCGGCGAGCCGGGTCACGGCATCGTGCCCGAACTGGCGCCGATCCGGGGCGAGGTGGTCATCGACAAGCCCGGGAAGGGCGCCTTCTACGCCACCGATCTCGGGGCCGTCCTGTCGGCCCGCCGGATCGCGACCCTGCTGGTCTGCGGGGTCACCACCGAGGTCTGCGTGCACACCACCATCCGCGAGGGCAACGACCGCGGCTATCGCTGCATCGCGATCGGCGATGGCTGCGCCTCCTACTGCCCTGAATTCCACCGAGTCGGCCTCGCGATGATCGCCGCCCAGGGCGGCATCTTCGGTTGGGTCACGTCCTCGGATGCGGTGGTCGAAGCCCTCGCCGGCGCGCGCTAGGCGCGGGCGCAGCCCCGGTCTCACGACGCGACCGGATCATCGCCCCGGCACGCGGGCGCGGCATACCAGCAGGAAGGACCTCGATCATGGCGGCGGGCGCGGACGGAACGGGGCCAGCGACATCCGGTATCGGGCGACGCCACGGGCCGAGCCTGTGGGTGCCGGGGGATTGGAACGCCTTCTTCGGCTTCGGCACCAACATCCTGGTCAACCTCCTGGTGCTCACCGGCCTGCTGCGCTTCGTGCTGGGCATGCCCGACGCCATCACGTTCGGGCGCATCCTGCCGGCCATCGGACTGATGCTCTGCCTCTCGACTGCCTATTACGGCTGGCTCGCCTATCGGCTAGCCGCGGCGACTGGGCGCAACGACGTCTGCGCGCTGCCCTCCGGCATCAGCGTGCCGCACATGTTCATCGTGGTCTTCGTGATCATGCTGCCGATCAAGCTCGCCACCGGCGATCCGGTGAAAGCCTGGGAGGCGGGGCTCGCCTGGGTCTTCATCCAGAGCTTTATCCTGATGATCGGCGGCTTTGCCGCCCCGGCAATCCGCCGGATCACCCCGCGGGCGGCGCTGCTCGGCACGCTCGCCGGCGTCTCCGTCACCTTCATCGCCATGCGCCCGGCGCTCGAACTCATCACCACGCCGGTGATCGGCGTGGTGGCCTTCGCCATCATCCTGCTCGCCTGGTTCGGGGGCCTGCGCTATCCCGGCCGCCTGCCGGCGGGCCTCGTTGCCATCCTGTTCGGGATGGGAATCGCCTGGGGCGCCAAGCTGTTCGGCCTCGACATCGGCGGGGTGAGCGGCCCCGGCCTCGCGGCGGCGCTCCACGGCATCGGCTTCTCGGTGCCGTTGCCGGCTCTCGGCCACGTCTTCTCGGGCTTCGACTTCATCGGGATCATCCTGGTCACCGCGATCCCGTTCGGCATCTACGACCTCGTGGAGGCCATGGACAACGTCGAGAGCGCCGAGGTGGCGGGCGACCCCTATCCCACCACCCGCGTGCTCACGGCCGACGGCGTCGTCAGCCTGATCGGCTGCCTGATGGGCAACCCCTTCATCAACGCGGTCTATATCGGCCATCCGGGCTGGAAGGCGATGGGCGGGCGGATCGGCTATTCCTTCGCCACCGGAGCGGTGATCCTGCTGCTGTGCTGGCTCAACCTGGTCTCGCTGCTGTCCAGCCTCGTGCCCGTGGTCGCGATCGCCCCGATCCTGCTCTACATCGGCATGCTGATCGGCGCGCAGGCCTTCCAGGAGACGCCGCATTCCCATGCGCCGGCCATCGTGCTCGCCTTCGCGCCCCATCTGGCGGCTTGGGCCAAGACCCTGATCGACGGGGCGCTGGGTGCGGCCGGCACCAGTGCCGCCGCGGTGGGCCTCGACAAGCTCGGGCAGGCCGGCGTGCTCTATGCCGGCCTCGGCATCCTCGGCGAAGGCGCGATTCTGGGCGGGCTCGTCCTCGGGGCCATCACGGTGTTCATCATCGAGCGCGCCTTCGCCAAGGCGGCGGCCTTCGCCCTGGCGGGGGCGGTCCTCACCTTCTTCGGCTTCATGCACGGACCGGCGGTCGGCGTGGCGGTGACGCCCGGCCTGGCGCTTGCTTACGCGATGGTGGCGGGCTTGCTCTACGCCGCGTCCCGCTCCCTGGCGGCCGCGCCGTCGACCCCGCCCGCGACTCACGCCGCCGCGGCGGCAGAATAGATCCCCGTCCGCGGGGCGTCCCGGCGGCACGAAAAAACATCACTGGGAGAAAGCTCATGTCGGAGCGCAACGAACCGCCGACCGGCGGCCTCGATGCCTACATCGAAGCGGCGGCCGGGCTGCTCGCCATTCCTCTCGATCCGACCTGGATCGGCGCCATCGGCAGCAACCTCGCGGTCCTGCGCGCGGCCGCGGCCCATGTGGCCGAATTCCCCCTGGCCGACGCGGTGGACGCCGCCCCGGTCTACGAGGCATGAGCCGCATGGAGGGTGTGGAGCAGGCCCGCGATCCGGGCACCATGACGGCCGAGGCGCTGGCGGGCGCATTTCGCGACGGCACGCTGAGCGCGCGCACCATCGTGGCGGCCTGCCTGGCGCGGATCGCGCGCATCGACGGCGCGGTCAACGCCTTCACGGATGTGCTGCCCGAACGCGCCGCGGCCCGTGCCGAGGCCTTGGACGCGGCCCGTGCCCGCGGTGAACCCCTCGGGCCGCTCGCGGGCGTGCCCTTCGCGGTCAAGAACCTGTTCGACATCGCCGGCCTGCCGACACGGGCGGGATCGACGATCAACCGCGCACGGGCGCCCGCGTCGCGCGACGCCGCCCTGATCCGCCGCATGGAGGCGGCCGGCGCCATCCTGGTCGGCGGCCTCAACATGGGCGAATACGCCTACGACTTCACGGGCGAGAACGTGCATGACGGGTCGACCCGCAACCCGCACGCCCTCGGCCACATGTCCGGGGGCTCGTCCGGCGGGTCCGGCGGCGCCATCGGGGCGGGGCTGGTGCCGATCGCCCTCGGCTCGGACACCAACGGATCGATCCGGGTGCCCTCGGCCTTCTGCGGCTGTTTCGGCCTCAAGCCCACTTACGGCCGCCTGACCCGGGCCGGCAGCTTTCCCTTCGTGGGCAGCCTCGACCATCTCGGGCCCATGGCCCGCAGCGTCAGGGATCTCGCCCTCGGCTACGACGCGATGCAGGGGCCGGACCCGGACGACCCGGTCGCCACCACGCGGCCGGCCGAGCTCACCGCCTCCCGCCTCGCAGACGGCCTCGGCACCCTGCGCGTCGCGGTGGCGGGCGGCTACTTCGCGCGCGGCGGCGATGCCGAGACGTTCGAGGCCGTGGCGACCGTCGCCCGGGCGCTGGATGCGACGCGCGAAATCGAGATTCCGCAAGCGGCCCGCGCCCGGGCGGCGGCCTACCTCATCACCGCCGCCGAGGGGGCCGCCCTCCATCTCGACCGCCTGCGGACGCGGGGCCAGGATTTCGACCCGGCAGTGCGCGACCGCCTGATCGCCGGGGCGATGATCCCGGCCCCGATGGTCGAACGTGCCCAGCGCTTCCGCCGCTGGTACCGGGCGGCGGTGCTCGATCTGTTCCGCGAGGTCGACGTCATCCTGGCACCCGCCACGCCGTGCCGCGCCCCCCGCTCGGGCCAGACCACCTTCGTGCTCGACGGGGTGACCCTGCCGGTGCGGGCCAATATCGGGGTGTTCACCCAGCCGATCTCGTTCATCGGCCTGCCGGTGGTGGCGGTGCCGGTGCGCCTCGACGCGGGCCTGCCGCTCGGCGTCCAGGTCATCGCCGCACCCTGGCGCGAGGACGTCGCCCTGCGGATCGCGTACCACCTCGAGCGGGCGGGCGTCGCCCGGGCCCCCGTGGCGAACCTGTGAGCGGAACCCCGATGATCATCGACGATCCGGCCGTGAAGGCCGAGGTGGAAGCCGCCTTCGCGGCCTACGAGGCGGCACTGGTGGGCAACGACGTCCCGACGCTGGAGGCGCTGTTCCACGACGATCCCCGCACCATCCGGTATGGCGGGGCCGAGAACCTTTACGGCATGGAGGCGATCCGGGCCTTCCGCCGGGCGCGCTCTTCCGAGGGCCTCGCCCGCGACCTCCGGGACACCGTGATCACCACCTACGGCGCCGATACGGGGATCGCCATGACGCTGTTCACCCGGTCGAGCGCTCCCGGGCGCATCGGACGCCAGAGCCAGACCTGGATCCGCTTCCCCGGCGGCTGGAAGGTGGTCGCGGCCCATGTGAGCGTCATCGAGAACTGACCGAGGGGCGTAGCCTCAGCTGTCCAGCGCCTTCGACAGCCGGCGCACGCGGCCGCCGCGCTTCTCGTAGGCGAAGAGCGAAGCGAGGGTGCGGTCGTCCGGCGCGATCTCTTCGATCGCGCGCTCATCGCCCGAATGTGCCTCACCCGAGTGTGCCTGACCGGAGTGTGCATCGCCCGAGTGTGCCTGACCGGAGTGTGCCTCGCCCGAATGCACCGCGATCCCATCCGCCGGGGGAGCCTCGTCGGCCGCGGCGTCCGGCACCGAGGGATGCGCTGGGGACAGGCGCAGGGTGGCGTGTTGAACCACCGCGCGGTCGCGCTCGATCTGCGCGGCCATGTCGGCCGCCACCCGGATCAGTGCCGTGGCGCCATCCCGGAACCGGAGTTCCACGAACAGGCTCGGGCCCTCGCCCCCGAGCACGTCCAGGCCGACGCCCACGAGGGAGGCGGCCAGACCCAAGGGATTCGGCAAGGGACCGGTCGCCGCCAAGGCCTCGCGCAGGCCGCGGGCGATGCCGCTGCGCCGGGGCGCCGGGCGCTCCGGAATCGGCAGAACCAGCGCCTCCAGATCCTCGACGCCGCGCAGGCTTCCATCCGGAAGCCGAAAGAGGCCGAGTTCATAGGAGGCCGAACCGGTGCCGCAGGATCCGGCGGTGACCTGAATCTCCATCGTCGCTCCTTATCCATCCGGGCGATCCTCCGGGGGAGGGGACGTCCGTGAGATCGAACCTTGGTTCCCGTGTCGCGACATCCTGTGTCGGAAACAGGGCCACCTTCTGCGGCGCGGTTCGGGGGCGGTCGATCCCGACTTGAATCCCGGATTGCATTCGGACGAAAAATCGCCTCGGGCCTTGACGGTCGCCGGTGGAACCCCGCCTAGAACGCGTGCCATTCTGATGTCGCGGATCTTTTCCGTTCGACGCCCCTGCTGAGGATCCGGGTATGCGCGTGATCGAGACGACCATTCCTGCGGTGCGGCGCGTGGTGCCGACGCGCTTTGGCGATGCGCGGGGCTGGTTCTCGGAGACCTACCGGGCGGACATCCTGGCCGCGAGCGGCATCGACGACGTCTTCATCCAGGACAACCAATCCTTCTCCGCCCCGCAGGGCACCGTGCGCGGCCTGCACTTCCAGCGCCCTCCGATGGCCCAGGCCAAGCTGATCCGTGTGCTGGCCGGCGCCATCCTGGACGTGGCCGTCGACCTGCGGCGCGCCTCGCCCACCTACGGCCGCCACGTGGCCGTGCGGCTCGATGCGGAGGGCGGCGAGCAGCTCTACATTCCGGTCGGCTTCGGGCACGGCTTCTGCACCCTGGAGCCCGACACCATGGTGGCCTACAAGGTCGCCGGCGGGGTCTACAGCCCCGAGCATGACGGCGGCCTGCTCTGGAACGATCCGGCGCTGGGCATCGACTGGCCGGTGACGGACGCCGACGCGCAGCTCTCGGCCAAGGACCGGATCGCCCCACGGCTGGCCGATCTTCCGCCGCTTTTCTGAAGCCTGTACAGGGGGGGCGCGGCCGGAGACGACAGCGCCGCACCGCCCGATCGTCCGCCCGTCCCGATTTCACGAGAGACCGTTCATCCCATGCGCATCCTGGTAACCGGCGGCTGCGGCTTCATCGGATCGGCCCTGGTGCTGCACCTGGTGCAGGATCTCGGACACGAGGTGGCCACCCTGGATGCGCTGACCTACGCGGCCAATCCGATCTCGCTCCAGCCCCTGGCCAACGATCCCCGCCACCGCCTGGTGGAAGCCGACATCTGCGACCCGAAGGCGGTCCACGCCCTCTACGCCGATTTCCGGCCCGAGGCCGTGATGCATCTGGCCGCCGAGAGCCACGTCGACCGCTCGATCACCGATCCGGGCGCCTTCATCCGCACCAACGTGGTCGGCACCCAGGTGATGCTCGACGGCGCCCGCAGCCATTGGGACGGGCTTTCGGGCACGGCCAGGGCGGGGTTCCGCTTCCTCCACGTCTCCACCGACGAGGTCTACGGCTCGCTGCCGCCGGACGGCTTCTTCACCGAAGACAGCCGCTACGATCCGCGCTCGCCCTACTCGGCCTCCAAGGCCGCCTCCGACCACCTGGCCCGCGCCTGGCACGAGACCTACGGCCTGCCGGTGCTGGTGACCAACTGCTCGAACAATTACGGCCCGCGCCACTTCCCCGAGAAGCTCATCCCCCTGATGATCCTCAACGCGCTCGAGGGCAAGCCGCTGCCGGTCTACGGCGACGGCCTCAACGAGCGCGACTGGATCCATGTCGAGGACCATGCCCGCGGCCTCGTGGCCGTGCTCGAGAAGGGGCGGCTCGGCGAGACCTACCTGCTCGGCGGGCGCTCGGTGCGCAACAACCTGGCCGTGGTCAAGGCGCTGTGCGCCGCCTTCGACCGCCTGCGCCCGGAGCACGCGCCCCACGACCGCCTCATCACCTCCGTCACCGATCGGCCCGGCCACGACCGGCGCTACGCCATCGACCCGTCCAAGGCCGAGGCCGAGGTGGGGTGGCACCCGACCAAGGACTTCGAGCAGGCGCTGGAGGAGACCGTGCGCTGGTATCTGGCCAACGAGTCCTGGTGGCGCCCGATCCGCGCGGGGCGCTACACCGGCGAGCGCCTCGGCCTCGGCGCGAGCGCATCGCCCGCCGGGCACGGGTGAGCCCGGCAGATGCCTGACCCCGTCAACATGCCTGAATCCATGCATACCCCTGGGGCGATCAACATCCTGATCCTCGGCGGCGCCGGCCAGGTCGGCACCGAACTGCAGGCGTCCGGCCTCTGGGACCCGAGCGTGCGCCTGTACGCCCCGAGCCGCACCGAACTCGACGTCACCGACGCGGCTGCGATCGAGGCCGCCCTGGCGCAGCGCCCCTACGCGGCGGTGGTCAACACGGCCGCCTACACCGCCGTCGACCGGGCCGAGAGCGAGATCGCCGCGGCCTGGACCCTGAACGCGGTGGCGCCGGCGCTCCTGGCCGCCGCCACCGCCCGGGCCGGCATTCCGCTCGTCCACGTCTCCACCGACTACGTCTTCGACGGTACCGGCACCGGCGCCTATCCCTCGGACGCGGCCGTGACCCCGCAGAGCGTCTACGGGGCCAGCAAGGCGGCGGGCGAGATCGCCGTGCGGGCGGCCAATCCGCGCCACGCCATCATCCGCACCGCCTGGGTGGTGAGCCCGCACCGCGGCAACTTCGTCAAGACGATGCTGCGCCTCGCCGCCGAGCGCGAGCGCCTGAGCGTGGTCGACGACCAGCACGGCTGCCCGACCAGCGCGGGCGACCTCGCCGCGGGGCTCGCGGTGGTCGCCCAGGCGCTGGCCACCGATCCGGCCGCGCCCACGGGCACGCATCACTACGTCAATGCCGGGGCCACGACCTGGTGTGGCTTTGCCCGCGCCATCATCGCCGGCAACGCCCGGCGCGGCGGGCGCTCCGTGCCGGTGGATGCGATCCCGACCTCCGCCTTCCCGACCCCGGCGCGGCGCCCGGCCAACTCGGTGCTCTCGACGGCGAGCCTGACGGCCGCCTACGGCCTGACGCCGCGGCCCTGGGCCGAGGCCGTCGACGCCATCCTCGACCGACTGGTCGGCCCTGAACGGACACAGACGGAGACGCGGGCATGAAGGGGATCGTTCTGGCCGGCGGCACGGGCACGCGCCTGCACCCGGCCACCCTGTCGATCAACAAGCAGCTGCTGCCGGTCTACGACAAGCCGATGATCTACTATCCGGTCTCCGTGCTGATGCTGGCCGGCATCCGCGAGATCCTGATCATCTCCTCGCCCGAGCATCTCGACAACTACAAGCGCCTGTTCGGCACCGGCGAGCAGTTCGGCCTGTCCTTCAGCTACGCGGTCCAGCCCCGGCCGGAAGGACTGGCCCAGGCCTTCCTCATCGGGCGAGAGTTCATCGGCGACGACAGCGTCGCCCTGGTGCTGGGCGACAATCTGTTCTTCGGCTCGGGCATGACCGAGTTGCTGCGCAGCGCCCGCGCCCGGACGACCGGCGCCACGGTGTTCGCCTACCATGTCGACAATCCGGCGGCCTACGGCGTCGTCACCCTCGACACGGAGGGGCGTCCCCTGCGGCTCGTGGAGAAGCCGACGGAGCCCGAGAGCCCCTGGGCGGTGACGGGGCTGTACTTCTACGACAACCAGGTGCTCGACATCGCCGCCGCCGTGAAGCCCTCGGCGCGTGGCGAACTCGAGATCACCAGCATCAACGAGGCCTATCTCGAGCGGGGCCAGCTCCACGTGGAGCGGATGAGCCGCGGCTATGCCTGGCTCGATACCGGCACGCATGACAGCCTGCTGGAAGCGGCCGAGTTCGTGCGCACCCTGCAGCACCGCCAGGGCCTCCAGGTGGCCTGCCTGGAGGAGATCGCCTACCTGCAGGGCTTCATCGGCAAGGACCAGCTCATCGCCCGCGGCAACCTGTTCTCCAAGACCGCCTACGGCCAGAACCTGCTCAAGCTCGCCAAGGAAGATCAGGCCTCCCTCCTGGCACGGTGAGCAGCGCTTTTGCCGACCCGGTGAGCGGACGGGATCCGCAACGGAGAGGCGGATGTCCTGCGCCGCGCGGACAGGGGGGTCTCCCCGAATCCGAGGGGGTCGGGTATAGGGACGGGCATGGACAACATCATCCGCCCCACCTTCGGCGCCCCGCGCCGCACGGAACAGACCGATCCGCGCCGCGTCCAGGTGCTGACGCAGCGGGTCTACGGCGAGGCTCACGGCTGCCGGGTCTGCCTCGTGCATGACGAGGCCGCTCCGGAGGGTGACGTCTACAAGGTGGTGGTCGGCTTCCTGACCGACGACGAGGTCAGCACGGTGGCGATCCTCCCGGCCACGCCGGAAGGCGAGACCGATTGCGAGATCGTCGCCCTGGCCATCCTGCGCACCCTCGGCATGATCGAGGCCCGCACCGAGCCACCCGGCATCGCCTGAGACCCGGGCCGGCGCCCCATGTCAGGGTAACGGACCCTATCACGGGCCGTCAGAAGCGGGGTTGCATCGGTCCGGAAAGCCATGCTATCGCCCCTGCACCGGAACGGACCGGGTCGAAACCGTCGGGCATCGCATCGGCGCAGACGCAAAAACCGGATCCATCCTCGTGCCACGCGGGGATCTTGGGGGATAGTTTAACGGTAGAACAGTGGACTCTGACTCCTCTAGTCCAGGTTCGAATCCTGGTCCCCCAGCCACCGTCAGAACTAAGTAACTCTCGGCATTCGATACTTCGCTGAGCCGCTCTGCGGTCTGAGCCCTTTGCCACACTGGCTGTCCGCACGAACGGCGGGAGCACGGTCTGGGTTCGGTCGCCAACGTCGTCCAGCGCGGACGCCCTTCCCATTTCAGACGCCGGGTTCCAGCCGACCTGCGGCAGCACCTCGGTCGCCACGAACTCGTGTGCAGTTCGGCACGAACGACCTCCGCACTGCCAAGCTTGGGTCCTGTCGGCTATACGTGGGCGCGGAAGAGCTGTTCTCGACTCTACGCGCCCTGCCGATGCTGACGGACGACCAACTCGCTCTTCTTGTCCGAGACTTCTACGACACCATGCTGTCGGACGAGAACGCCGGCCGGCTTACCCGCGGACCGCTGCCTGAGTGCGGACGCGAAGCCCGCGTTAGGCAATAGGCGACGATGGCCGCTCAAGGGTCGCGAGGCGCTGCCCGGCAACCGTCTCGACGAGGCGGCCTTCGCGGAGATGATGTTGAAGTGTCAGGGAATCGCAGTCCGGGATCTGACGCCCACAGAAGCCGCCAAAGCTTGACCCTGACCCAGCAAACCAGTCCGCGCTGAGCGCAAGTTTTTCGGGCATCCTGAACCCTGAAGGAGGGTGGATGCCATGCCTCGCAAACGCTTCACGAATGAACAGGTCGCCTTCGCATCAATTGAAGCTCCTCCAGATCATCGACGCCGGCGCGGGCAACGACGCCGCTCCAGTCGAACGCGCTTGGGCGACCTCGTCGACGCGCTCGCCGCGCGCAACCGGTTGGAGAACGAGGTCCTGGCCGTGCTCGACCACCGGCGCGTGCCGCTGCTGGCGGCCGCGGACGGGGGCGGGCTCGCCTGCGCCGCTGCCCCGAAGACGATGGAGCGTTGGACGAGCATGCCGAGGATGGCTGCACAGACCTCACACCGGAGAACTGAATTTTTCGAAGGGATACACGTCTAAACCGGCGCACCCAACAGTAAGGTTTCGTTTACCATTTCCGATCATGACTCGTTAACCCATCTTCGACCCGCCGGTCGAATGCGGCACCTCCGCTCGTTTGGCAGGCCTATGCGTACCGGACTGTTTTCCTCCCTCCGCAGCCTGCTGGCCTTCCTGCTCCTCCTAGCCACGGTGTTCGGCGGGCTCGCCGTCCTGAGCACGAGCGATCGGGTGACCGGCAACCCGCGGCGCATTGAGGCCGAGTGGCGCGTCCAGGCGGACCTCGTTGCCGAACGCCTGGAAGGGGGCCTTCTAGCGGTCGAACAGGAACTGCTCTTCGCTGCACAGAGTCTGGCGATCCAGGGGCCCGGCGGCGATCCGGACGCGCCAGCGCGCCTGCTCGCGGCCTGGCAGCGGCTCCATCCCGAACTGGCCGACGCGCTCTTCGCCGACCGGGCTGGTGTGGTTCTGGCTGCCTCGCGTCGGAGCATCCAGGGGGCAGACGTCTCCAGCAGTCCTTGGTTCGCCAAGGCGCTCTCGGGCTTGGTCGTCGGGGAGGCGGCGCAGGGAAGCCGGGCCGGCATCGGAGTCATCCGCAACCTCATCGTGGCGGCCCCCGTGGGCGAAGCCGGCGCTCCCCTCGGCATCGTCGCCGTCCAGCTACCGCCCGAATGGACCGATGGAATCGTTGCCGGCGCCCGGCGCATGCTTCCGAACGGGGGGCGGGGCCTGTCGATCCGCGTCATGAACGGATCGGGGCGCAGCCTCCACGACTCCGGTCCAAACGCGCAGGGCCCCGAAGTTCGGGCGACCGTCGGCGACGTCGAGCGGGGCGGCGTGGGATGGCTCGTGACCCTGCGCCCCCCCGAGACCGCGGCCCCGGCGCTTCCCCTTCTGATCCTGCTCGGCGCCGGCCTGTTCGCGGCCGCGGTCGGCTGGCTCCTCGGCGGATGGGCGACATGCAGCCTCGACCTCGCCGAGGCGCTCTGCCGTCAGGAGGGCCAGAATCGGACGGTCGCGTTCCCCCTGACCCGCGACTTGAACCGCCTCACCGGGTCGATTCGCGCGGCCATCGAGCGGAGCATGGTGCGCGAGCGCCTGCTCCAAGAGAAGCGCGCGGCCCTCGCGCGCAGCCGTGATCGGATCCGGGCCATCCGGTCCCTGTCGGGCTCGACCTGCTGGGAAATCGATCTCGCGACCGGGAAGGTCGTCTGGACGGACCGCGAGGATGAGCAGGGCGGGACCACGCCGGAGCGGGTCTGCAACCTTGAAGATGTCCTCGCGCATGTCGAGCCCGAGGATCGCGCGATGATGAGCGACGCCCTCGGCACGGTTCAGGCCAAGCACGGGGCTGTCCGCGAAGTGATCGTACGGACCCGGTCGGGCGCGGAACGGATCTCCGGCCGCCGGCTCGCCTTCCGCCTCTCGGCGATGGGGGGAGCCGGCACGGGCCGCATCTACGCCCTGAGCCGCGAGTACTTCGAGCCACTCCTGATCGCCCCGAGCGTCGAGTGCAGCGCGGTAAGCGTCGAGCGCCGCAGCCCGGGCCTGGCGCGGCCGCGCCACGAAAGCGCGATTCGCCGCCTTGGCTGACCCTGCGGGGTAGGGGACGCAAGGCCGGGAACGGCACCGAGCGGCTGACGCGGCACGCGGCACGCGGCACGCGGCACGCGGCACGCGGCACGCGGCACGCGGCGCGTCCGCGACCTCACGTCGAGCTTCAAGCCCGAAACTCTGCAGAAAGCTTCCAGATTTCGTCCGAGCGTCATCGGCGTCGCGAAAACACCGTCCCGCGCTCCGAAATCAGTTCCTCATGAAATGGGACGTGAAACGCTAAACTTCGATATTGAATCGCTAGCAACGTCGCTTTTCCATTCAATGCTCTCGAGTGTTACGAGCACGGACTTCACGCACGGCGATGCTGCCGAAAACAGTCTTCGCACGCGCCGGCGGCGCAAGCCGAGGAATCTCGATTAACCAGCAATTAACTATACAAGCGCTTAATGATGCAGCGCGAAAAGAGGCGCAAATTTGCCACCTCTCGGGGTTCAGCACAAGTGTTCCACCGTCTCAGAAACGTGTCGTTCCTGCTCAGTGCTCTGGCCGTGGCGCCGACCTCTCCCCGCGCGGCCGACTGGTATACGGGCGCCGCTCAGCCAGAAGTCGCGGGTGACGAATGGATCGTGGCCGTCGATGCCAGTGCGACCGTTACAACCAATAGCTCCGCTTTTGGAACGATCACGGCGACGATCGCGCCCGTCGGCAACCTCCTCAACGACGGTCTCCGCGTACGCCTGCAAGGCGTAGCCGGCACCTATTCCTATCCGGGCGCGGCAGTCCGTCAAACCGTCAATGGCGTTCAGCAGGAAGGCACGGTCCTGCTCGGCTACGAGTGGATCTGGCAGCAGGCGGCGCTGGCCGGCTACATCGGCATGAACGTGCGCAGCAACGAGCTCTCCATCCTGGACCCCGGCAATCCCGTGGTCGGCACGGGCCTGGGCGTGAAAGTGGCGGCGGACCTTTATGTGAACCCCACCGAGAACACGCTGTTCTCGGCCAATGCCTCCTACTCGACGCTGTTCAACGCCTATTACGCGCGCTTCCGCACCGGCGTTGCGGTGGTGCCGGGCGTCTTCGTCGGCCCCGAGGCCACACTCCTGGGCGACGAATTCTTCAACGGCTGGCGAGCCGGCGGCCACATCACCGGGTTCGCCATCGGTCCGATGAAGTTTTCGCTCGGGGCTGGCTACGCATTCGACCGTATTCGCAAGGGTGGATACTACACCAGCGTCGATGGTCGCATCGCATTCTGAGATCACGCTGGAGGTATGCCGCGCGGGCGGCATCCCATCATCCCATCCTTCCTTCGCCTAACCCATCCTTCCTTCGCCTAACCCGGAGTGGCCCCATGCCACCCTTTCTCGTCCGAACCATCTGGCTCGCCAGCGCCGCGGTGACCCTGCTGTTGCTGTCGCAACCTCTGGGAACGGACGTTCAGCTTGAGATGAGCCTCGGCGCCATTGCGGTCATGATCCTCCTGTGGCTGTTCGCCAAGGGGCGCACCGGGCGTCTGACCTTCCTTGCCATCGGCAGCCTCGTGGTGCTGCGCTACATCTATTGGCGCCTGTCGAGCACGCTGCCGCCTGTCAGCGATCTTCCGGGTTTCACGGCCGGCGTGATCCTGATCGCAGCGGAGCTCTACTGCTTCTACATCCTGGCGGTCAGCCTCGTGATCAACGCCGATCCCCTGCGGCGTCCCCCGCCCCCGCAGGACGCGGAAGACGACCTGCCGACCGTCGACATCTTCGTCCCGACCTACAACGAGGACCGGCACATCCTCGCGACGACACTCGCGGCCGCAAAATCCCTCGACTACCCGGCGCACAAGTTCACCGTCTGGCTCCTCGACGACGGCGGGACGGACCAGAAATGCGCGGATAGCGATCCCCGCAAGGCCGAGGAGGCGCGTGCGCGCCGCAAGGTCCTGCAGGCCCTCTGCGCGGATCTCGGGGTGTCCTACCTGACTCGACGGCGCAACCTCCACGCCAAGGCCGGAAACCTCAACAACGGCCTCCAGAACTCGATCAGCGAGATCGTCGTGGTCCTGGATGCGGACCACGTGCCCTTCCGCTCGTTCCTGCGCGACACGATCGGCCATTTCGGCGTGGATCCGAAGCTGTTCCTCGTGCAGACGCCGCACGCCTTCCTGAATCCCGACCCGATCGAGCGGAACTTGAAGACCTTCGAGCGGATGCCCTCCGAGAACGAGATGTTCTACGCGGTGGGGCAGTGCGGGCTCGACAAGTGGAACGGCTCGTTCTTCTGCGGCTCGGCCGCGCTGCTCCGGCGCAGCGCGCTGGACGAGGCGGGCGGTTTCTCCGGCATCACCATCACGGAGGATTGCGAGACCGCCTTCGAGCTGCATTCGCGGGGCTGGACCAGCCTCTACGTCGACAAGCCCCTGATCGCCGGCCTCCAGCCGGAGACCCTCTCGGCCTTCATCGGGCAGCGTTCGCGCTGGTGCCAGGGCATGCTGCAGATCATGCTTCTCAAGAACCCGCTCTTCAAGAGTGGGCTGAGGCCGATCCAGAGGCTCTGCTACCTGTCGAGCATGACGTTCTGGTTCTTCCCGCTCCCGCGCCTGATCTTCATGGCGGCTCCACTGCTGTACATCTTCTTCGACATGAAGATCGTCGTCGCCAACGTCGACGAGGCCATCGCCTACACAGCCACCTATATCGTCGTAAACCTGATGATGCAGAACTACCTCTACGGACGGGTACGCTGGCCCTTCGTCTCCGAACTGTACGAGTACGTGCAGGGCCTGTTCCTCATCAAGGCGACCGCCGCCGTCATCCTGTCGCCGCGCAAGCCGACCTTCAACGTAACGGCCAAGAACGTCAGCCTGGACCACGACCAGCTCTCCCCCCTGGCGCTGCCCTACTTCATCGTCTTCGCGGTCCTCTTCCTCGCTCAAGCCTTCGCTACCTACCGCTACAGCTTCGAGCCCGGCGTCACGAACCTGATGCTCGTGGTCGGCCTCTGGAACCTGTTCAATCTCATCACGGCCGGCGCCGCTCTGGGCGTCGCTACCGAGCGGCGTCAGACGGAGACGGCCCCCTCGCTGCCGGTCGACCGGCCTGCGGTGCTGAACCTCAACGGCACGACCATCGACGTCACCGTGGAGCGCATCTCCAGCGCCCGATGCCGGATCCGGATAGATGCGGTGGTTCCGATGCGCCGTAGCGACGACGGTTCGGTCGGCACCCTCGCGGCGACCCACCAGGGACACATGCCGCTCCTGAGTCATGCCCGGACGATCCCGGTGCGGGTGGCAGGAATCACCGCCGCCGGCGAGGAATCGATCTGCGACCTTGTCTTCGAGACCCTGACGCCCGGCAGCTACTTCGCCCTCGCGGACATCATGTACGGCGATGCCGACGCGATGGTCCGCTTCCAGCAACGCCGCCGCACCCACAAGGACATCCTGTCGGGGACCGGGCAGTTCATCGGCTGGGGTCTGTACGGACCGATCCGGGCCCTGGCCTGCCTGATGACGGGAACGGCACAGCGCCCTGTCGAGGAGGAGGCCCCGAAGGCCGCCGCCGCAGGCCCGCGCCGCCGCGCCGCCGATTCGGACACGCAGACGGCCCCCAGGCCGGCGGCCGCCGCGCCACCGGCCGACGGATCGCCGAGCTGGCTCCAGCTGATGGTCGAGACCGAGACCGGGCAGGACGAGGCGGAGCGCGGACGTCGGACCTCAGACCGGATGGTCGCTGCCCCGACGGGGCTGCGCAGCTAAGATGGCGCGACCGCAAGCCCACCCACGGACAGTCCATTCCTCGGACACGAGCGCGAACCCGGCCATGCCCGTCACATCCCAGCGTCGCCCCAGATCGCACGCGGCCTCAGCGCTGACGCTGGCCGGCCTGCTCCTCGCAGTGTCCCACCCGGCCCTGGCGCAGAGCTTCATCGGTCGCGGCGCACCGCGGGTCCTCGCCGTTCCCGATGCCGAGCGCGCCGGCCGGCCGGCCGCCGCCGGCCGGGCGGAGGCGGAGCCCGCGTCTCCTCCCGCTGCGCCGCCGCTGCCGCAGCGCCCGTTCCCGGCCCTGTCCAGCAGCCTGCGACTCAGCGGCGAGGAGAGCGGTCTGCAATGGCCGGTCTACCTCACGGAAGCGCAGTCTCGGGAGCACCTGCGCCTGCGCATCGGCTACCTCGCCGCGATCTCGGTGGTGCCCGACGCCTCGTTCCTCACCGCGAAGGTCAACGGCGTGGCCGTGGGCCGCAGCGAGATCAAGGCACCGGGCGCGATCCGGATCATCGAATTCGACATCCCCGGCGACCTCCTGAAGCCGGGCTACAACGCCCTGGAAATCGCCGGTGTCCAACGGCATCGGGTCGACTGCTCCCTCGATGCGACCTACGAGCTCTGGACCCAGATCGACCCGGCCTGGACGGGTCTCGTCTCGGTCTCCGGCGCCGCGATGGCCAACTCCCTGCGCGATCTGCCCGCCATCGCGCCGGATGCGCGCGGCATCGTCCCGATCCGGATCGTCCTGCGCAACCGGCCGGGCTTCGCCACCTTCGAGCGCCTGATCGGCCTCGTCCAGCGCTTGGCGCTCGCCGGCAGGTTCAGTCAGGTGTCGGTCGAGTTCGCCGGCGAAACTCAGGGGTCGGCCGGCCTCGAGATCCACGTGGCGGATGACGGTGGCCCGGGCGGTCTCAGCCGCCAGCCCCTGACCTTCGAGCCGCCGCAGGGTGACCGGGCCGCTCGCATCACCCTCGCGGGCGACACGCCCGCCGAGATCGAGGCGGCCAGCAGCATCGTCAGTGGCCTCGCCACACGCGAACCGATGGGTAGCCCGCAGGGCCTCCAGGCCCTCGCTTTGGCGCGCGGCGTGCCGGCCCAGGGCCGCGAGACGTTGCCGTTCTCCGCGTTCGGCATCGAGAACCGGGAATTCAGTGGCCGCCTGTTCCGGACCGGCTTCGATCTGACCCTGCCGACGGATTTCGTGCCGGCGGATTACGACAAGGTCGCCCTCACCCTCGCGGGTGGCTATGCGGCGGGGCTGGAGCTCGGCGCCCAGATCATCGTGGACGTCAACGGGCGCAACGTGGCCAGCGTGCCCCTGGCGAATGCGGGCGGCGAACTCTTCCGGGACGAGACGATCGCCCTGCCGCTCAGCCGCTGGCGGCCTGGACGGAACAAGGTCGAGGTGAAGGCCCTGCTGCCGGCCCCCTCGGACCGCGCCTGCGAGGGAGGCAGCACGAAGAGCCGCTTCCTGCTCCTCAACCGGTCGACCCTGGCGGTTCCCCAACTCGCCCGAGCGATCCGCCTGCCGGACCTCGCCGCGACGCTCGGTGGCGGCCTGCCGAAGGTCGCGCCCGGCCAGCGCCCGCGCCTCGTCGTGCCGGCGCCCGACCGGGAATCCATGGCCGCCGCCGCGACCCTCGCGGTCCAGATGGCGCTCTCGGCCGAGAAGCCCATCGACTTCGAACTGACCAACGATCGCGCCCTCGAAGGGCGGACGCCGACCGTGGTCGTCGGGCCGGCCCGCGCCCTCGATCCCGCCATCCTGCGCACCACCGGCCTCGATCCGGACCAGATCCGCCAGATCTGGCAGGGACGGGCGGCCACGGCACACCTGAGCGAGCCCGGCCGTCGCTTCGCCGTGATGGACGGCGCGAGTCTCGATCGCCTGCGCAACGACCGCCCCCCGGCCTGCGCGCTTCCGGCCGCGGGTCCCCGTCCGGCCGGCGCGGTCGGCCGGTCGCGTCCCGATTCCACCACGGACCGGCGCGAGCGCGATGTCATCGCCGAATGGAACGGCGCCACCGCTTCGCAGGACCGCCTCTCCGACCAGGTCGCCACGATGTCGGCGAGACTCGGCGCCGCGGCGCGCGAGAGCTGGGCCGCCACCAAGGCCTGGGCCGAGGACCAGGTTCGCGAGCCCGAGATCGAGATCGGATCGCAGGCCTCCCTGATCGTCAGCCAGGGCCTGCCCGGACGCGATCCGAATGGACTCCTGACCGTGTTCACGGCCCCGAGCGCGGCCACCCTCCAGGCCTCGGCCATCTGCCTCACGACGCCCTCGATCTGGAACCGGATCGAGGGTCGCGTCGCCACCCTCGACGCCAATGACGGCGCGCTCACCAATCACGCGGCCAAGCAGGCCCGATTCGTGGAGAGCGGGCCGGCCTCCCTGGAGAACCTGCGCCTCGTGGTTGCGGGCTGGTTCTCCACCAATCCGAGCATGTTCACGCTCATCATGTTCGCCGCCGCGATCAGCCTCGGCCTGAGCACCTCGGCGATGCTACGCGGCCTGGGCCGGGCCAATCCGGGCACCGCAGCACCGGCCCGATCCGACGATGAGGGAGTTCCGCGATGAAGCGGTATCGGGCGCAAGCGTATGCGGCTTCGCTCTGTCTGCCGCTGCTGGCCATGGTGCCGGCGGCCGCGCAGGGCCCTGCCATCCCTTTCGGGACGAAGACGGGCGAAGCCGGACCGGGTGACGCCAAACCCATCGAAACGAGGCCCTACGAAGCGCGGCCCGGTGAGATCCAGACCACCGATGCCAAGCCCGTCGGGCAAGGCAGTCCCCAGCAAAGCGGTCCCCAGCAAGGCGGGGCTCGGCAAAAGGGGCCTCAACAAAGCGGGGCTTGGCCGGCCGAGGTGCTTCCGATGCTGAACAGCCTCGGGAACACGCCGGGCTGGCGCAGCTACAAGGCCCGCTTCGTCACGGACCAGGGCCGGGTCGTCGACACGGGCAACGGCCGCATCAGTCACAGCGAAGGGCAGGGCTACGGCATGCTGCTCGCGGTGGCGGCGGGCGACCGCGACGCCTTCCAGCGGATCTGGAACTGGACCCGCGCGAACCTGATGGTCCGCGACGACGCCCTGCTGGCCTGGCGCTGGGAGCCGGACAAGCGGCCCGCTGTCGCCGACATGAACGACGCCACGGACGGCGACATCCTCGTGGCCTGGGCCCTCGCCGAGGCCGCCGAAGGCTGGTCGGACGAGGGCTATCGCCTCGCCAGCCGGCGCATCGCCGTGGACATCGCCCGTCGAACGGTCCTGTTCCGTAACGAGGGCCTGCCCCTGCTGTTGCCCGCCATGAGCGGCTTCTCGGCCGAGGACCGGAACGACGGTCCGGTGATCAACCTGTCCTACTGGGTCTTCCCGGCCTTCCCACGGCTCGCCGGCGTCGCGCCGGAGTTCGAGTGGAGCCGCCTCAGCGCCGTGGGCCAGGAACTCACCCTGCGCGCCCGCTTCGGTGCGGCCCAGCTGCCGACCGAATGGATCTCGATGCGCGGGGGCCAGCCCCACCCGGCCGCCGGCTTCCCGCCGCACTTTTCCTACAACGCGGTGCGGCTCCCCCTCTACCTTGCCATGGCGGGCATCACGGAGCGGAACTACTACGAGCCCCTGTTGAAGCTCTGGGCCGAGCCGGATCCCGCCGGGCTGCCGATCATCGACACCGCGAGCGACACCGTCGCGGGACGCATGGCGGAGCCCGGCTACGCGGCGATCCCGGCCTTGGCCGCCTGCGCCGTCTCCGGCACGCCGCTGCCAGGCGGGCTGGCGGACCCGGCCCCGAACGAGAACTACTATCCCGCCACGCTCCACCTTCTGGCCCTGACGGCCACCAACATGAGGTACCGCTCATGCCTCGGCCGCTGAACCTGCGACCCGGCGCGGCGCCGCTCCTCCTCGCCCTCGCGGGCGGTCTCGCCTGGGTCGGCCCCAGTTTGGCGCAGCAGGCCCCCGTCCGCACGGGGGTGCTCCAACTCAACGAACGGCGCGCGCCGGTCATCCTCGACACGCCGCAGAACGCGGGCGGCGCCGAGATCATCGACGAGAGCGCCCTGCGCTACTACGCCGCCCAGCGCCAGGGCGAGCGCGTCCAGGCCGAGATCGCGCGGCTGCGGCGGCGCCATCCGAACTGGACCGTCCCGGCCGATCTCGACACCCTGAAGCCGAGCCCACCCGAGGAGGCCCCGATGTGGGACCTCTTCACGGCCGGCCGCTTCGATGAGCTGCGCACGGCGATCAGCGTCCGCCAATCGGTGGATCCCGGCTGGCAGCCGTCGGAGGATCTCGCGCGCAAGCTCAACCGCGGCACCCTGCGCAGCGCCGCGCGGGCGGCCGCCCGGGACGGATCCTGGGACGACCTCATCGCCCGGGTGAAGGCCACCCAGGAGGGCATCCAGAACCTCGACATCGACATCGCCTGGACGCTGGCCGAAGCCTATGCGCGGACCGGCGACATCGCTTCGGCCTCCGCCCTGTACGGTACCCTGTTGAAGGAGCAGGCCGATCCCGGCCTGCGCCTCGCCACGGTGCAGAAGGCCATGGCGGCGATGCCGATGGCCGCCGTCGAGCCGCTCCTGGCCATGCGGAGCCCCGGCACCGAGGGCACGGACGAGTTCCGGTCCATCCATCAGGACGTGACCCGGGCCCGCATCGCGGCGGTCCTGCACGGGCAGCCGGCCGGACGCATCGAGCCGGCCGATCTGGCCGCCCTCGGCGAACAGGCCCGCCGCGTAGGCGAGCCCGCGCAGATCGCGCTGCTCGGCTGGTACGCTTATCACCGACGCCAGTTCCGCGAGGCCCTCGACTGGTTCAAGACGGCCCTGGCCCGCGGCGGCGATGCCGCGGTGGCGACGGGCCTTGCCCTGTCGCTGCGCGAGATGGGACAGGATCGCGAGGCGGAGGAGGTCGCCTTCGCCTGGCGCACCGCCTCGGTGACGAACCTCTCCCTCTACGTCGACATGATGGAGCGGCGCCTGGGCGAAGGCCCCGCCTCGCCGGTCGAGACCGAGCGCCTCGACCGGTTTGCCAAGGTCGTCCTTGCCACGAGCGCTCCCGAAGGCGCGCAGGCGCTCGGCTGGTACGCCTACAATGCCTGCCAGTTCGACGCCGCCGCGGACTGGTTCCAGAGGGCCGTCAGCTGGCGGCCGCGCGAATCCGCCGTGCTCGGCTACGCCCTCAGCCTGTCGCGCCTCAGGCGCACGCGGGACTACCTGGAAACCGTGAACCGGTACGATGGCCTGTTCCCGAAGGTGGTCGGACTCGTCTTCGCCGAGCCCGATCCGCAGGCGCGCGACACCGGCCCGTGCGGCCCGGCCCCAACCGTTCCGCAGCAGGCGGCGCCCCCCGCCCCGTCGCGCGTGATGGTGCCGAAGCCGGCCGTCGCCACCGCGCCGGTCCGACCCCTGGCCGTCCAGCGTGGGGAATTTCCGATTACGGTCGCGGCTGAGAACCCCCTGCGCTTCGGCGAGGGCGCCTCTCTCACGCCGCGTGCGCGGGACTCGGAATACTTGCGTGAGGTGCGCGGGCCGCAGCCCCTGATCGCCCGCCGCGTCGTGGGCGTCGGGGCCATGCCCTACGAGCGCTACGGCTTCACCCTGCTGCCGGGATGGAACGGCCTCGCTCGGGCGAGCCTCCAGGCAGGACCGCCGGCCCCGCCTGTGGGCACCCTCGCGCAAGCTGAGGGTGGCATTCTTGCGCAGACCGGCTCGCCCCGGTCGGTGCAGCCCCGGGACGGCGACCGCTTCGGTCCGTTCGATACCGCCAGCACCGAACGGAGCGGCCAGCGAAATCCAGGACTGGATCGATGAACGGACCGAAGCTCTCCTCCGGCCGGCCGCAGGTGCCCTTCCGGAACACGCTGCTCCGGATGACCGGCCTCGCCCTCGGCCTCAGCCTGCTCGGGGCTTGCCAGACCGCGAAGACGAGCCGGAACGCCCCCCGCTTCGAGGCGGCCTTCGCCTCCACGGGGTCCGCCGGCAACCAGCCCCTGGTCTTCGTTCCGAACAGCGGCGCCATCGAGTCCGTCGAGGAGACGCGCTCGAGCGCGAGCCTGCGGCAGCGCATCGTGTACGGACAATCCCGCGGCCGGGTGGATCTCACCATCGCGTCGGGCCGGGTGTGGGACGATCCGGCCATGGCCAAGCCAAGCCGCGCCGGAATCGCGGCCGAACTCGGAAGTCTGGAAGACGGGTCCTCCTACCGCATCGTCCGCCAGCCCATGCGCAACGCCTACGGACCCATCGGGGTCGCCGTGAGCCAACGCTGCGCCTATGCTTGGCAGTGGATCGACGACCTTCAGCGGGTAGAACTCGGCCGTGCCGCCCTGCGCGGGCCGGTCGCGGTCTCGCTCCGCGTGCAGCATTGCGGCCGCAGGCCGATGGCCGCCGAGACGCTCCTGGCCGACCTCACGCGCATCCGCCTTGGGGTGTCCACCGAAGCTGTAGCCCGTGCCACGCGTCCCCGGATCGTACGGCCGAGACCGGCCGCCGAGCCCTTGGCCGCCGAGCCCGTGGCCACCCTGGCCCCGGTCGCCCCTGCCATCGCTGCGCCGACCCCAGTTCCGGGCCCGCCCTCGGTTGCAGTCAACAGCAGTCGCACTCTGGTGACGCTGCCACCGGCCCCGGCAGGCCAGTCCTACCTCGCGCAGCCCGCTCCGGCTCCGGCCGCGCAGACCGTATCCGTGGTTCCCCGGCCGACGGCCTCGGGGGGCTCGGATCGCGCGCGCTTCCTGACCGACGCGCTGCCGGCCTCCGGCCGTACGCCGCCGCCAGCTGGCTGGTAGGGGTCCCGGACGGCGAGGATGCCCATCGCGTCGTGGCGGACGATGCAGGATTGTCCGACTCACGCTCGCTGCGCTGATCATTGCAGGCGAGCCCAGCCCAGACCACACGACCTCGTTCCAGCGGTGACGGCAGGTGCTCGCCGACGAGAACAACGCTTTTTCGTTCGAACCGAAACGTCGAGCCTGAGCGTGGGAAGGGTCTGCGGAGTGAGCCTGTCGCGGCGATCCGCGGCCACAACGCGCGTTCGAAGCTGCCGCGCGGCCTCGGACATCGCCGGTCTCATTATCGCACCCGGACCGGGTGTGGGTGAAACCGGCAGCCGATCGATCCTCGCGGCGAGGCCGGAGGCAGGCGCCCTCAGTTCGACACCGGTCCCGGCGCCAGCCCCGCGAGGGTGAAGAGATCGACCGACAGCTTGGCGCCGACCACGAGGGCGTCGGGGATGTTCCGGGTGTAGGCCGGGAAGCGGGTCTGGTCCGGGTTGATGATGTACTGAAGGTTCGGGGTCAGGCGGATCGCCGGGGTGACCTGGATGCCGTAGTTGAGCTCCATCATGATCTGCTGTCGGGGAATCGACCGGTCGAGGCCGAGGGCGTTCTGCGCGGCCGTGATGTTCGAGAGGGCCAGGGGCGAGAAGCGCTGGGTGTTGATGACGAAGCCCAGGGTGTCGAAGGGGCGGCCCGCGAAGGTGCCGGTCTGGAGAGCGCCGATCTCCAGGAAGTAATCCTCGACGAGGCGCCCGGAGGTGCCCGCCATGGCGACGCCGAACAGGGTCAGGCCCTGGATGGCGCTGGGATCGGGACGCCAGACCATCTGGTCGAAGCGGGCATAGACGCCCGAGCGCCCGAAGCGGTTGGCCGGGGCGAGACCCGTCAGGACCGCGTGCTGGCCGGTGATGTCGCGCACCGGGTCGGCATAGTCGGAGGCGTCGTACCAGCCGCCGATGCCGTAGTTGCGCGGCAGGGGGTCGTTGGCGAAGGTGGTGGAATAGCCGAGCTCGACCGGCAGGATCGCCCCGGTGGCGCCGCGGATCGAGAAGTCGAGGCCATTGTCGCCGGGCTGCTGATGGCGGGGATTGACCTCGTAGACGCCGGCATGGACGAAGACCCGGTCGGTGAGCCAAGCCTTGGCGTGGGCGCCCCAGCTGGAGACCGGCCAGAAGGTGAAGTTCGAGGTCTTGAACACGAAGGTCGGGTTACCGCAGGCGGAATTCGACTGGAAGTTGCAGTAGATCGGTGAGTTCAGGAAGGCGATGTTGGCCACCAGGCGGCCGAACTCGATCACGAGCCGATCGTCGAAGAGCTTCTGCTCGTAGCTGAGCAGGGTGAGCCGGGTGGTCTGGCCGCCACCGTAGATCTCCTGCACGGAGGTGTTGTTGCCGATGAAGTCGCCGGCGAGATTGTCGCCGTGGCGGTTGGTGACGGCGATGTGGAAGGCGCCGCCACGGATTCCGGCGAGGCGGTTCAGGTCGGCGTCGATGCCGAAGAACAGCTGCCCGGCATAGGCGCTGCCCTGGCGGATGCCGCCGATCGGGTTGGCGGCGGCCTGACCGGTGTAGTTGGCACTGAGCGTCAGGCCGTGGCCGAGGTCGAACACGCCCGTGGGCAGGGTGGGGGGCGTCGCGCTCTGGCCCAGGGCGTCCGCCGCACCGGCCGCGCTCTGGGCCCCCGCGATGCCCTGGCCGCCCGGACGGGGCGGCAGGCGCCGCGGACGGCGCAGGGCCTGCCGCCGGACCGTCTCCGCCACGCCGATCCCGACCGCTTCCACCGTCTGCGCCCGCGCCTCCGATCCCAGCGTCATCAAGCCCAGGCTTACGACAGCAGCCCTCAATCCCTTGCTCATCCGGTGTCCCCTTCGATCGCGTGGTGTTTGCGTGGCCGGTCTTGATGCCGGGTAGGGTGCTGGCCGCCGGTCCCCGTGCGGGGCCGCCGGCGGCCTCAGGCGGCGCGCTTCTTGAGCAGGCCGACGAGCAGACCGGTGACGAGGGTTCCGACCACCAGGGCGATCAGCGCGCCGGGGACGTTGGTCACCGCGTTGGGAATCGGCAGGACGAAAAGGCCGCCATGCGGCACCTTCAGCTCGACCCCGAGGCTCATCGCGATGGCACCGGCGAGCGCCGATCCCACCACCATGGAGGGAATCACCCGAAGGGGGTCCGCCGCGGCGAATGGGATCGCGCCCTCGGTGATGAAGGCCGCTCCGAGCACCGCCGCCGCGCCGCCGGCTTCGCGCTCGGCCTTGGTGAAGAGGCCGGGGAACAGCCGGGTGGCGAGCGCGATTCCGAGCGGGGGCGTCATGCCGCCGATCATCACGGCGGCCATGGGCGCGGTGATGCCCGATGCGATCAGGGCGGCGGCCGAGGCATAGGCGGCCTTGTTGACCGGGCCGCCCATATCCACCGCCATCATCCCGCCGAGCACCAGGCCGAGCACCAGGGCGCTCGCCCCCTGCATGCTTCTCAGCCAGTCGGTGAGGGCCGCCAGGATCGCCGCCACCGGGACGCCGACGACGTAGATCATCAGCAGGCCGGTGACGGTGGTGGCCAGCAGCGGCAGGATCAGGACGGGCTTCAGGCCCTCCAGGTTCCTGTGCAGGCGGATGTGCCGGTTGAGGAAGGCGGTGGTGGTCCCGGCGATGAAGCCCGCGGCGATGCCGCCGAGGAAGCCGG
This sequence comes from Methylobacterium sp. Leaf113, assembly GCF_001423325.1. NCBI lineage: Bacteria > Pseudomonadati > Pseudomonadota > Alphaproteobacteria > Hyphomicrobiales > Methylobacteriaceae > Methylobacterium > Methylobacterium sp. Leaf113. The sequence goes on from NZ_LMNJ01000054.1 coordinate 106,270, forward strand.
CCTGCAGGTTGGCGGCGAGCATGCCGCCGATCATGCCCGGCGCGATGCCGGGCCGGTCCGCGATGGAGAACGCGATGTAGCCGGCCAGCACCGGCACGATCAGCGCGAAGGCCGCCTTGGCGCCGATATCGCCCAGGGCGAAGCCGAGGCTGCCGGCGTGGTCGGGTTTCATCGCGTCGATGCCGCCGAAGGCGAAGGCCAGGGCGATCAGCAGGCCGCCCGCCACCACGAAGGGCAGCATGAACGAGACACCGGTCATCAGGTGCTTGTAGGCCCCGGCCTTCTTCTCCTCCGGTTCCGGCCGGGCCGACCCGCCGGCCTCGGTAGCGGTTCCGGCATCGGGCTGGCGCTGCGCCTCGGCGAGCGCCGTCGCGAGCAGTCCCTTGCCGTCGCGGATCGCCGCCTTGGTGTTGGTGGCGTAGAGCCTCTTGCCGGCGAACCGACTCCGGTCGACGCCGGTATCGGCGGCGATCAGAACGATGTCGGCCGCAGCGATCTCGGCAGCCGTGAGGGTGTCGCGGGCGCCGACCGACCCTTGCGTCTCGATCCGAACGTCGTGGCCGAGCGCCTGAGCCGCCGCCTGGATGCCCTCTGCGGCCATGAAGGTATGGGCGATGCCGGTGGGGCAGGAGGTGATGGCGACGATCCGCCGGCGCCCCTTCGGCGCCACGTCCTTCGGCGCCACGTCCTTCGGCGGACCCGCCTCGCCCGACCCGGCGAGGAAGCGGTCGAGCACCGCATGGGCGTCGGTGAGCACGTCCTCGATGCGAATCCGGGCGCGGCGCATGGCGCCGAAGCGGCCTTCGTCGAGGTCGCCGTCGCCCACCAGCAGGACGGCGTCGGCGCCCGCGATCGCGTCGGCGCTCAGGGCGTTGCCGGAGACGCCCTTGCCGCGCAACTCGAGGTCGAGGGGCTGGTTGCGCCGGCCGGCCGCCTTGCGCAGGGCCTCTCCGGCCAGCACCGCGTGCAGGCCGAGATCCCCACCTCCCACCACTGCGAGCACCTGCGTCATGGCTTCCTCCCGTTGCGTCGCGCGCCGCTGTGCGGGTGCGTCGGTGTCATGGTCCGGAGTCCGAGGTTTCAGACCGGGACGTCGAGCGATTCGACCCGCACCGTCCTGGCGATCGCCAGGACGGTCTCGCGGGCGGGCAGGTTGGCGCCGGCCAGGCCGAGCTTGCCGGCCGCGAAGGCCATGGCGAGGCGCGCGGTCGCGACCCGGTCGAGGCCTGCATGGAGGCCGGCGACGAGGCCGGCCACGAGGGCGTCGCCCGCCCCCACCGTGCTGGTCACCCGGGTCGGCGGGGGATGGGCGTGGACCATGCCGTCGGCCGCCGCGAACAGCGCGCCCTCGGCCCCCAACGAGACCACCACCAGGGGGATGCCGCGCGCCACCAGATCGCGGGCCGCCCCGACCACATCGGCCAGGGTCGGTAGCGGCCGCCCGACCCAATCCTCGAGTTCGTGCCGGTTGGGCTTGACCGCGAAAGGCAGGGCTTCGGCCGGGGCCGCCAGGGCCGCCGCCAGGGCGGGGCCGGACGCGTCGAGGACGAGGCGGGCGCCGCGCGGCCGCAGCTCGGCGGCGATCTCCGCGTAGATCCCGGGCACGACGCCGCCCGGCAGGCTGCCGGCCAGCACCACCAGGGCATCGGATGTCACATCCCGGCGCAGCAGCGCCCGGACGAGGTCGAGGGTGGCGGAATCGACGGCGAGCCCCGGCAGGTTGAGGTCCGTGGTGTCGCCGGTCTCCGCGTCGAACAGCTTCAGGTTGGTCCGGGTCTCGCCCGGGATGCGCACGAAGCGATCCTCGATGCCCTTGGCCGCCAGCAGGGCCTGGAACGGCGCGGCGTTGTCCTGGCCGAGGATGCCGGCGGCGGCCACCGGCACGCCCCAATCGGCGAGGCAGGCGGCGACGTTGACGCCCTTTCCGCCCGCATCCGAGCGCGTGCCGCGCGCCCGATGGACGTGCCCGGGCCGCAGGGCGTCGAGGGTCACGGACCTGTCGAGGGCCGGGTTGAGGGTGAGGGTGACGATGCGGCTCATGCGGGCTCTCCCTCGTCGGGCACAGCCAGGGCTCGGACCGCGGCCGCGTCCTCCTGGGCGCAGGCCCGGGCGGCCAGCGCCCGCAGGGCGCCGATCTCGCTCACCCGCAGCCGGGCCTTCACGGCGGCCACGTCGCGCGGGGTCATCGACAGCTCGTGGACGCCGAGGCCGGCGAGCAGGCCGGCGCCGAACGGATCGCCGGCGATGCCCCCACAGACGCCGACCCAGCGCCCGTGCCGGGCCGCGCCCGCGCAGGTCATGTGGATCAGGCGCAGCACCGCCGGATGCAGGGAATCGGCCTCCGGCGCGAGCTCGGTGTTCTGGCGGTCGATGGCCAGGGCGTACTGCGTCAGGTCGTTGGTGCCGATCGAGAAGAAGTCGCAGTGCCGGGCCAGGGCGTCGGCCTGGATCGCGGCGGCCGGCACCTCGATCATGATCCCGAGCGGCAAGGCCGGCGCCTCGAGTTCGGCCTGGATGCGCGCGCAGTGGGCGCGGAGCGCGAGCACCTCCGGCACCGAGGTGATCATCGGGAACATGATGGAGAGCGGGGCCTCCCTGCCGGTGGGCGCACCGGCCGGAATGCCGTCTCGTGCCGCCCGGTACAGGGCGCGCAGCTGCGGCTCCATCAGGTCGGGCCGGCGCAGGAGCAGCCGGGCGCCGCGCACGCCGAGAAACGGGTTCTCCTCCCGCGGCAGGTGCAGGTGAGCCACCTGCTTGTCGCCGCCGATGTCGAGGGTGCGCACGATCAGCGGCCGGCCGGCGAGGGCGTCCAGCATCGCCCGATAGGTGGCGTACTGGTCGTCCTCGGTCGGCGTGTCGCCGCGCTCCAAAAACAGGAACTCGGTGCGCATCAGGCCCACGCCCTCGGCGCCCTGGTCGAGGGCGAGGGGCACCTGTTCGGGATTGTTGACGTTGGCCCCGATGGCGACCGTGTGCCCGTCGCGGGTGCGCGCGGGCAGGGACCGCTCGCGGGCCTCCGCCTCGGCCCTGGCGCGCTGGCGCGCACCCCAGGCCCGGGCCGAGGCGAGGTCGGCCGCGCTCGGGTCGAGGTAGAGCCGTCCGGTGCCGCCGTCGAGGATCGCGGGCGTGTGGTTCTTCAGGGCGAGCAGGGTGGGGCCGCCCGCCACCATGGCGGGAATCCCCAGGGTGCGGGCCAGGATCGCGGTGTGCGAGGTCGGGCCGCCCTGGGCGGTGGCGAGGCCGATGACCCGGGACGGGTCGAGCCCGGCGGTGTCGGACGGGGCGAGATCGGGGGCGATGAGGATGCAGGGCGCGTCCGGCAGGTCGTGGCGGCTCCTGAGCGACGGATCGATCTGCGCCAGCACCCGCCGGCCGACGTCGCGCAGGTCCGCCGCGCGGGCGGCGAGCACGGGATTGCCCAGGGCCGAGAGCCGGCCGGCCATCCGCTCCACCGCCTGGTTCCAGGCGAATGCGACCCCGTGGCCCTCCACCATCAGCTGGCAGGCCAGGGTGATCAGGTCCGTGTCGGCGATGAGCTCGCCTTGCGCCCGGAAAATGCCGGCATCCGCCTTGCCGAGGCGGCGCTCGGTGTCGTCGGCCAGGGCCCGGAGCTGACCCTCGGTGGCGGCGAGGGCCGCGTGCAGGCGGTCGCCGCCGGAGGTCAGGGGCTCGGGCACGTCCGGGACGGTGACCTCCGCCTGGCTCAGCACATGGATAGGCGCGATGGTGAGACCGGGGCTCGCGCCGATGCCCGCCAGCACGCGCGGCGCGTCGGCGGGATTCCAGCCGGCCACCGGGCCGGCCGCACGAGCGGCGGCTTCCGCAGCGGCCCGCGCGGCGGCCTTTTCCCCGGCGCTCAGGCCCGTCACCGCCGCGCAGATCCGGGCGAGGGCACCGGCCTCGTCGTCCCCCTCCGACGAGATCGTCACCGCGTCGCCGCAGCGCAGGCCGAGCTGGAGCAGGGCGATCAGGTTCTTGGCGTCGGCGACTTCGGCGCCGTGGCGCACCTGGATCCGGGCGGGGCAGGCGCGGGCCGTCTCGACCCAATGGGCGGCCGGGCGGGCATGGAGCCCGGTGGGATAATCGACGGTCCAGTCGAAGCGCTGCCTGAGGTCGCCCGCCGGGCCGGCCGCACCGGGCGCAGGCGCATCTTCGGTGAGGGCCGCGACGATCTCCTCCTTGCGGGTGGTGGTGCGCAGGGCGGCGAGGCGCGCCTCGTCCTGGATCAGCCGGGTCAGGCGACGCAGGATGGTGATGTGGGTGTCTGACTGGGCCGCGATGGCGACCACGAGGTGGGCGATCTGGCCGTCGTGCCACGCGATGCCGCCCGGAACCTGCAGGACCGCCAGCCCGCTGTCGCGGACGTGGTGACGGTCGTCGACCATGCCGTGCGGGATGACCACGCCGTGGCCCAGATAGGTGTTCGCCACGCCCTCGCGCCGCAGCATGCTGGCTTCGTAGGGCGCCTCGATGCAGCCGGATGCGATGAGGAGCTGGGCCGCAGCCCGGATCGCCGCTTCCTTGGTGGCCGGCGCGGCACCCAGCTGAATCAGCAGGCGCGGAGAAAGGGTCGGCGTCGGCGCGAGCATGGCGTGCTCCTCCCGTGAACATCGTTGCCGGTGCAGTTGTTGGCTGTATGAAAACGTTTTCACAAATCGTGTCAACGGAATTCGGCGCAATAATGCAAATCGGACCCTTGTCGATCACGGATCCCGGTGCCAGAACGGCGCTATGACGCTGAAAACGTTCTCTTCCCGATGAGTGCCAGTATTCGCGACGTGGCGCGCGCGGCCGGTGTCTCGACAGCGACGGTCTCTCGGGCTCTGGGGCGGGGACCGGTCAGCGACGTCCTGCGCCAGCAAGTCGAAGCCGCGGTTCGAGCCACCGGATACCGCCCGAACCTCTCGGCCCGGCGCCTGCGCTCACAATCAACGCAGACCATCGGGCTGATCGTCGCCGACATCCGCAATCCCTTCTTCACGGCCGTGAGCCGCGCGGTCGAGGATGCCGCCTACGCCGCCGGCATGCGGGTGATCCTGTGCAACACCGACGAGGACCCCGAGCGCGAGCGTCTGTACCTGCGCCTGATGGAGGAGGAGCGGGTCACCGGCGTGATCTTCGCGCCCACCCGCGTCACCGCCGAGTCGCTCAAGGCCGACAGCCTGGACGTGCCGGTGGTGTTCATCGACCGGACCGGCCCCGCGGGCACCTATGACAGCGTGGTGCTCGACAACGCGGCCGCGACCGGCACCCTGGTCGATCATCTTCGAGCCCGGGGCTATCGCCGGATCGGCGGCCTGTTCGGCTCGACGAGTTCCACGGCGCAGGAGCGGCAGGCCGGCTACGAGGTGGCGATCCGGCGCCTCGGCGCCGAGCCCCTGACCCGCGTCGCGCCGCCCACCGCGGAGGCGGCCGAAGCCACGCTGACCCGCTGGCTGACCGAGCCGGACCGTCCCGATGCGCTGATCCTGTCGAACGGCCTGATGCTGATGGGAGCAGTGCGGGCCGCGCGCGCGCTCGCCCTGGCGGTGCCGGACCGGCTCGGCCTCGCTGGCTTCGACAACGACCCCTGGACCGACCTCGTGGAGCCCGGACTCACGGTGATCGAGCAGCCCGTCGCGCAGATCGGCGCCCAGGCGATGGCGCTGCTGTTCGACCGGCTGAAGGCGCCGGCGGAAGCGGTGCGCAAGGTCACCTTGAGCGGCCGCCTCGTCGTGCGGGGATCGTCGGGGCGCGTTTAGACCCGTTGCGGAGCGCGGGACCACGGAGGGGCGACCGAGGAGGATCGGAGACGTGACGGGTCGGGCGATCCGTATCCCGACGGCCGGATGGTCCGGCCCACCCGGAGCCAACGATCATGCGGGAAGATCACGCCATTTGCGTCGATCTCCGATATTCAAAATACACTTGAGGATCATAGCATGGTTCATCGAGGGATCTTATGTTTATGTTAACCTTTTGTTTCGCCCATCGTCGAAGAATTCCGGCTACAGGGCATATTAAGAGTTTCCACCTTTAGTTCCAGGTCTACAGACGCTCAGCAAGGGACGTCGGTGTCGTTCGAGATGTTGATTTCATTCCTGGTCGACACGGATCGGCGGGACGGACCCCTGGATTCCAGTCTGCGCGATCGCGTTCGTCTCGAGCAGATCGATGTGGCCCTGCGCCTCGTGCCCTTCACGGTGCTGGTCAGCCTCAGCGTCGTGCAGGTCATCGTGTACCTTTACTGGAACTCGCCTGAGCGGATCTATCTGGCCCTGCTCGAAGCCTTCATCCTCCCGCTGGCCGTCGGCGCGCTGGAGCAGTGCTGGCGCTGGCGCTCGCGCGCCAAGCCGACCGAGGTGAATCTGCGCTTCGTCCGCCGGGTGACGCTCGCGGCGTTTCTCTACGGGTGCCTCCTGGCTTCGATCCCCATCATGCTGTTCGGCAAGGCCGACGCGGATGGCCGCCTGCTGATCGCGGCGAGCTGCGCCGGCCTTATCGCCACCGGCATGAGCGCGGCGGTCCTGCCCCGCGCCGCCATCGCGTATTCCGGCCCGATCATCGTCGGTTCGTTCGTCGCCCTCGTGATGACGGGCGAGCAGTTCTACATCTATGTCGGCCTTCTCCTCACCTTCTATGCCGCGTTCGTCTGCCTGACGATCATCCACCTGAGCCGTCTCGTGACGATGCGGGTGATCGCGCAGGCCGATCTCGAACGGCAGCAGGAATTCACCCACCTGCTGCTCAACGAGTTCGAGGAAAGCGCCAGCGACTGGCTCTGGGAGACCAATTCCGACCTGCGCCTGCAATACGTGTCCCCGCGCCTGATCGAGGTCGCGGGCTCCTCCGAGCGCCAGCTCCAGGGCCTTCCGCTCGAACGGCTGCTCCTGCCCTCGCTTGCCGCGCCGTTCGGGCATCCGAGCGCGAGCCTGTGGAAGCATATCGAGGAGCGCCGCGCGTTCCGGAACATCCTGCTCCCCATCGACATCGCCGGCGAGGCGCGCACCTGGTCCTTGAGCGGCAAGCCGACCTTCAGCCGGAAGGGCGAGTTCGCGGGCTTCCGCGGCGTCGGCTCAGACGTCACCGAGAAGCGGCGCTCCGAGGAGCGGCTGTCGTACCTGGCCCTGCACGATTCCCTCACCGACCTCCCCAACCGCGTCCTGTTCCAGCAGCAGCTCGACAGCCTTCTCGCGGACCTCGGGGAGGCCGACCGGTTCGCCGTGCTGGCCCTCGATCTCGACGAGTTCAAGAGCGTGAACGATACCTTCGGCCACGCCACCGGAGACGCGCTGCTGCGCGCCATGGCCGAGCGGCTGCGCCGGGCCGCGCCCGACGTGCTCCTCGCGCGCCTGGCCGGAGACGAGTTCGCGATCCTGGCGACGGGGTCGCACCTGCGCGACGACTACGCCCTCGAGGCCCTGGCGAGCGGGATCGTCGAGGCCATCGCCCTGCCGTTCCACATCGAGGGCATCTGCGTCAGCGTGGGCATCAGCATCGGCATCGCGGTCGCCCCGAAGGATGGGCGCCGCGAGATCATGCACCGCGCCGACCTGGCGCTCTACCGGATGAAGAACGAGGGCCGCAACGGCTACCGCTTCTACGAAGCCGAGATGGACGAGCGCATCGAGGCCCGGCGCGCCCTGACGGCGGATCTGCGCGGCGCGCTCGATCGCGACGAGTTCGTCCTCTACTTCCAGCCCATCGTCAGTGCGGCGGACGGCCGGATCCACGGCTTCGAGGCGCTGCTGCGCTGGAAGCACCAGATTCGCGGCTTCGTCTCCCCGGCCGAGTTCATCCCCCTGGCGGAGGAGACCGGCATGATCATCCCGATCGGGGAATGGATCATCCGGGAGGCCTGCCGGATCGCCGCGAGCTGGCCGCGGGGCCTCCACATCGCCGTCAACCTGTCGCCGATCCAGTTCCGCCACTCCGACCTGACCCTGATCGTGCGCTCGGCCCTGCGGGACAGCGGCCTTCCGGCCGGCTGCCTCGAACTCGAGGTGACGGAATCGGTGTTCCTCGAGGCGACGCCGGCCGTCCACACCACCTTGATCAAGCTGCGCGAGATGAACGTCCGGCTCTCGCTGGATGATTTCGGGACGGGCTATTCGAGCCTGAGCTACCTGCGCCGCATCGCCTTCGACAAGATCAAGATCGACCAGAGCTTCGTGCGCGACCTGCCGCACGAGAAGAGCGGCGCCGCGATCGTGCGGGCCATCGTCGACCTGGCGATGAGCCTCGACATGACGATCACCGCCGAGGGCGTGGAGACCGAGGCGCAGCGCCTGTGCCTGGCCCAGCAGGGCTGCCACGAACTCCAGGGCTACCTGTTCAGCAAGCCCCTGCCCCTGAAGGAGGCCGCGGCGCTGGCGGCGCTGCGGGTGATCCGCCCGAGGCAGCCTCACGCGGCCTGATCCCGGCTCAGCGTCCCCCGATCGCCGCACTCTCCGCGGCCTGCTGCGGCTGGACCGTATGAGGCGAGGATTTCGGCCAGTAGGGCAGGAAGCCCTCGACGATCGAGCGGGGGATATCCAGGGGCCGGAACAGCTGCGTGTCCACGAACATCAGCGACTGCTCGCCCCGGCCGAGAAGGCCGTGCCGCTCGCTGTGGATCTCGTGGGCGAGAGTGACGAACTTGCGATTGTGGTTGGCGATCCGCAGCCGGACGACGATGGGCTCGAACTCCGCGGCCTCGCGCCGGAAATCGTGGGTGAAGGACTTGGTCAGGACGTAGAAGCTCGTCGTCTTCAGGTCGAACCGCGGCATGCAGATGTTGAAGAACAGCTCGCGCGTCTTGCCGACCCAGCGGACGTAGTTGGCGAAATAGACGTTCCCGACCGAATTGGTGTCGTCGTAGGTTGGGATCATCCGCATCACGAACCATTGCCCGTCGAACCCGTGCGACATGACCGCGTCCTCGCGCGCCATCGTCACCACGGGGGCGGCGATCGGGGCGGGCGCCTGCGGGACGGCGTTCGGGTCGGTCGCCGAGGCGACGGGCTGGGGCGCGGTCCAGCCGAAGAGATCCAGAATTGCCGGCAGCGCGCCGATCAGGCCGATCAGCGGCGCGATCGCCAGGAAGGCCGGAACGGGCGTGACGTAGCCCGCGAGGAAGATCAGCGCCGCGGTCAGGCCGATCATGTAGCTCAGCACCGGATCGTAGGGCCGTCTGGCACCGAGGGTCTCGCCGACGAGGCTGCCCGCAGCGCCGACCAGGAGCGTGGCGAAGGGGAGCATCAGGTACATCATCGACAGGTTGGCGGCGATCATCGCGAAGGCGAGCGCCAGCGCGGCGAACACGATCCAGACCGGGGAGGCGATGAGGCCCGCCGGGATGAAGGCGAGCAGCGGGGAGGAACTCCGCGCCGTGACCGCCGTCATGAACCAGCGCGTCGCGCCGTAGAAGCTGTCGAAGGTCGAGGCCGCCGCGATGACGGTCCACACCACGAAGGGCAGGACCACTCCGTCGAGGTGGCCGCGAGCGATCGCGAGGGCGACCGCCGGCTGCAATCCGGTGATCCCGTCGGCCGACACGATGCTGCCGGCCGACCCCGCCGCCGCCGCCAGCAGGGCGTTCATCGACAGAAGCCCGAAGAACAGGATCGCGCCGACGCCATAGGCCAGCCGGAGCGACGCGCCTTCGCGCCGGATCTCCACCGCCCGCTGCCAGTGCTGCACGTCCATCCACGGTCCGAGCAGGAAACCCACGAGGGTCGGGACGACGAGACCGGTGAAGCGATCGTCGAGGGCGAACAGCGGGAGGCTGGCGGCCTGCGAGGCCGGCCAGAAGCGCAGGAGCGCCACGCCGGCGGCGATCAGCCCGATGACCAGATACGCCGCGTGGAGTGTCTTGAGCCTCCGCAACGGAAGCGCGTGTCCGATCGAGCAGGCGGCCAGGATCAGAACGGAGAGTCCGAGTTCGGCCTGCGTGCCGAACAGCGGAATCCACGCGTAATACGCGAAACCGAACACTGTGATGGCGAAGGCAAACAGTTGGCACAATTGGAACAGGAGCGCGTATCGCGACCCGACATCGGCCAGGATCTTGGCAGGATTTCTCTGAGGCGCTCCGAGCATCCACCCGAATAGGCAAAGCCCTCCCGCATTAGGCAGTGCAAACGCAAGGAACCCAAGCCATCCATTGGTCAGGGTCACATGAATAGTATAGAAGAACCCCAATCCCCAGAACCATGACAAGGCGATGGTGGGCGACCACATTAGGGATCGAGAAAAACTAGACTGCATTTTAATCACTTGGCAGAGGATTACCTCGCGGTTTTTATCTGATCAGATCTCCAAGTGAAATACGATTATCATAAGAAAGGACGGGACGCTGAGGGTCGGCCGACAGACATTCGAAAGGTCGCGGTGCGCCGAGGCGCCGGGCCCATCGGGCGCGCGGATGAGGTGCGGATCACACGCGGATCGAAACGTCAGGATCCAGCCCTGATCAGGCCGGGGCGACGACCGGGCGAGCCCGGTTCCGGGTCCCACCGGCGGGGGTTGCAGTTCAGTCCACCGCGGCCCCGTGCAGCTCCGCGCTGGTGAAGCGCTGCTGCTCGGCCATCACCAGGCCGGCGAGTTCCCGCTTGAGGGCGTTGAACTCGCCCGAGGCGGTGTCGCGCGGGCGTGGGATCTCGACCGTGAGGTCGCGCTTGATGCGGCCCGGCCGGTAGGTCATCACCAGGATGCGATCGGCGAGATAGATCGCCTCCTCGATCGAGTGGGTGACGAAGATCACCGTCTTGCGGGACTCGGCCCAGATCCGTAGCAGCTCGTCCTGCAGGGTGCGGCGGGTCAGGGCGTCCAGCGCCCCGAACGGCTCGTCCATCAGCATCACGGGCGGGTCCAGCGCCAGGATGCGGGCGATGGCCACGCGCTGGCGCATGCCGCCGGACAGGTCCTTCGGGTAGCGCTTGCGGAAATCCGACAGGCCGAGGGTGGCGACGATGCGGTCCACCGTCACCGTGGCGTCGGCGCGCGGCACGCCCTGGATGTCGAGGCCGAAGCGGACGTTGTCCTCCACGTTCATCCAGGGAAACAGGGCGTATTCCTGGAAGACCATGCCCCGGTCCGGGCCCGGCTCCGTCACCGGGCGCCCGCCCATGCGGATCTGCCCGGCGCTGAGGGGCATGAAGCCCGCCACCGCGTTGAGCAGGGTGGACTTGCCGCAGCCGGACGGCCCGAGCAGGCAGAGGAACTGCCCCTCCGGCACCGTCGCGGTGATGTCGTCCAGCGCCGGCACGGCGCTGGCGCCCGTCCCGAACACCTTGCTGGCGTGGGCGATCTCGATCTGCGCCGACATGATCAGCCGTCCCGGTTCAGCGTTCAAGGCCGCGATGCCAGCGCAGGAGGTGGTCGTTGAGGCGCGACATCGCCCCGTCGATGATGAGGCCGAGGATGCCGATGGTGAGCATGCCGCCGATGATCTTGTCCGACCACATGTACTCGCGCGCCTCGAGGATGCGGTAGCCGAGGCCGTCCGAGACCGCGATCATCTCGGCCACGATGACCACGATGAAGGCGGTGCCGATGCCGATACGCATGCCTGCGAGCACGTAGGGGCTCGCCGCCGGCAGGATCACCCGGCGGAACATCGTCCAGGGCTTCGCCCCGAGATTGCGGGCGGCGCGGATGTAGATCGAATCCACCTGCCGCACGCCCGCGATGGTGTTGACCAGCACGGGGAAGAAGGTCCCGAGCGCGATCAGGAACAGGGCCGGCGGGTTGCCGAGGCCGAACCACACGATGGCCAGCGGGATGTAGGCGATGGGCGGAATCGGCCGCAGGATCTGGAGAAGCGGGTTGAACAGCCCATAGAGCCGGTCGCTGGTGCCGAGGATGAGCCCGACCGGCACCGCGAGCCCGGCGCCGACGCAGAACCCCATGAGGACGCGCGCGAGGCTCGCCACCGCGTCGTGCGGCATCTCGCCGGAGACCAGCCACTGCCCGTAGCTCTCCGTCGCCGGATCGTAGGGCAAGCCGGGCAGGAGGCCCTGGTACCACTTCACCGCCACCGCGCTCGGCGGCGGCAGGACGATCGGGGAGAACACGCCGGCCCGGCTGAGGATCTCCCACAGGACGAGGAGGACGAGGGGGACGAGAGCGCCGCGAAACCGGTTCATGGTCCGCTCAGTTCGTCTTGAGCTCGGCCTTGGCCTTGTCGAGGAGGTCGGTCTTCACCCACTCGGCGTCGGATTTCGGCGGGTTCACCATCTTCCCGAGGCCGTACTTCGTCATGTAGTCGGTCGTGGTCTGCATGTGCCCGGCCGGCACGTCGTAGGTGTACTTCGCGTTGGCCATGCCGTCGCGAAAATCCTGGCTCGAGAGCTGGCCCTTGAACACCGTTTCGCGGACGTACTTCTCGGCGAGCGCCGGATCGTCGATGAAGGCCTTGGTGGCGGCCACGAACAGCTTGAGGACCCTGGCGGCGACCTCGGGCCGCTCGTTGTACATCTTCTCGGTCATCACCAGCGGGCGCACCGGCACGCCGATGGGGGTGTCGTAGGGCTTGACCACCTCGGTGGCGTAGCCCGCGCTGATGGCCTGGGTCGATTGCGGCTCGCTCTGGCAGATCACGTCGACGTATTTCTGCGCGAGCGCCTGGTTCAGGTCGGCGTAGTTGTTGAAGTAGATCAGCTGCACGTCCTTGCCGGCCCGCTCGGACCAGGTCATCCCGTGCTTGTCGAGCTCGGCCAGCAGCATCAGATCCTGGGTGCCGCCCCGCACGGTGGCGACCTTGAGGCCCTTCACGTCCTTCAGGGTCTTGACCGTGTCGAGGTCGGGCCGGCGCAGGATGCGGACGCCGCCATTGGCGAAACCCGCCACCACGTAGAGCTTCACGCCGTTGCCGCGCGCCGCCACCGCGCCATCGGCGCCCGAGGCCGAGATGTCGATCTGGTCCACCGCCATGGCGGGGTAGATGTCGGCTCCCTTGGCGAAGACCTTCTCGTCGATCTTCAGGCCGTATTTCGGGGCGATCTCCTTCATGTAGGAGATCGCCCCGTAATGGGCGAACTTCAGGTTGCCGAGGCGCACCACGTCGTCGGCCCGGGCGCTGCCGAGAGCCCCCAGGGTCGCGAGAACGAACAGGGCTGCGCGCGTCGTCGCGTGGCGCTTGAACATCGGTGTCCTCCGGTCGCGGGTCGTGGCGCCCGCTTTGTCCGCCGTGAAAACGGTCGGTACAGTCTTGAGTTAAGCGTATTCTGGATTCGAATGTAAAGCGCCGGGAGGGAGAGTTTTGGCAGGCCTTGAAACGGATGAAATCGGCCGGGTCACCGTGCTGGGCTGCGGCACCCTGGGTGCCAGCTGGGCCGCCCTGTTCCTGGCTCACGGCCTCGATGTGGCGGCCTGCGATCCTGCGCCCGGGTTCGAGGCGAGCGCCGGCCGGGCGATCGAGGCGGCGCGCGCGCAGTTGGCCGAGCTGGGCTTGCGCGGGCAGGGCGCGCTGCAATTCTACGGCCGCCCGGAGGACGCCCTCGCCGGCACGGACTACGTGCAGGAGAACGCGCCGGAGAACGAGGCGGTGAAGCGCACCCTGCTGGCGGAGGTCGATCGCCTGCTGCCGCCCTCGATCCTCGTGGCGTCGAGCACCTCGGCGATGCTGCGCAGCGCCCTCGTGGCCGATTGCGTCCGGCCGGAGCGGATCCTGGTGGCGCATCCGTTCCACCCGCCCCACCTCGTGCCGCTGGTGGAGATCGTCGCCGGCACGCCCGCGGTGGCGGCGCGGGCCGCGGCCTTCTATGCCCGCCTCGGGCGCCGGCCCGTGATCCTCGACCGCGAGATGCCGGGCCACATCGCCAACCGCCTCGCCTCGGCCCTGTACCGGGAGGCGGTGAACCTCGTGGCCGAGGGCGTGGCGAGCGTCGCCGACATCGATGCCGCCCTGTGTAACGGTCCCGGCCTGCGCTGGGCCGCGATGGGCCCGCACATGACCTATCACCTGGGCGGCGGGGCGGGCGGCATCCGCCACTATCTCGACCATCTCGGCCCGAGCCAGGAGCGGCGCTGGGCCAGCCTCGGCACCCCGAGCCTGACGGAGGCGGTCAAGAACCGGATCGTGGACGGAATCGAGGCCGAGGCCGCCGGCCGCTCGCTCGAGGTCCTGGCCGAGCGCCGCGACCGGTCCCTCATCGAGATCCTCAAGGCCCGCATCGAGGTGGCAGGGGAGGGCTCCTGAAGCCTCGCGCGGACCGCCCGATCCGCGGCCGGCCGCGGTCCGACCTCGTCACCCCGGCAGCGCCGACGATCCCCCGACAATCCCCTGCCACTTCCTCGTCACTTGCCCGTTCCTCGGCCCCGCCGACCCCCAAGGAGGACACCATGGCTCTGACCAGCGCGATCAAGGGGGTGATCCCCATCGCCCCGACCCCCTTCCATCCCGACGGCCGGGTCGACGAGGCCTCCCTCGACCGGATGTGCGGGGTCTTCTCGGGCGCGGGCGTCGATGGCGTCACCATCCTGGGCCAGCTCGGCGAAGCGCCGAAGCTCGACCATGCCGAGGCGGTCGCCATCGCCAAGCGGGTCGTCGGGCGCCTGGATATCCCCGTCCTCGTCGGTGTTTCGGCACCCGGTTTCGCCGCCATGCGGTCGCTCGCCCGCGAGGTGATGGATCTGGGTGCGGCCGGCGTCATGATCGGGCCGCCCAACACCCTGCGCACCGACGATCAGGTGGTGGCCTATTACCGCAACGCCGCCGAGGCGATCGGCGCCGACGTGCCCTTCGTGATCCAGGATTACCCGCTGACCTTCTCGGTGGTGATGACCCCCGCGGTCATCCGCCGGATCGTCACCGAGAATCCGTCCTGCGTCATGCTCAAGCACGAGGATTGGCCGGGGCTCGACAAGATCACGGCGCTGCGCGCCTTCGAGCAGGACGGTTCGATGCGCCACATCGCGATCCTCACCGGCAATGGCGGCCTGTTCCTCGACTTCGAGATGGAGCGCGGCGCGGACGGCGCCAACACCGGCTACGCCTTCCCGGAGATGCTGGTCGACGTCGTGCGGCTGTCGAAGGCCGGCGCGCGCGATGCGGCGCACGACCTCTTCGACGCACACCTGCCGTATCTGCGATACGAACAGCAGCAGGGTCCCTTAGGCCTCGCGGTGCGCAAGTACGTTTTCCAGAAGCGCGGCATCTTCGCCTCGGATGCCCAGCGCAAGCCGGCCGCGAGCCTGTCGGCGCAGGGTAGGGCGGAGGTCGACTACCTTCTGTCGCGCATCGCCCGCGTCGACCCGCGCGCCCGCGTGGCGCCCTGACATCCGGAACGGGACACGCATCATGAGCAAAGGTCTGCGCAAGGGCCTCACCAGCTACGGCGACGCGGGCTTCTCCCTGTTCCTGCGCAAGGCCTTCATCAAGGCGGCGGGCTACTCGGACGATGCCCTCGACCGGCCCATCGTCGGCATCACCAACACGGCGAGCGACTACAACCCCTGCCACGGCAACGCCCCCGCCCTGATCGAGGCGGCCAAGCGCGGGGTGATGCTGGCCGGCGGCCTGCCGATGGTGTTCCCGACGATCTCGATCCACGAGTGCTTCGCCCACCCGACCTCGATGGTCCTGCGCAACCTGATGGCCATGGACACCGAGGAGATGCTGCAGGCCCAGCCGATGGACGCGGTCCTCGTCATCGGCGGCTGCGACAAGACTCTGCCGGCGCAGATCATGGCGGCGGCGAGCGTCGACCTGCCCACCGTGGTCATCCCGGTCGGCCCGATGGTGGTGGGCCACCACAAGGGCGAGGTGCTCGGCGCCTGCACCGATTGCCGCCGGCTCTGGAGCGCTCATCGGGCCGGCGCGATCGATGCCGAGGAGATCGAGCGGGTCAACAGCCGCCTCGCCCCCTCCGTCGGTACCTGCATGGTGATGGGCACGGCCAGCACCATGGCCTGCGTCACGGAAGCGCTCGGCCTGTCGCTGCCGATGAGCGCCACCGTGCCGGCGCCCCATGCCGAGCGCATCCGCATCGCCGAGGCGAGCGGTCGCCGCGCCGCCGAGATGGCGGTCTCGGGCGGCCCGCGGCCGAGCGAACTCCTGACACCGGCCGCCTTCCGCAACGCCCAGGTGGTGATGCAGGCGATCGGCGGGTCGACCAACGGCCTGATCCACCTGACCGCCATCGCCAATCGGACGCCGCACGGCATCGATCTCGACGCCTTCGACGCAATCGGCCGGGCCGTGCCCGTGCTGGTCGACCTCAAGCCCTCGGGCCAGCACTACATGGAGCATTTCCACCATGCGGGCGGCCTGCCGACCCTGCTCCGGAACCTGGGATCGCTGATCGATCGCGACGCCCGCACCGTGGCGGGCGGCACCTTGCGGGACGTGGTGGCGCAGGCTGAGGACGTGCCGGGCCAGACCGTGATCCGCTCCGCCGGAGACCCGATCAAGCCGGTCGGCGCCATGGCGGTCCTGCGCGGCAATCTCGCCCCACGCGGCGCCCTGATCAAGCACAGCGCCGCAAGCCCCGCCCTGCTTCAGCACACCGGCCGGGCGGTGGTGTTCACCTCGATCGCCGACATGACCACCCGGATCGACGATCCCGACCTCGACGTCGGACCGGACGACGTCCTCGTCCTCCAGAACGGCGGACCGAAGGGCGCCCCCGGCATGCCCGAGGCGGGCTACCTGCCGATTCCGAAACAGATCCTGGCGCGCGGGATCAAGGACATGGTGCGGATCTCCGATGCGCGCATGAGCGGAACCGCCTTCGGCACCATCGTCCTCCACATCACGCCGGAATCGGCCGTTGGCGGCCCCCTCGGCCTCGTCCGGACCGGCGACCTCATCCGCCTCGACACCGCGGGCCGGCGCATCGACGTGCTGGTCGACGATGCGGAGCTGGAGCGGCGCCGGATCGCGCTCGGACCGCCCGTCAGACCGGATTGGGCCAGGCGCGGCTACTTGCACCTGTTCTACGAGACGGTGCTGCAGGCGGACGAAGGCTGCGACTTCGATTTCCTGCGGGCCGAGCCTTCTCCGGACAGGGCGCGCTGAGGAAAGAGGCGCATTCGGGCGCAGGAATCCGGTAGAGAATCCGGGAGGGGATCGGTCGCGCTCCGCTCCGCCCGACAGCAAGGTCCGCCATGCCCGATACGTTCGATTCCGATACCTTCGATCCCCGGCCCGCCGCGGAGCTGCTGCGGGATGCCTATCGCGACGGGCGGCCCTTCGTCGAATTGCCGGAGGCCGTCCGCCCGCGCACGATGGCGGAGGGCTACGACGTCCAGGATCGGCTCCTGGCCGCCCTCGGCGCGGAATCCGTCGGCTGGAAGCTCGCCATCGGCAGTCACAAGGGCAAGCGCAGTTCCGGCGTCGGCCGCTCCATCGCGGGCCGGGTGCTGAAGGATCACCTTCACGCCGACGGCGCCGCGCTCCGGATGCCGCATGCCGGCGCGGTCACGATCGAGTTCGAGATCGCGTACCGGATCGCCCGCGATGTCGCCCCGGACGCTCCCGTGGTCCCGGCGGCCGACATCGTCGGCGAGACCTGCGCGGCGTTCGAACTCGTGCTGTCCCGGTTCTTCGATCGCCGCGCCGTCGGCTGGCCGAGCTTCGCCGCCGACAATTCCGCCTTCCAGGCCCTGGTGCTCGGCCCGGCGATTCCGGCGGCCGACCTCGCCGAGGTGGCGCGCAGCCTCGTGGTCGAGGTCGACGGGACCGAGCGGGTCCGCGCCGTCACGGGCGACGACGTGACCGACCCGCTCGCCGCGCTCACCGACCTGATGGCCGTGGCGCGCGAGCGCGGCATGACTCTTCCCGCCGGCAGCATCGTCTCCACCGGCACACTCTCGGTGCCGTTCGACCTGGCGGGGCCGGGCCGGATCACGGCGCGCTTCGCGGGCCGGAGCCTCGGGTTCACGCTGCTGCCGGTTTGAAGACGCCTGCGGGTTCGAGGGATCGCCCTCGGGTCGCGCTACGGTTTTCCGTCCACCGGCTCCGCCCGGATCTCTCCCACGCGCCGCGCGTCGGATTCCGCTCGGATCTCGGCGCTCGACGCCCCGAGGGCCGGCGGCATCAGGCGGACGGGCAGGCGCTCCCCGTCGAGGCGATAGGGCGGGGCGAGGACGTGGGCGCCCGGATGGGCGTCGCCGCCCTGGGGCAGCACGAGGGTACCGGCCCGCGCCCGATCGGAGGTCAGGGCCTCGTGCAGACCCAGCACCTCGCCGCAGGGAATACCCGCCGCGTCCAGCCGGGCGACGAGATCGGCCCGGGTCCAGCGGGCGAGTTCGGCCTCGAGCGCCGGCAGGAACTGCGACCGGTTGCGCGAGCGCTCCAGGTTGGTGGAAAAGCGCGGATCGGAGGCGAGGTCGGGACGCTCCAGCACCTGCTCGCACAGGCGGCGGTACTGGCCGTTGTTGCCCACCGCCAGGACGATCGGGCCGTCCCCGGTCTCGAACACGCCGTAGGGCGCGATCGACGGATGGGCGTTGCCGGCACGGACGGGATCGTGCCCCCGCACCATCGCCTCCAGGCCGCAATAGGCGGTGAGCGCCACGCCGCAATCGAACAGGGCCAGTTCGACGTGGCGCCCGAGCCCGGTGCGCTCGCGCTCGAACAGGGCGGCGAGCACCCCCTGGGTCGCGTATTGCCCGGTGAAGAGGTCGACCGCCGCGAGGCCGAACTTCAGGGGGGGCCGGTCGGCCTCGCCGTTCAGCGCCATCAGGCCGGCCTCGCCCTGCACCACGATGTCGTAGCCCGGCCGCGTCGCCTCGGGGCCGTCCGAGGCGTAGCCGGAGATCGAGCAGTAGATCAGGCGCGGGTTCTCGGCGCTGAGGTCCGCGTAGCCGAGGCCGAGGCGATCGGCGCCGCCGGTCTTGAAATTCTGCACCACCACGTCGCTGGACCGGGCGAGATCGCGCGCGGTCGCCAGCCCCTCCGGGGTGGCGAGGTCGAGGGTGATCGAGCGCTTGTTGCGGTTGGCGCTGTCGAAATACGAGGTGTTGGTGGCGCCCGTGCGCAGGCCCCAGTCGCGGGTGTCGTCGCCCCGCTCCGGGTGCTCGACCTTGATCACTTCGGCCCCGAGATCGCCCAGGCACATGGCGCACCAGGGGCCGGCGAGCACGCGCGAGAGATCGAGCACGCGGATGCCGGTCAGCGGCAGGGCCGGCGATGGGGGCTGTGGGCCGCCGTCCTGCGCCGTCGTCTCGCCCATACGTGTTCTCCCATCCCTGCGCCGCCCGGCACGACGCCCTCCGGCGCGGTGCCTGTCTACCAGGAATTCGCCCCGTTCCACTCCGGCGCCGCGCGGGTGGCCTCTCCGGCGCGGCCTGATAGGATCGCCGGAACAGACAATTCGAGGAACGCCGATGAACGCTCCGACGCGCCCGCCCGGCTCAGCCGCGCCGACAGCCCCCGCTTCCGCCGGCTTCGCCTGGGACGATCCCTTCCTGATGGACGACCAGCTCACCGAGGACGAGCGCGCCATCCACGAGGCGGCCCGGTCCTTCGCGCAGGAGGAACTCCTGCCCGGCATCGTCGAGGCCTACGCCCACGAGACCCCCAACCCCGAACTCTTCGCCAAGATGGGCGCGCGCGGGCTGCTGGGCGTGACCCTGCCGGAGGAATACGGCGGCGCCGGCGCCACGTACGTCGCCTACGGCCTCGTCGCTCGCGCCGTCGAGGCGGTGGATTCCGGCTACCGCTCGATGATGAGCGTGCAATCCTCGCTGGTGATGTACCCGATCCACGCCTACGGCTCGGACGACCAGCGCCGCAAGTTCCTGCCCAAGCTCGCCGCCGGCGAGTGGATCGGCTGCTTCGGCCTGACCGAGCCCGATGCCGGCTCGGACCCGGCCGGCATGAAGACGAAGGCCGTGAAGACCGACGGGGGCTATCGCCTATCGGGAGCCAAGATGTGGATCTCGAACGCGCCCTTCGCCGACGTGTTCGTGGTCTGGGCCAAGTCCGAGGCGCATGAGGGCGCGATCCGGGGCTTCATCCTGGAGAAGGGCATGCCGGGTCTCTCGGCCCCGACCCTGAAGGGCAAGCTTTCGCTCCGCGCCTCCACCACGGGGGAGATCGTGATGGCGGATGTCGAGGTGGGGGAGGACGCGCTTCTGCCCAACGTCTCGGGCCTGAAGGGGCCGTTCGGCTGCCTCAACCGGGCACGCTACGGCATCGCCTGGGGCGCCATGGGGGCGGCGGAGGATTGCTGGCACCGGGCGCGGTCCTACACCCTGGAGCGCCAGCAATTCGGCCGGCCGCTCGCCCAGACCCAGCTCGTTCAGAAGAAGCTCGCCGACATGCAGACCGAGATCGCCCTCGGCCTCCAGGCCGCACTGCGGGTCGGGCGCCTGTTCGACGCGGGGCGGATGGCGCCCGAGATGATCTCGCTGATCAAGCGCAACAATTGCGGCAAGGCCCTCGACATCGCCCGGGTCGCCCGCGACATGCACGGCGGCAACGGCATCATGGGCGCGTACCATGTGATGCGCCACGCCCAGAACCTCGAGACGGTGAACACCTACGAAGGCACGCACGACGTCCACGCGCTCATCCTCGGCCGGGCGCAGACGGGGCTGCAGGCGTTCTTCTGAAACGGCAGGAGGGGCGAGCCGGATCAACATGGCGGAACCGGGTCCACATGGCGTTGGTGCCGCCGCCCTGGTGTTCGCCGGGCAGGGCTGGCATCGTTTCCCCGGGGGAGGACACCGCGCCGTGACTCAGAGGGACGTGACGCCGTCGCCGGTCCGGCGCCTCGGCCGCCCGCCGCGCGGGACCGAGGGCGACGTCCTGCTGCGCGTCCTGGCCGCAGCCAAGGCGGTGTTCCTCAACGAGGGCTTCGAAGCGGCGAGCATCGACGCGATCGCGGGTTCCGCCGGCCTGTCGAAGAAGACGATCTACACGCGCTTCACCTCCAAGGTCGATCTTTTCGAAGCCGTCTGCGTGCGCTTCATCGAGGAGAACGTGCCCTCCATCGAGCGGGTGGCGGCCGAGGCGGGCTCCCTGGAGGAGCGGCTCCACCGCATTGCCCTCGCCATCCTCGAGACGGTCCTGACCCCCGACTGCATCGCGTTCCGGCGGGTGATGGTGGCCGAGGCTGCGCGCTTCCCGGAATTCGCCCGCGCGCTCCATGATTTCGGATTGGCACGCGTGGTGCCCCTGGTCGAGCGCTGCCTGGAGGAGGGGGTCCGGTCCGGCGAGATCGCCGTGGAGGATGTCCGGCACGCGGCGGACGCCTTCCTGGGGCTGACCATCCGGGGATTCGTCGACCGGACGGAACTCGGCCTGGAGCGGCCGGGCATGACCCACGTCAAGCGCGAGACGTTGAAGCGCTCGCTGGATTTCTTCCTGCGGGCCTGCCGGCCCTGAACGCGGTCCCCGCCGTGCGACGCGGGTCCTACGGCGCCTTGGCGGGCGGGAAGGCGGTTCCCGGACAATTGGCGGCGAGCCCCGTATCGCCGACCCGGTCGGGTGCGCAGGCGGGAATGGCCGGGCGGCCGCCACTCTCGATGCGCGCCTCCTGCAACCGCTCGAACTTCCACAGGCCGAGGCCGATCACCACCAGGATGGCGAGCAATGCGGCGCCCGCGAGCGGCAGCCAGCGCGGCATCAGCGGGCGCTCGCGCCGGCTTCCGGCACCGGCTGGGTGTGGGCGGTGTCGCCGTGCTTGACGAAGGTGAACAGGATCACCCCTGCCAGGAGAGCGACGGCGGCGATGAAGACGGGAAACAGGCGACGCATCGGAAGAAGACCACGCTGATCGAACGGAGCGCCGGGTGTGCGCCGGCGGAGGTGTGTAACGCGCGGACCGGCGCCTGGGTCGCAGGATCCGTCATCACGAATTGGGCGGCGGGGAAGATGGCGTCAGCCGCCCGCCGTGAGCCGCTGACCGGCCTCGCCGTAGCCGAGCCGCGCGCCCTCGCGATTGACGATCCCGAAGCGCAGGGTCGCCTGTTCGAGGTAGTCGATCGCCGCGACGAGGGCGCGGCGCGCCGGCTCGACGGCCTTGGGCTCGTCGTCGGGCGGCGTCTCGGCGAAGTTGACGGCGGCGATGAGCACCCGGTCGCGCTCGTCCTCGATCCGGCGATCGCGTTCGACGCGCCCGCGGATGTCGGCGTCGAAGGCGGCCACGACCGCGAAGGGAAAGTCGTCGCGGCGCGACCCCTTCGGGTAGGCCAGGGTCAGCCTGCGGGCGAGGTCGGCCGCGTGCCGGACCTGATCAGCGAGTTTGGCGTCCATCGGGGCTCCGGGGCCGGCGTGGGAGCCGGCACGTTACGCTTGCACCAGACCACCCTGCACAAGGGTTCGGCGCCGGGGCAACGCGCCTGGGCCGGCCGGGGGTTCCGGCCGTGCACCAATGGCGTTCCGCCGCGTTATCGCCCCATGACCGATTCAACACCCCGCCTCGGCTTCTGCTGCAAGTTCATCCTCGAGGCCCCGCCCGAGAGCTTCAAGACCCTGAAGGCCGCCCGCGAGGCGACCCTGCAGATGAATCTCACCCACGCCACCATGGCGCATCTGAAGACGCTGGCGCCCGCCGCGCGGCGGGCGAAGCTCGAGGGTCTGGTGCGCCACAACCTCGGCGCCCTGGAGCGGCAGGTGGCCTGGGTCGCCGCCCGGCCCGTGATCGAGCGCCTGCTGCGGATCGCCAGCAACGTCCTGCCCGGCTACACCCACGCGGTGGCGCAGGACATCTACGCCGAACCCGAGATGCGCCGCCTCGTCGAGGACGGCCTCGCCCGGATCGGCGCCATCGCGCGGGACGGGGCGGTGCGCCTGAGTTTCCATCCGGGGCCGTTCTGCGTCATCGCCTCGCAGAACCCGAATGCCGAGCGCAACGGCATCGAGGAACTCGAGCACCACGCCGAACTCATGGCGATGCTCGGCTACGGCCAGGGCTGGCATCCGCAGGGGGCCCACATCAACATCCATGTGGGCGCCCGCGACCCCGGCATCGCCGGCTTCCGGGCCAGCCTGCCCAAGCTCTCGCAGACGGCGCGCGACCTCCTTACGGTCGAGAACGACGAGAACGTCTTCGGGCTCGACACGGTGCTGGGCCTCGCCGACGTCGTTCCGGTGGTGCTCGACCTGCACCATCACTGGGTCGAGAGCCGGGGCGCGTATATCGAGCCCGACGACCCGCGCGTGATGCGCGTGCGCGAATCCTGGCGCGGGGTGCGCCCCGTGGCGCATATCAGCGTCTCGCGCGAGAGCCTGCTGGAGGGCCACGCACCCGACGCCCTGCCAGATTTCGCCGCGCTGACGGAGGCCGGCCACAACTGGCGCGACCTCGCCGCCCATTCGGACATGATGTGGAACCGGGCTGTCAACGCCCTGGTGGCCCGCCACATGGCCTGGGCCGATTTCGAGATTGAGGCGAAATCCAAGAACATCGCCTCGGTCGGCATCGCCGCCGAGATCGCGGCCGCCCTGCCGGGGGCGCAGATCGAGGTGGCAGCCTGAATCGACGCCGGTCGCGGTCTCAATGCCCGTGGTCGTGCCCGTCCGGCTCCGGCAGGGTCAGGCCGAAATGGCTGACGAGATCCTGGACCTGCCCTGGGCTGAGGTGGCGCGGATTGAGGTTGCGCAGGAGGAGGTAGAGCTTGGCCGTCTCCTCCAGCTCCTCGGTGGCGAAGACCGCGTTCTCCAGGGTGGTGCCGGCCACCACCGGGCCGTGATTGGCCAGCAGCACCGAGGCGTAGCGGCCGGCGAGCCCCCGGATCGCGTCCGCCACCGCCGGGTCGCCGGGTCGGTAATACGGCACCAGGGCCGTGGCGCCGGCCCGCATCAGGTAATAGGGCGTCAGCGGGGGCAGCACCGCCTTCGGGTCGATCTCCGGCAGCATCGAAACCGCGACCGCGTGGGTCGAGTGCAGGTGGACGATGGCGCGCGCCTCCGTGCGGCTGTCGTAGAGCGCCGCGTGAAGCGGAATCTCCTTCGTGGGCGCGTGTCCCGAGACCAGGGCGCCCGTCGCGTCCAGGCGCGAGATCGTGGCCGGATCGAGGAAGCCCAGCGAGGCGTTGGTGGGCGTCACCAGCCAGCCGCCGTCGTCGAGGCGGAGCGAGATGTTGCCCGACGAGCCCGGCGTCAGGCCGCGCTCGAACAGCGAGCGGCCGAACCGGCAGATCTGTTCGCGAAGCCGGGACTCGCTCGGTGTAGTCTCGCTCGATGTTCTCTCGCTCGATGTTCTCTCGCTCATGGCGTTCCTTGATCGTGAGGGGCGATCTCAGGCGGTGGCGCCGGGGATCAGTTCATAGCCGAGATCGATCACCTCCGGCGGGCCGTCCGCTCCGAGGCGCTCGGCCGCCATCGCGCCGATCTCCAGGCGCGGGGTGCGGATGGTGGCGAGGGGCCGGGGCATCGCCGCGGCGATGTCGAGGGCGTTGAAACCGAACAGGGCGAGGCGCCCCGGCACCGCGATGCCTTCGGCGAGGCAGTGGAAGTAGCCGCCGAGCGCCATGTCGTCGTTGGAGAAGTAGACCGCGTCGAGGTCGGGCCGGCGGGCGAGGAGTTGTCCCAGGGCCTCCCGCCCGGCCGCCGCCGAGGAGGGGCCCGACGCGATCGCGCGCTCCACCAGGGGATGGCCGGCCTGGACCAGCGTCTCGCAGAACCCCGCCAACCGCTTGGCCGCGCGCAGGTCCCGCGTGATGTCGTGCCCGACATAGCCGATGCGGCGGTAGCCCCGGTCGAGCAGGTGCCGGGCGCTGTCGCAACCCACCGCCCGGTTCGAGAACCCCACCACGATGTCGAGGCCGGTGCCGTCGGTATCGATCATCTCGACGACACGGATGCCGCTCGCCCGCAGGCGCGCGACCGCACCGGGCGTGTGCTCCAGGCCGGTGACGATGAGACCGGCCGGGCGCCAGGAGAGCAGGGCGCCGATCAGCGCCTCCTCGCGGCTCGGGTCGTAGTCCGAGACCCCGATCACGCTCTGGAAACCGTCGCGGTCGAGGGCGGCGTTGGCGCCGCGCAGGAGATCCGGGAACACGATGTTGGTGAGCGACGGGATGATGATGCCGACCAGCTTGGCGCCCGCCGTGGTACCGGAGCCCGCCAGCATGCCGGCCAGGCGGTTCGGCACGTAGCCGAGGCGCGCCACCGCCTCCGCGACCCGATCCTGGGTGCGCTTCGAGAACGAGCCCTGGTTGCGCAGGACGCGGGAGACCGTGCTCTCGCCGACCCCGACCGCGCGGGCGACGTCGGCCAGGGTCACGAGCCGGCGCTCGGGCTCATGCACGTTCATCGGCGACCTTCATCCTCGGGGCAGGGACGGCAGAGCCATAGCAAGGTTAGCGACCCGCAACAATCAGATTGGCAGCGCTGCCAATCACTGTTATCCAAGATGCAAGCGCTGCCAACAGGAGTCGCGCACCGATAAAATTCTGCAACGCCAGAACGGTGATCCGCAAAGCGGGCGCCCGCAGGAGGAAACATGACCGTGCAAGCTTCAACGGCGAAGGCTTCGACCATGCCGGGCGCATCCGCGCGCGGCGCCGGCGCGCCCTCGTCGGATTTCGTCGAGCAGACCTACACGAAGGTATTCTGGCGGCTCGTGCCGTTCCTGATGCTCTGCTACGTGGTCGCCTATCTCGACCGCGTGAACGTGGGCTTCGCCAAGCTGCAGATGTCCCAGGAGCTGGGCTTCAGCGAGACGGTCTACGGCCTCGGCGCCGGCCTGTTCTTCATCGGCTACTTCCTGTTCGAGGTGCCCTCGAACGTCATCCTGCACCGGGTCGGCGCCCGGGTCTGGATCGCCCGCATCATGATCACCTGGGGCATCATCTCGGCCGGGTTCATGTTCGTGAACTCCGCGACCTCGTTCTACCTCATGCGCTTCCTGCTCGGCCTCGCGGAGGCCGGCTTCTATCCGGGCGTGATCCTCTACACGACGACCTGGTTCCCGGCTCATCGCCGCGCCCGGGTGATCGCGGTGTTCATGTCGGCGATCCCGGTCTCGGGCATCTTCGGCAACCCGCTCTCCGGCTGGATCATGGACACGTTCAACGGCACGCACGGCCTGTCCGGCTGGCAGTGGATGTTCCTGATCGAGGCGGTGCCGGCGGTGCTGGTGGGTCTCGCCGTGTTCTTCTATCTCGACAACCGCCCCTCGGAAGCCAAGTGGCTGAACGCCGCCGAGAAGCAGGTCATCGAGCGCGACATCGCCGCCGACGGCGCCGGCAAGGAACAGAGCCCGCATTCCATCGCCACCGTGTTCCGCAACGGCCGGATCTGGTTCATGAGCCTGATCTACTTCGCCTTCGTCACCGGTCAGTACGGCCTGACCTTCTGGATGCCCACCATCGTCAAGGCGTCCGGCATCCAGGGCAACCTCAACATCGGTCTCGTCAGCGCGATCCCGTTCCTGTTCGCGGTCTTCGTCATGATCCTGCTCGGCCGCAGCGCCGACCGGATGCGCGAGCGGCGCTGGCACCTCATCGTCCCGGCCCTCTGCGGCGCGGTCGGCTTCGTGGTCGCGGCCAGCACCGGCAGCACGGTCGTGGCCATCGCGGCGCTGGCCGTGGCGGCCGGCGGCGTGCTCACCTGCGCGCCGCTGTTCTGGTCCCTGCCCACCGCCTTTCTCAGCGGCGCGGGTGCGGCGGCCGGCATCGCGCTGATCAACTCGGTGGGCAACCTCGCGGGCTTCGCCAGCCCCTACGTGATCGGGGCCCTGCGCGATTCCACCGGCAGCACCGCCGCCGGCATGTACGCGCTCGCCGTGATGCTGGTGATCGGCGCGGTCTGCGTGTTCGTCACCCCGAAGCACGTGGTCAATCGCTGAGCCGGACGGATCCGAAACCCACACCGTGATTCCGGGGCTGCGCAGCAGAACCCGGGATGACGGGGTGAGTGGCAGGAGCATCCGTTCGATCCGCCTTCCCCTGATTTCGAAATTCCATCCGACAGGTCCCTCCATGAGCACGAACACCCAGAACCGCCGCGTAGCCGTGATCGGCCTCGGCTCCATGGGCGCCGGCATGGCCGGTTCGCTCCTCCGGGCCGGCTTCCAGGTCACCGCCTGCGACGTGAACGCGGAAGCGGTCGCGCGCTTCGCCGAGAGCGGGGGACAGGCGGCGGCGAACCCGGCGGCGGCGGCGGCGGGCGCCGACGTGGTGGTCTGCGTCGTGGTCAACGCCGCCCAGACCGAAGCGGTGCTGTTCGGGCCGGACGGGGCTGCCGAGACCATGCCCGAGGGCGCCGTGTTCGTCTCCTCCGCCACCATGGACCCGGCCATCGCCCGGCGCCTCGCGGCCCGGCTGGAGGAGACCGGACGGCACTATCTCGACGCCCCGATGAGCGGCGGCGCGGTCCGGGCGGCGGACGGCGAACTCACCTTCCTGGCCTCCGGCAGCACGGCGGCCTTCGATGCCGCCCGACCGGCCCTGGAGGCGATGGCCGGCAAGCTCTACGCGCTCGGCGACGCGGCCGGGCAGGGGGCCGCCTTCAAGATGATCAACCAGCTGCTCGCGGGCGTGCACATCGCGGCCGCCAGCGAGGCCATGAGCTTTGCCGCCAAGCAGGGGCTCGACCTGCGCAAGGTCTACGAGGTGATCACGGCCTCAGCCGGCAATTCCTGGATGTTCGAGAACCGCATGCCGCACGTGATCGACGGCGATTACAGCCCGAGAAGCGCGGTCGACATCTTCGTCAAGGATCTGGGCATCGTGCAGGACATGGCGCGGGCGGAAAAGTACCCCGTGCCGGTGGCGGCCGCCGCCCTGCAGATGTTCCTGATGGCGTCGGGCTCCGGCATGGGCCGGGACGACGACGCCTCGGTGGCCCGCCTCTACGCCCAGGTGGCCGGCGTCACCCTGCCGTCGCCCAAGGCCTGAAGGGAGAACAGCCGATGCCGCGTTTTGCCGCCAACCTCACCCTGATGTTCACCGAACGCCCCTTCCTCGACCGCTTCGCGGCGGCCCGGGAAGCGGGCTTCACCGCCGTCGAATTCCTGTTCCCCTACGACCATCCGCCCGAGGCCATCGCCGAGCGCTTGGCGCAGTACGGCCTTACCCAGGCCCTGTTCAACCTGCCGCCGGGCGATTGGGCGGCGGGCGAGCGCGGCCTCGCCGCCCTGCCGGACCGGTTCGCGGAGGTGCAGGCGGGCGTCGAGACCGGCCTGACTTACGCGAAGGCCACCGGCGTGGCCCGGCTCCACCTCATGGCCGGCATGGCGGATGCGCAGGATCCGGCGGCGCAGGCGGCCTATCGCCGGGCCGTGGCCTGGACCGCCGAGCGGGTGGGTCGCGAAGGGCTCGACCTCGTGCTCGAGCCGATCAACGCCCGCAACATGCCGGGCTACTTCCTCAACGACTTCGCCATGGCCGCCCGCCTGATCGAGGACCTCGCCCTGCCGAACCTGAAGCTGCAGTTCGACCTCTACCATTGCCAGATCCTGCACGGGGACGTGACCACCCGCCTGCGGACCCTGATGCCGATGGTCGGGCACGTCCAGACCGCGAGCGTGCCCACCCGGCACGAGCCCGGCACCGGCGAGATGAACGACGCCTTCCTCTTCGCCGAGCTCGACCGCCTCGGCTATGCGGGCTTCGTCGGCTGCGAGTACAACCCGGCCGGCGGCACAGGGGAGGGCCTCGGCTGGTTCGAGCCCTACCGCGCGTCGCAGGGACAGCAGGCGCAAATCCGGGAGGCCACCCGATGAGCCTCGCCCTCGGATCGGTGGCCGACGACTATACCGGCGCCTCGGACCTCGCCAACACGCTGACCCAGGCCGGCCTGCGCACCGTGCAGACCATCGGCATCCCGGCCGACGACCTCGATCTGGCCGGGGTCGATGCCGTGGTGGTGGCCCTCAAGAGCCGCTCCATCCCGGCTGCGGACGCGGTGGCGCGCTCCCGCGCGGCCGTGGCCTGGCTGCGTGGCCGGGGCGCCGCCCACGTCCTGTTCAAGATCTGCTCGACCTTCGATTCGACCGATCAGGGCAATATCGGTCCCGTCCTGGACGCCCTGCGGGGCGATGCGGGCGAGGCCATCGCCCTCGTCACGCCCGCCTTCCCGGAGACCGGACGCACCGTCTACCAGGGCAACCTGTTCGTCGGCGCCGTGCCGCTGAACGAGAGCCCGCTCAAGGACCATCCCCTCAACCCGATGCGCGACGCCAACCTCGTGCGGGTGCTGGCCCGCCAGAGCGCGGCGCCCGTGGGCCTCGTGGATTTCGCCACTGTGGCGAAGGGGCCGGACGCCGTCGCCGCGCGCCTCGACGCGCTCGCCGCCGAGGGCGTGGGCGCGGCCATCGCGGACGCCGTGAGGGAGACCGATCTCGAAATCCTCGGGGTGGCGGCGCTCGGCCATCGCATCTCGGTGGGCGCCTCGGGCCTCGGCCTCGGCCTCGCCCGCGCGCTCGTGGCGGCCGGCCGGGCGGCGGCGCCGGACAGCGCCTCGGATCTCGGCGCGCCCGTTGGGGGCCTGGCCGCCTGCCTCGCCGGAAGCTGCTCGCAGGCGACGCTCGGACAGATCGCGGCGGCGCAAGCCGTGATGCCGGTGCGGCGCCTCGACCCCGAGCGCCTGCTCGCCGCGGGTGAGGCCGAGATCGAGGCCGCCGTGGCCTGGGCCGGCGAGCATGTCGGCGCCGGCCCCGTCCTCATCGCCAGCAGCGCCGAGCCCGAGACCGTGCGCGCTCTCCAGGCCCGCCACGGTGGCGACCGGGTCGGCCATGCCATCGAGGCCGCTTTGGCCCGCATCGCCGGGGACCTGGTGGCGCGCGGTGTGCGCCGCCTCGTGGTGGCGGGCGGCGAGACCTCCGGCGCGGTCGTCGACACGCTCGGGCTGAAGGCCTTCCGTCTCGGTCCCGAGATCGCCGCCGGGGTGCCGGTGCTCCGGACGATGGGGCAAGGGGCAGCCGGCCTCGGCGATCCCATGCTGCTCGCTCTCAAGTCCGGCAATTTCGGCGGCCGCGACTTCTTCTCCCGCGCCCTCGACCTGATGCGCTGAGCCCGAAAGGACGCCCCATGCACGCTCTGATCCTCGGCGCCGCCGGCATGATCGGCCGACGCCTCACCGACGCCCTCGCCGCGCAGGGCGATGCCCGCGCCCTCACCCTGGTGGACGTGGTGGAGCCGACGCCGCCGACGGGCTTCACCGGCCCTGTCGCCACGGCCGCCGCCGACCTCGCGATCCCGGGCGCGGCGGAGGCCGCCATCGCGGGCCGGCCGGACGTGATCTTCCACCTCGCGGCGATCGTGTCGGGCGAGGCGGAGGCCGACCTGGAGAAGGGCTACCGGGTCAATCTCGACGCCACGCGCCTGCTTCTCGACGCGATCCGGCAGGCCCACGGGGCGGAGGGCTACCGGCCCCGCGTGGTCTTCACCTCGTCGCTGGCGGTGTTCGGGCCGCCGCTTCCGGGCGTGATCCCGGACGACATGATCCTGACGCCGGCCACCTCCTACGGCACCCAGAAGGCAATGGGCGAGTTGCTGCTCGCCGATTACACCCGGCGCGGCTTCCTCGACGGCATCGGCTTGCGCCTGCCCACCATCTGCGTACGGCCGGGCAAGCCGAACAAGGCGGCCTCCGGGTTCTTCTCCGGGATCATCCGCGAGCCGCTGGCCGGCCAGGAGGCGATCCTGCCGGTGCCCGACAGCGTGCGCCACTGGTTCGCCAGTCCACGCTCGGCCACCGAATACCTTCTGCACGCCGCCCGCATCGACCTTGGTCCCCTCGGCCTGCGCCGCAGCCTGACCATGCCGGGGATCTCGGCGACGGTGGCCGACGAGATCGAGGCCCTGCGCCGCGTGGGCGGTGATCCGGCGGTGGCGCTGATCCGGCGTGAACCGAATCCGGCCATCCAGGCGATCG
The DNA here is from genome assembly GCF_001423325.1 of Methylobacterium sp. Leaf113. NCBI lineage: Bacteria > Pseudomonadati > Pseudomonadota > Alphaproteobacteria > Hyphomicrobiales > Methylobacteriaceae > Methylobacterium > Methylobacterium sp. Leaf113. The sequence goes on from NZ_LMNJ01000054.1 coordinate 137,009, forward strand.
TGGAGACCTGGCCGGAGGCCTTCGATACCCGCCGCGCCCTGGAACTGGGCTTCAAGGGTGACGCCAGCTTCGACGCGCTGGTGGAGTTGCACCTGGCCGAGACGCGGGGGTAAACAGGCTGAACGCGCCTCCCTTCCCCCGCACAATGGCGTTTTACCCCCGCACGCGCCCCTCGATCGGATAGGCCGGATCGTTGTAGCCCGGGGTCGAGGGGTGGCCGGTGACGACGTGGGCGTCGACCAGCGCCTCGTCCTCGTCCGTGAAGGTGTAGCCGAGAGCGCCCAGATACTCGTCCCACTGCGCCTCCGTGCGCGGCCCGGCGATGACCGAGGTGACGGTGCGGTTGGCCAGCACCCAGTTCACCGCGAACTGCCCCGCCGTCAGCCCGCGCGCGGCCGCGTGGGCCTGGAACGTGCGGGCGATCACCAGGGATTCCGGGCGCCATTCCGTCTGCATCATGCGGGTGTCCTGGCGCCCCGCGCGGGTGCCTTCGGGGGGCGGGGCATCGGGATCGTACTTCGCGGTCAGCACGCCGCGGGCGAGCGGCGAGTACGGCACCACGCCGAGGCCGTAATGGGCGCAGGCCGGCAGGTGCTCGGTCTCCGGCATCCGGTTCAGGGCGTTGTAGTAGGGCTGGCTCACCACCGGACGGTCGATGCCGAGATCGTCGCACAGGCGGCAGATCTCGGCGACGCGCCAAGCCCGGTAGTTCGAGACGCCGAAGTAGCGGATCTTGCCCTGGCGCACGAGCTGCGCGATGGCGCCGATGGTCTCAGCCAAGGGCGTCGTGTGGTCCTCCTTGTGGAGGTAGTAGATGTCGATGACGTCGGTGCCGAGCCGCCGGAGGCTGGCCTCGGCGGCGCGCAGCACGTGGGCGCGGGACAGGCCCCGGTCGTTGACGCCCGGCCCCATCGGGTTGGCGACCTTGGTGGCCAGCACCCAGGCCTCGCGGTCCCGGGCGATCGCCCGGCCCACCACCTCCTCGGAGCGGCCCTCGTTGTAGACGTCCGCCGTGTCGAGAAAGTTGATCCCGGCGCTCCGGGCGCTGTCGATGATGCGGCCGGCGGTGGCCTCGTCGGTGGGGCCGCCGAACATCATGGTGCCGAGACAGAGCGGCGAGACCTTGAGGCCCGAACGGCCGAGATTGCGATACTGCATCGTGTGCGTTTCACTCCGTCGGGGTTCAGGCCCCGTCCTCGATCCATTGAATCACACCGGCGGACCTCCGAAAATCCTCCAATGCATGAACCCGCGCGTCGGGCAGGGCCGCCCGGGCCATGGTGGCGAGGGCGTGGCCGGGACCGAGCTCGAGAACGTGGTCCGCGCCGAACTCGCCGATGCTCTCCAGGCAGGCGGCCCAGTCCAGGGTCTGCGAGAGCTGCGCGGCGAGCTTGGCCAAGCCCACCTCCGGCCGGAACACCGCCGCCCCGTCGAGGCCGCTGAGGAGGCGCGGGGCCGGACGCGGGGGCGTCGCCAGGGGCGCTTCGGCCAGCCGTTCGGCGAAGCGGGCCGAGGCCTCGGCCAGGAGCGGCGTGTGGGAGGGGATATGGACGGGCAGGCGCACCGCCCGCGCGGCGCCGGCTGCGAGCGCGGCCGCGCAGAGCCTGTCGAGGGCCTCGACGGGACCGCCCACCACCACGCTGTCGACGGCGTTGCGGATCGCCGGGTGGCACCCATGCTCCCCCGCCATCGCGAAACACCGCTCGGCGGGCAGGCCGCGCAGGCCCGCGAGGCCGTAAGGAATGCCGCGGCCGGAATCCGGACCCGCCACCGCATCCATCGCCTCGGCGCGGGCGGCGGCGAGGTCCAGCACCGTCTCGGGCGCGAACAGGCCGGCGCAGCCGAAGGCCGCGAGATCACCGATGCTGTAGCCGGCCACCACGACGCGCGCGGGTCTCGCGGCTTGCGAGGCTTGGGCGGCTTGCACCAGGGTCCAGGCGGCGAGGCCGGCGACGCAGCACAGGATCTGCCCGGTGCGGTTGGCGTGGAGGTCCGCGCCCGTGCGCACGAGGTCGCGCGGGTCCTGGCCGAGGAGCGGGGTCGCCGCCGCGAAGATGCCTTGCGCCTCCGGCCGATCGGCGGTGAGGTCGAACATTCCCGAATGCTGGCCGCCCTGGCCGGACAGCAGGATCGCGAGGGTCATGACGGCGCGACGATCATGGTCGCTCCCAGGCGTCGACGAACAGGGTCATGGCGAGAAGGTCGGCGGCCCCGCCGGGGCTGAGGCGGCGGGTGACGAAAGTCCGGTGCAGCGCCTCCGCCCGCGAAAACCAGTCGTCCGGCGCGATACCGCCCGCGGCGATGAAGCGGGCGGCTTCCGCCCGCGCGAAGGCATACCCTTCGGGGCCGCCGCGATGCAGCAGGTTGGTGTCCTCCAGGCAGGCGACGAGGGCGAGGCAGGCCTCCACCCGCGCGGCCTCGGGCGCATCGGGGCGAAGAGCGCGGGCCCGGCGCAGGGCCGGCAGCCCGGTGCCGTAGAGGCTCGGGAACCCGGCCGCCGCCTCGGCCGGCGCGCCCCCGACGCCGTGTCGGCGCCGCGCCCGCGCGCCCGGCGCGTGCAGCAGTTCGGGGCCGTCGAGGATCGCGTCCGCGTGGCGCGCGCGGACATGGGCGCCGAGGCTCCCGGCCGCCGGGCGCATCCCTGAGGCGCCGGCCGCGGCACTGAGGAGGCCGAGGCCGAAAATGGCGCCCCGGTGGGTGTTCACGCCCCCGGTGGCCGCCCGCATCGCCGCTTCCGCCGCGAGGCCGATCCGGCGCAGATGCGCCATCTCGGCCCCCGCCGCGCCGGCCTCGGCGAGCTCCGCGAAGAAGGGCTCCAGGGCATCGGCACTCGCCCGGAAGCGGCCCGCGTCCATGTCGGAATGGCTGCCGCTGTCCACGTGGCTGACGAGGCCGGGCTTGGGATAGGTGGCGAGCTCGCGGTGCAGGCATGCGGTGGCGAGGCGGGCGATCCGCCGCGACAGGCCGCGGGGTCGCGCCGGGTCGGGCACCGCGGACGGGATGGCAGCTCCCTGGACCGCAGATGCGGAGGCGGACGGCATCGCTCAAGCTGCCGGGGACAGGGCGGCGCGGAGTGCCGCGACGGGCCGAAGCTCCAGGCGCAGCAGGCCCTTGACGAGGACCGCCTCGTCGGGTCCGGCCGCGTGCAGTTCGCGCCAGTTCACGGCGAAACCGTCCGGTAGACAGATCTCGCCGTCGAGGCGCATCGGCGCCGGTCCCGCGATGCGCGCCAGACCGCCGAGGAAGGCGCGATCGAGGGAGGCGTGGGCGAGGAAGGCGCGATCGAGGGAGTCGGGCCAGAGCAGGTCGAGGTCCGAGGTGTCCGAGAGATAGGGCAGGCCGGTCAGCGCCTGCCAGAGCAGGCCGCCGAACACGCGCGGCACGCAGCCATGGGCCGCCCCGTGCGCGACGAGGGCCGCGATGGTCGGGTGCCAGGCGGCGGGGGCGGCCCCGCCGGCCTCGGTCAGGGTCAGGCCTGGGCGGGGCGTGACGGAGCCCGGATCGAGGGCGAGGCCGATGCGGCGCTTGCCGAGGGCGGGCGGCAGCGGCAGGCCGGCGGCGACGAGGCCGGCATCCTCGCCGGGCCCGCGGCGCCGGGCGATGACGGGCCAGCCGCGTTCCGCCCAGCCGGCGAGATGGGGAATCTCCGCGAGGTCCGGCCGTCCCGCCAGCACTCGGCTCCAGGCGCCGGGCGTCACGGTGAGAAGGTCGTGGCGCGCGAGGGGCGACAGAGGCGACAGGGGCGACACAGGATCACGCACCCTGCGCCTCGCGCACCACCCGGGCGGCGATGTCGTGGGCCAGCGGACGGCCGCCCCGCTCACGACCGAGGGCGTCGCGGGTATCGCGGATGTCGGCTGCAGCCCCCTGCGCGATCAGCGCGGCGACCTGGGGACCGAGGGGCCGTGTGGGATCGAGAACCGCCTGCACGGCACCGGTCTGGACCATGTTGTCGAGGCCGGGGGCGAAGACCGGCGTAGCGCGAGCCATCTCTTCCAGCTTCTCCAGGGGCAGCTTGGTGACGCGGGCCACCGAGGGCAGATCCATCACGCTCGGATGGGCGCCGGGCAGGGCCACGAGCACGCGGGTGGCGAGCGCGGTGGCGATGAAGGCGCCGGCCGCGCTGTGGCCGTAGAGCAGGCCGATGGTCGGATGGCCTTGCGCGTCGGCCAGCAGCAGCGCCTTGGCCAGATGGGCGAGATACTCGTTGAGGCCGAGCAGTTCGTCGCGCCGGCTCATGCGCTGGCTGTCGGAATCGATCAGGACGAGGATCGGCGTCTCGCCGCCGGCCCGCACCACGTCGAGGACGCGCCCCGCCAGGTGGCAGGCGCCCTCGATCCCGAGGGCCGTGTTCCCGTCGATGCCGACCACGGCGATTCGGCCGGCCCCGAGAGGACCATCCCCGGTGATCAGACCGTCCGACACCGTGACGGCGTGGCCCGCGGGAAAGAGCGCGGCGAGGATCGCCTCGAGGGCCATCTTATCGGGCATGGTGCGGCTCCTCCGGCAGGCGGGCGAGCAGGGCGTCGAAGCCCTCGGTGGTCAGGCCCGGCACGGCGGCGGGGTCGGCGATGCCGAGGCCGCCCCAGATCTCGGTGGCGTCCCGGGCATCACCGAAGCGGTCGAGGCGGGCTTCCAGGCGGGCCTGCTCGGCTTCGAGCGTGGCGAGGTCGAAGGAGGGGGCTGCCGGGATCGCCGCCAGGACGGCCTTGCGGAACGCCCCGATGGTGTCGTCGACGAAGGCGTCGGCGGCGCCGATGAGGCGCCGGTGCTTGCCGCCCATGGTGCGCCACACCAGCGCCCGGTCGCGGGAATCGAATTCCTCCGCCCCCCGGTTGGTCTCGATCACCTCGGGACCGGAGACGCTGAGGCGCCCGCCCTCGGAGATGACGAGGCGCGCGCAGGTGCCGGCGATGAGCCCGCCGCCACCGTAGCAGCCGGCCCGGCCGCCGATCAGCCCGATCACCGGGATGCCGGCGGTGCGGACCTGCGTGATCGCCCGCATGATCTCCGCGATGGCGGTCTCGCCGGCATTGGCTTCCTGCAGGCGCACGCCGCCGGTGTCGAACAGGATCAGCACGGCGGCCGGCTTCACGGCCAGCGCCGCCCGCAGCAGGCCGACGAGCTTGGCGCCGTGGATCTCGCCGAAGGCGCCTCCCATGAAGCGGCCCTCCTGGGCGGCGACCAGCACGGGTCGCTCTTCAAGCAGGCCGCGCCCGACGATCATCCCGTCGTCGAAGGCGCGCGGCAGGTCGAACAGCGGCAGGTGCGGGCTCATCATCCGCTGCTCGGGGCCGATGAATTCCTGGAACGTGTCCGCGTCGAGGAGACCCGTGAAGCGGGCGCGGGCGCTGGCCTCGTACCAGCTCTGGTCGAGCGGAGAGGTGGAGAGAGAGACGGGTTTGAAATCCATCACGGCATCTCCATCAGGCGCGCGCCCTGGGCGAGGCGCAGGGACACGGTGTCGGGGCGCGCGCCCCCGTCGTTGATGGTGATGGTGAGCCCGCCGGGCTGCCGGCGCGCCACGAAATCCGCCACCACGGCGGCCCAGACCGCCCCGTAACCGGCGATCGCGGTGTCGATCTCGACGCAGCAGGCATCGGGCGCGAGATTGCGCTCCAGCAGCACTTCGAGGTTGCCGGAGGCGACGACCCCGGTGATCGCGCTGGCCCGGGTGCCGGGGAGCGCCGTACGGGTGGCATGGCGGAAGCTCAGTTTCTCCATCGGCGAACCCTCCTCACCAGTTCCGGAACTTGGCCGGGGGTTCGTAGAGCCCGCCCGACCAGTGCACGAGGTCCTTGATCGAGCGCGCCGCGAGCAGCGAGCGGTCGGCGTCGAGGGGCTCGATGCCGAGGTCTTCCGGCCGCTGGATGATCTTTCGCGCGCGCAACGCCTCGACCATCGCGTGATCGCGGCCCCGGCCCACATCGGTGTAGCCGGCGACCCCGCGGATCGCCTGCTCGCGCTCGTCGAGGGTCCGGCACAGCAGCAGGTTGGCGATGCCCTCCTCGGTGACGATGTGGGTGACATCGTCGGCGTAGACCATCACGGGGGCGAGCTCGAGGTTGAGCTTTCTGGCCAGTTCCAGGGCGTCGAGACGCTCCACGAAGGCCGGCACCAGCTTGTCGCCGAAGGTTTCGACGAGTTGCACCACGAGCTTGCGTCCGCGCCGCAGGGCCGGATCACCGGTGCCGCCGGCCTCGCGGCCCGCCTTCATCCAGGTGTCGGAGGGATGGCGCCGGCCGTGCGGGTCCGAGCCCATGTTCGGCGCACCGCCGAAGCCCGCCACCCGGTTGGTGGTCACGGTAGAGGAATGGCCCTGGAGATCGATCTGCAGGGTCGAGCCGATGAAGAGGTCGCAGGCATAGAGCCCCGCCGTCTGGCAGAAGGCGCGGTTCGACCGGAGGGAGCCGTCGGAGCCGGTGAAGAACACGTCCGGCCGGGCGCGGATGTAATTGTCCATGCCCACTTCGGACCCGAAGCAGTGGATCTGCTTCACCCAGCCGGATTCGATGGCCGGGATCAGGCTCGGATGCGGGTTGAGCGCCCAGTGGGTCGCGATCCGACCCTTCAGGCCGAGGCGTTCGCCGTAGGTGGGCAGCAGCAATTCGATGGCCGCCGTGCCGAAGCCGATGCCGTGGTTGAGGCGGCGGATGCCGTACGCGGCATAGATGCCCTTGATCGCCATCATGGCCATCAGGATCTGCGTCTCGGTCACCGCCGCCGGGTCGCGGGTGAAGAGCGGCTCGACGTAGAACGGCGTGTCGGCCTCGACCACGAAGTCGACCCGATCACCCGGGATGTCGACGCGCGGCACCCGGTCGACGATGTCGTTCACCTGCGCCACCACCACGCCGTTCTTGAAGGCGGTCGCCTCCACCACGGTGGGCGTGTCCTCGGTGTTGGGGCCGGTATAGAGGTTGCCGTCCCGGTCGGCCGAAACGCCCGCGATCAGGGCCACGTTCGGCGTGAGGTCGACGAAGTAGCGCGCGAACAGTTCGAGGTAGGTGTGCACCGCCCCGAGTTCGATCTGGCCGCCATACAGCATCTTGGCGATGCGGGCGCCCTGGGGGCCGGAATACGAATAGTCGAGCCGCTTCGCGATCCCCTGTTCGAAAACGTCGAGATGCTCGGGCAGCACGATGCCGGACTGCACCATGTGCAGGTCGTGGACGCGGGCCGGATCGCAGGCGGACAGGCCGCGGGCGAGGCAATCGGCCTGCTTCTGGTTGTCGCCCTCCAGGCAGACCCGGTCGCCCGGCTGGAGGATCGCCTCGAGGAGGTCGACGACCCGGGACGCCGGCACGACCTTGCCATCCGCGTGCGGCCGCGCCCGTTCCAGGCGCGCCTCGCGGATGTCGCGCTCCTTCTGCCACTGGCTCATCGGATCGGCTCCCGGACTCTGACCCGCTTCGTATACATGATAACGCGAATTTCGGCCATCGATATCCCGAACCAGGGGAAAACGACTCCGTGACGTCATCTGACGTGCTATAGCGCTTCCTCCGTATACGCAGCCGGGCACTGCCCGGTCTCCGCGAGGCGACCCGATGGACGAACACGGAACGGAACGCGGCCTCCTGTCGGACCAGATCCGCAACGCGCTCATCGACGAGATCGCGGCCGGTCGTCTGGCTGCCGGCACCGCCCTCGACGAGCAGGATCTCGCCGACCGCTTCGGCGCGTCGCGCACCCCCGTGCGAGAGGCGCTTCGGCAGCTCGCGTTCAACGGGCTGGTCGAGTTGCGCCCCCGCCGGGGCGTCGTGGTCACGCGCATGACGCCCGAGCGGATCATGGACATGTTCGAGACCACCGCCGAGTTCGAGGCGATGTGCGTGCGGCTCGCCACCTACCGGATGACGCCGCTGGAGCGGAGCCACCTGATGGACCTGCACGCGCTCTCCGGTGCCATGGTGGCGGCCGGCGATGTCGACGCCTACGACAGCCTGAACCGCAGCTTCCACGAGGCGCTCTACGGCGCGACGCATAACGGCTTCCTGAAGGAGCAGGCGTTGGCGCTCCGCACCCGCCTGTCGGGCTTCCGCCGGACGCAGCTGCGCCATGGCGACCGCATCCGCGGCTCGCGCGAGGAGCACGGAGCGATCCTGGCGGCGATCGCGGAGGGCGACGGCGAGGCGGCGGCCCGGCGCATGCGCGCTCACATGCTCAATGCCGCCAGCGCCCTGCGCCACTACATCGACGCTCACTCGGACGCCCACTCCGACGCGTGATGCGTCAGGCGCATGAAGAACGGCAAGACCGAAGGCAGAAATGCGCCTGGCACATGCAACGGGTGCTGCAGCGCACGCCGTCCTCGAAAAGCCCGGCCTATATCGAGACCGTACCAAGAAGAACGGCCCCCGGACATCCTGAGCTTGATCCAGGATCGTTTGACGGAGACCGGACCTGTACATCTGGATACTAGCGCTATGAACACCCGTCTTGCTTCCGCCGCCGTCGCCCTCGTCCTGACCCTCGGCGCCCCCGCCACATCCGCCCTCGCGCAGAGCTACAACGCCCCGGCCGGCATCCCCGCCGCCGCCGCGCCCGGCAGCCGCGTCGTCGGCGCCTTCGATGACGTGACCACCGGCTCGCTCGGCCGCCGCGCCGACGACTCGGCCAAGGCCGGCAACGCCGAGCAGAACAACAAGCCGACCGCCAATTACGGCACCACCTCGGGCGGCCCGGCCTATTGAGGGCCGCGCAACACCTGAGCTGACAAAGGCGGGGCGCGAGCCCCGCCTTTGTCATAGGGGCGCGATCTCCTCCGATGGCGCGCCTCAGCGCGCGAGGTAATCGGTCAGCGTCATCCCGAACAGGATCGCGGCCCAGAAGAAGCCGACCCCGGCGAAGAGCCGGACGAGGGGCGCCTCGTGGCGGACCTCCATCGACACCAGGATGATGATCGCCGCCATCACGGCGACCACCGCGAGTTCGACGATCCAGGCCTGGGCGAAGGGCCGCGTTGCCCCGAGCGTCACGTTCACGGCGAGCAGGGCCAGGAGCGCCAGGAAGGTGCGGACCGGTCTGCGCAGGCGGCTCCACAGGAGCGCGCGATCCTGGGGACCGAGAGCTTGGGGACCGAGAGCCTGGAAGGGGTTGCGCATCGCCGTCGTCCTACCGGTTGACCACGTAGAGCACCGGGAAGGCGATGATCCAGATCAGGTCGATGAAGTGCCAGTACAGGCCGTAGACCTCGATCCAGTTCTGGTGCCGCAGCAGGAATCCGGGACGCGAGGCCTTCCAGGTGAGTCCGAGCAGGATGGCGATGCCGGTGACGAGATGGACCGCGTGCAGTGCGGTCGCCACGTAGTAGAGGTTAACGAAGAGTCGCGTCGCCGGCTGTTCCGCCAGCGCATAGGGCCGGCGGGCGAGGAAGGGCATCATGTGCTCCTCGTAATCGGCGACATACTCGTAGCCCTTCAGCACCAGGAACAGCAGGCCGAGGCTGGCGGTGGCGAGGAGGCAGCCGACCATCGGCCGCTGCCAGCCGAGACGCGAGAGTTCGATCGCGGCCGACATGGTCAGGCTGGAGCAGAGCAGCACCACCGTGTTGACCACCCCGATCCAGAACTTGAGGTGCCCGGCCGCCGCCTGCACGGCCTCGGGATGGAGCAGGCGCAGGATCAGCGCCGTGAGGAACAGGCCCGAGAAGAGCAGGAGTTCGGTGAGCAGCCAGGCCCACATGCCGAGGGTGGCGGCATGACGCTGCTGAGCCACCGTGGCGAAGTGCTCGGCACGCGTCACGCCGACCGGGTCGGCACCGATGGAATCAGCGCTCATGTGTGCTGCCTCCCGGTCTCCTGCGCCTGGATCGGGTAGTCGTAGGGCACCTCCGGCACCTGCGGCGGCTGCGAAAAGTTGTGCGGCGGGGGCGGGGAGGTCGTCTCCCATTCGAGCCCCTTGGCGTCCCAGGGATTGCCGGGTGCCCTGCGCCCGAACCACAGGGCATAGACGAGGTAGACCATCGGGAAGAGGTAGCCCGCCGCCAGGATGGTCGAGCCTGCCGAGGACAGCACGTTGAGGAGCTGGAATTCCGGCGGGTAGGTCGCGTAGCGCCGCGGCATGCCGAGATAGCCGAGGATGAATTGCGGGAAGAAGGTGACGTTGAAGCCGAGGAAGATGAACAGCGCCGAGATCCGGCCCCAGGGCTCGCTGTACATCCGCCCGGTGATCTTCGGCCACCAGAAGTGCAGCCCGCCGAGGAAAGCCAGCACCGTGCCGCCGACCATGATGTAGTGGAAATGCGCCACCACGAAGTAGGTGGCGTGGACGTGCTGGTTGATGGCCAGCGTCGCGAGGTAGAGCCCCGTCAACCCGCCGAGCACGAACAGGCCGATATAGCCCATGGCGTACAGCATCGGGGTATCGAGGCGCAGGCGGCCTTTGTGGATGGTGGCGGTCCAGTTGTAGACCTTGACCGCCGAGGGCACCGCCACCGCGAAGGACAGGGCCGAGAAGGCCAGCGAGGCGAGGTCGCTCTGCCCGTTGACGAACATGTGGTGGCCCCAGACGAAGAACGTCACGGAGGCGAGCCCGATCGCCGCGTAGGCGACGAAGCGGTAGCCGAAGAGCTTCTTCTGGGCGAAGGCCGGCACGATCTCGGAGATGACCCCCATCCCGGGCAGGACCATGATGTAGACCGCCGGGTGCGAATAGAACCAGAACAGGTGCTGGAACAGCACCGGGTCACCGCCATAGGCCGGGTCGAACACACCCACGTGGAAGGCCCGCTCGGCGATGAGCAGGATCAGCGCGATGGTGATGACGGGGGTCGCCAACAGGAAGATCAGGCTGGTGGCGTAGTGGGTCCAGACGAAGATCGGCAGGCGGAACCAGGTCATGCCGGGCGCCCGCATGGTGTGGATGGTGACGACGAAGTTGAGCCCCGTCAGGATCGAGGAGAACCCCACGATGGTGACGCCGATGAGCGCGGGCAGCACCCAGGTGTTCGAGAAGGCGGTGGAGAGCGGCGCGTAGAAGGTCCAGCCGGTATCGACCCCGCCCAGCACCACCGAGACCAGGGTGAACAGGGCGCCGGCCATGAAGACGTACCAGCTCGCCAGGTTGAGCCGCGGGAAGGCGAGGTCCTTGGCCCCGATCATCAGCGGGATCAGGAAGTTGCCGAAGGTGTTCGGAATCGACGGAATGAGGAAGAACCACACCATCACCACCCCGTGGATGGTGAAGGCCTTGTTGTAGGTGTCGTTGGTCATGATCGCGCCGTTCGGCACGACGAGGGCGAGGCGCACGAAGCCGGCCGCCACCGCGCCGATGACGAAGAAGGCGGTGATGCTGGCCAGATACAGGAGCGCGATGCGCTTGTGGTCGGTGGTGAAGAACCACGAGCGCAGGGTCGATTCGGCGTGGAGATAATCCTCCGGCCGGTCCAGGGTCGGCGCCGGGATGTGAGGATCGCGCGCGGCGGCGTCGCCGTGCAGGGTTCCGGCGCTGCTCATCGGGGGGTTCCTCGAGACGTTTCCTGGGGCATGCCTTCGGCGACGCGATCATAGGATCTGAGGTAGCCGACGAGACGGTCGAGGTCGTCGGCCGGGATCACCCCGCGAAAGCTCGGCATCACCTGCTTGCCGCCGCCGGCGAGCCGGTTGGCGTTGGGGTTGAGGATCTTGGCCCGGATGTAGTCCTCATCCGCCGTGAGGGTGCGGCCATCGGCGAGGTGGACCGGGCGGCCGTAGAGGCCGGCGAGGGACGGCGCCTTCACACCCGCGACCGCGCCGTCGTGGCAGCCGGCGCAGCCATAGGACTCGTACAGGACGCGGCCCGCCGCCACGTTCGATTGCTGCGCGCCCGCATGGGTGAGCCAGTGCTGGTACTCGGCCTGGGTCATCAGGGTCAGGTTGCCGTCCATGACCGAGTGGTCGGTGCCGCAATATTCCGAGCAGTAGAGCCGATAGGTCCCGGTGCGGTCCGCCTTGAACCAGATCTCCGTCGTCCGGTCGGGCAGGGCGGCGATCTGCAGGCGCAGGGCCGGCAGGTAGAGGGCGTGGATCACGTCCTGGCTGGTGATGCGGATGCGGACCGGCTGGTCGATCGGCAGGTGCAGGTCGTTGATCTCGGACTGGCCGGTCGGATGCTGGAACTTCCACATCCATTGGCGGCCCACCGCCTCCACCACCATGGCCCCCGGCGGCGGATGGCGGGACTCGATGAAGAGCTTGGCGCCCCAGCCGAAGAAGATCAGCGTCAGCCCGTAGGGGATCAGCATCCAGCTGATCTCGATCAGGAAACTGCGGCGCTCGTCGGTGCTGCGGTCGACCTGCTCGCCGGCCCGGTAGCGCAGGGCGAAATACGTGATGGCGAGGAAGACCGGCACCGTGAGGAGCAGGGTCAGCACCGTGAAGCCGAGGATGATGTGGTCGGTCTCGACCGCCGTGGCCGAGGCGGCCGGGGGCCAGAGCGCGAGGGCGGATTGGGCCTTCATGGCGCCGGGACCCGCGGGTTTTCCGGGTCGAAGGACCGGCCGGCCATCAGCGCCATGGCCCGGTCGATCGGGATGCGGGCACGGGTGCGGGACGCGTCGAGATAGGCGTAGCCGGACAGGCGGCCGGCTTCGTCCGCCTCCTTCGCGTCGATATCCGCATAGGGATCGGGCTGCAGGTTCGGGGGCGGCGGCCGGATCGCCACGATCTGCTGGGGGGTGAGCGGGGGCAGGGCGCGGCGCTGGTGGCCGAGGACGACGTGGTCGAGAAGCAGGACCGCGCCGATGGTGGCGAGCACGGCGCCGGCGAGGCCGAGCATCACCCAGGCCGTCTTGCCGGCCGCGGCGTCGCTGTGCTCGTAATCCCAGTCCTGCGCCGGAGGTTCGGAGCCTGAAGCCTCGGCGGCGCGGGTCGGGACGGCGCCGGTGCGACGCAGGATCAGACCGGCCAGGATCGCCGGGAGGAGGCCGAGGCTTGAGCGGCGGGTGTCGTTCGGCGCGCTCATGCGGGTCTCTCCGGGGCGAGGCGAGCGGGGTGGCGCAGAGCGGGATGGGAAGCGAGGCCGAGGGCGAGGCAGGCGACGGCGAATCCGGCGAGGCCATCCTGCCCCGTGACCACGAAGGCCCCGCGCGAAGCCGGGGTGACGAGCCAGGCCATCTCGGCGCCATGGACCACGAGGGCGAGCCCCGCCAGGACTCGGGTCGTCCACGGCCCCGGCCGCAAGGTCAGGAGGGCGGCGAACACCGCGACGGCTCCGCCCGCGACGCTGAGGGCGCGCCCCAGGAGGCCGCCGCGCGCCAGGTACCAGGACACCTCCGCGGGCAGGTTGGCGGACCAGACGACGAGGAACTGCACGAAGTGCAGGAAGACCCAGGCCGCCAGCAACAGGGCGAGCGGCAGCAGCCCGGCCTCGGGGCGCTTGCCGGGCGGTAGAACCAGAAGCGCCGCGGCAAGGGCCGCACCGCTCCAGGCCACCATCATGAGGAGGCCGATCAGGCTGGAGCCGAGGCGGGGGTCGAGGGCGGTGACGAGGTCGAAGCTCACGAGGGTCGCCAGCACGGCGTGCAGGCCGAGCACCAGGGCGACCGGTCCGCGGCCGGCGGCGACCCGGAGACAGAGCCAGACCCAGAGGGCGAGGGCGGCGACGATCCGCGCGGCGAAGAACGGGGTGGTCAGCCAGATTTCGGCGAGTGGGGTCGCGGCGGGGGTTCCGCCGGCGAAGGGATAGAGCGCCGGCACCACCCCGACGAGGGGGAGGGCGAGGAGGGCCGCCACCGGCATCAGCCCGAGGCAGCGCCGCAGAGACGGGCGCAGGGACAGGAATCCTCGGGGCGCGAGCGCATCGAGGCCCGCCGCCAGGGGGAGGGCGCCCAGCGGCAGGGCCAGGAGGCCAAGCCACGCGGCCAGATAGGACGCCTGCCAATCGCCGAGACGGACGGCGAGGCCGAGGGCGGCAAGGCCGGCCAGGAGTGCGGCGAGCGAGCGGCCGGCGCTCATCGGGCGGTCTCCGCGAGCCGGGTCCGGTCCAACTCCGGCAGATCCGCCACCGCCGCGCCCTGGCTCAACTGCAGGGCGCGGATATAGGCGACGATGGCCCAGCGGTCGGCCGGGGCCACCTGCGCGCCCATGCCGAACATCGCACCGTGCCCCTGGGTGATCGCCCTGTAGAGCGCGTCGGCGCTGGCGCCCCGCAGGCGCGCGTCGGCGAAGGACGGCGCGGCGGGAAAGCCGCGCGCCACGATCATGCCCCGACCGTCGCCGCTGCGACCGTGACAGGGCGTGCAGGCGATGCCGTAGCGCTCCCGGCCCCGCGCCAGAAGGGCCGCGTCGATGACGGCCGGGCGCGGCACGAAACGGGCCGGATCAGTGCGGGGCACGGTCCCGGCCACGGGTTCGCGCATGGTCATGCCCTGCGGGAAAAAGCGGTTGGCGTCCCAGGTGTTGGCCTTGGCCTGATCGCGCATGTTCGCCTCGCCGCAGCCGGGCAAGGTCAGGGACAGGCTCACGGACAGGACGAGGGGGAGACCAGGGTCGAGCCAGCGCCTCATCGCGGCACCCGCCGGATGGCGAGGGGACGTCCGCCTCCCTCGGGAAGGCTCACGAGTCGGCGCTCGATGCGCGCCGCGTCGAAGTCGGTGCTACGGGCCTCGGCGGCCAGGAAGTAGCGGTCCTGCGACGCCCGCCCGAATTCCGGGATGTTGAAGGCCGGGTGGTTGAGACGCGGCAGGCGGTTCACGAACAGGAAGACCGCGTGCACGGCCAGCGTCCCGCACATCACGCCGAAGGACAGGCTCGGCACCACGAACGAGGGCCAGGAGAAGCGCGGCCGCCCGCCGACATCGAAGACGTAGCCGTAGGCGGTCGCGTAGACGCACATCCCGTAGAAGGCCGCGCCGCCGGCCAGCGACGCGCCCAGGGCATAGGGGAGGATCGAGCGGTTCCGGCGCGCGAGCCCGTCCAGGGCATCCGGCATCGGCACGGGGCCGAAGGCATCGAGGCGCACCGTCGTGCCGTGATGGGGATGGGGGCGGGCCAAAGCGCGCATGGCACAGGCCATGTCCGCCTCGGTGTCGAACTCCGCGCTGACGCCCCAAAGCGGCGTCTCGGCGCCGACCGGCCGGTCGGCGGGCACGGGTCCGGCCGGGGCGCGCGGCTCGGCCGGCGCAGCCGCGCGCAGGTCGGCGATCGAGAGCACCGGCAGCGTGCGCAGGACCAGGAGCAGCAGCACGAGGAACAGACCCACCGAGCCGGCAAACGTCGCCACGCCCCACAGCCCGACCCAATACGCGAGGGCGGAGGAGGGCAGGAAATCGTGCGAGAGGGTCACCACCAGCACCATGACGTGGTCCGCATAGGCTCCGATCGCCACGAGGCCGCCCACCAGGGCCAGCGTCGGGCTCGAGCGCCGGAAGCGCGCCCACCAGAACAGGTGGACGGGGAGCAGCGCGCAGGTCAGCACGGTCCAGAACGCCCAGGCCTGCGCCCCGGTGAGCCGCCGCACCAGGGTCGCCCGCTCGAAGGCGTCGCCGTGCAGGAAGCCGGACAGGAACTCGGCCCCGTGGCAGTACAGGCTGGCGAGGCCGAGGCCGAGGAGAAGCCGGGCGAGACGCTCGACGTGCCGCTCGGTGATCAGATCGTCGAGGCCGTAGACGGCGCGGATCAGCACCGCCAGGGCGGCGATGACGGCCACGCCGGAGAACACCGCGTTCACCAACTCGGCGACGGGCAGGATCGTGTCGTGCCAGCCGGGAAGGACGGAGCCGGCGAACATCACGGAAGCCCCGGTCTGGAGCGCGACCACGAGGAGCAGGCCGAGCAGCGCGACGATGCGGTAGGCCTGCCCCCAGAGCTGCCAGTGCGAGGCGGAGCCGCGCCAGCCCGCCGCCGCGATGCCATAGGCCTGGGCCTTCAACCTCGGCCAGCGGCGCGGACGCCCGGCGCGCCGGGACTTGATCTCGGCCTCGGCATAGGCCCGGTCGCGCAGGGTCGCGAGATCGGGCAACAGGCCGAGATACCAGAGGCTCACCGTCACCACGAGGAAGCTGACGATGTCGACGGCGTCCCAGACCAGGGGCGAGCGGAATTGCGGCCACAGCCCCAGCGTGTTGGGATAGGGCAGGTTCCAGTAGAAGAACCACGGGCGCCCGAGATGGATGATCGGGTAGAGCCCGGCCGCGAGGGTGCAGAGAAGCGCATTCGCCTCCGCGATCCGGCTGATCGCGCCGCGCCAGGGCGCATCGGTGAGGCGCAGGGTTCCGGCGACCACGACGCTGCCGCAGGCGATGCCGATCCACCAATCGTAGGAGGCGATGTCCAGCGCCCACACCACGGCATTGTTGTTGTTCCAGATCCCGACGCCGGTGAAGAGCAGGACGAGGATCACCCCGAAGAACAGGGCGAGCAGGCCGGACGCCGCCGCGAAGGCGATCCACCAGCGCCGTCCCGGCGGATTGTGCAGAGCCCGCACCGCGATCGCGCGCGCGATCCCGGCGCCGGAGCGGGTCGAGGTCTCGGGACCGAGGACCGCGTCGGCCATGCCGCTCAGCCCTCCCGACCCGGCTCGGCATCGGGCGCCCCCGGCGCCAGGCTGGCGAGGTAGGTGGTGCGGGGGCGGGTGTTGAGATCGCCGAGCAGGGCGTAGTTGCGCGGGTCCCGGCGTGCCGCGGCGACCCGGCTCGCATCGTCCGCGAGATCGCCGAACACGATGGCCCGGGTCGGGCAGGCGCCCTGGCAGGCAGTCTCCACCACCCCGTCGGGGATCGGCGCATGCGCGTCCTTGGCCGAATCGATGCGCGCGCCGGCGATGCGCTGGAGGCAGTAGGTGCATTTCTCCATCACGCCGCGCGCCCGCACGGTGACCTCCGGATTGCGCTGCTGCTGCTCCACCGGCGCCGCCCCGCCGGTATAATCGAGGAAGTTGAAGCGCCGAACCTTGTAGGGGCAGTAGCTCTGGCAGGTGCGGGTGCCGATGCAGCGGTTGTAGACCTGCAGATTCAGGCCCTCGCTGTCGTGCACCGTCGCCTCCACCGGGCAGCCGAGCTCGCAGGGCGCCTGCTCGCAATGCATGCAGGGCACGGGCTGGAAATGGGTCTTCGGCGCGTCGAGCCCGCCCGCGTAGTAGCGGTCGACCCGAAGCCAGTTCATCCAACGCCCACGCGCCACCTCCTCGCGCCCCACCACCGGGATGTTGTTCTCGGACTGGCAGGCGGTGAGGCAGGCATTGCAGCCGATGCAGGCGTCGAGGTCGATCACCATGCCCCAGGCCCGGGCGCTCTTGCCGCCCGCCGATGCCTCGCCCCGCCCCGCCGACAGCGCCTCGGGGTAGAAGGACGGCACGGCCGCGCCCGGTGGATCGCCGACGCTCGGCGCCCCCACCGCCTGCACGCGCACGAAGTCGTGCCCCTGCATCGTGCCGAGGTCCTGGGTCGTCACCGGCTTCGCATGGCGGCCGGTCCGGGTCAGGGTCACGCCGGAGAGCCCGTAGGGCGTGGCGCTCGACCGGAGCGCGTTGGCATCGTAGCCCAGCCCGTGGGCGAGATGGTCCGGCACCCGCCGACCATAGCCGAGGGTCAGCGTCACCGTGCGCTCGGCCTGCCCCGGCAGGATCCAGGCGGCCCCCTCCAGGCGCCGACCGTTCGCCTCCACCGCGACGATGTCGCCGGTGGAGAGACGGAGGCGTTCGGCGAGCGTCGGGCTCAGCGCGACCACGTTCTCCCACACCACCTTGGTGAGCGGTTTCGGCAGTTCCTGGAGCCAGCCGAGATCGGCCTCCGCTCCATCCCAGACGCAGGGATCGGGGCGGAAGACGAGGGCGATCCTGTCCCCCGAATCCGTGCTCGGCGCCGGCACGACACCGCCGGAGAGGGTGACGGCTTCCACCGCCAGCGCGGAATCGGGCAGGAAGCCGAGGCGCAGGGCCTCGCTGAAGCGCGCCGCGAAGGCGGCGTCGCCCTCGTCCGGGCCGCGCCACTGGCGCTCCAGCAGGACGCGCCCCTGTGGCGCTCCCTCGTTCACGGACGCTTCGTTTGCGGGCCCTTGTGTTCCGGGCCCTTGTGTTCCGGGCCCTTGTGTTCCGGGCGCCTGAGGCGCGGACGCTTCGTTTGCCGGCGCCTCGGCCCCGAACAGGGTCAGGATTTCGTGGGCCGAACGGCCACCATAGAGCGGTGCCACGGTCGGCTGGATCAGCCCCACCGTGCCGTCGAGGGAACGCGCATCGCCCCAGCTTTCCAGCGGGTGGGCCAGGGGCAGGTGCCAGTCGGCATGGGCCGCGGTCTCGTCGAAATAGGCGGCCGCATGAATCTTGAACGGCACCCGCGACAGCCGTTCGGCGAAGGCGAGATCGCCCGGCGCGGCATAGGCGGGATTGACCCCGAGCATCAGCAGGGTGCCGACGCTCCCCCGTGCCATCGCATCGACGAGGTCCGACAGGCTCTCGGCGCCCTGGACCGGAACCGGTGCGGTGTGCAGCACCGTGACGCCGGTGTTTCCCAGCGCCCCGTTGATCCGGTGCACGAGGGCATGGACCTCCGCCGGCTGGCCGAGGCCCGCGGTGACGACGCTGCGTCCGCGATCGGCCAGCAGGGCCGCGCCAGTTCGTGCGATCCAGGCCGCCATCGGTCCATCCGGGACCTCCGGCCGGCCGCCCTCCGCCAGACGCAGCAGGTTGTGCGCGAGGCGCACGAGGTCGTCGGGCTCGGCCGCGAGGGTGTGGTCGGCCTTGCTGCTGGTCAGGCCCGGCGTGGAGGCGGCCGCGTGGAGGGTGAGGAGACCGCCCGCGGCCTGCGCCGCCCGGCGCGCCTCGATCCAGCGTCGGGACAGGCCGACCTGCCCCGGCCCGACCTCCAGGAAGTCGCCATCGAGGGCAACCAGGGTGTGGGCCCGGTCGAATCGGATCTGCGTCTCGAGGGGCCGGCCATAGGCCTGCCGCGCACCCTCGTAGAGGCCCGTGCGCGGCACCGTCTCGGCGACGTGCCAGCGCAGGCCCGGATAGGCCGCGCGCAGCCGCGCGATCCCGGCGGCCAGCGACGGCGACGTGACCGGACCGGTGAGGAGGTGGAAGCCGGCGCCCCCGGTCTCGCGCAGGGTCGTCAGGCGCGGCAGCAGCGCCCCGCGAAAGGCCGCCCACGCGGAGGGGCGGCCGAGATGCTGGACCGCCTGGCTGCGGAACGGATCGTAGAGCCCGAGCACCGAGGCCTGGGCCAGAACGTCGGTGCCGCCCCGGCTCCAGGGATGCTCGGGATTGCCCTCGACCTTCAGGGGCCGGCCGTTGCGGGTGGTGACCAGGATGCCGTTGGCAAAGCCGTCGAACAGCGCCGAGGAGGCGTAGGCGAGGGGAGCGCTCGCCACGATGCGCTCGGGCTGCACCACGTAGGGCACCTCGCGCCCGCGACCGTCGAAGGCATCGCAGGCCGAGAGGCCGGCAAGCGCGAAGGAGGCCGCCATCAGCTTGAGGAAGCCGCGCCGTTCCGGTCCCTGCGCGAGAGCCAGCGCCCCCGGAAACTCGGATCGGAGATAGGCCTGAAAGGCGCTGGTCTCCGCGACCGCGTCGAGGCTGCGCCAGAAGGCGGGTCCATCCCCGGACGCGAGGCAGCGGCGCAGATGCGCGAGGTCGTGGGCATCGGCCATCAGCGGTGACAGATCCCGCATTCGGTGAGCCGGTCGCCGCCGTGAATGTGGTTTTTCGCCACGAGTTCCGGCCCCCGCGTGGCCTGATCGGCGGGCGGACTCCAGTTCATGTTCCAGACCTGATCGGGTGGGCGCACGTATCGGTCCGGCGCCCGGTGGCAATCGAGGCAGAAGCGCATCTCGAACGCGTTGGCACGGAAGGTCATCTGCATGGTCGTGACATCCCCGTGGCAGGTGGAGCAGCCAATCCCCTTGGTCACGTGCACCGCGTGGTTGTAGTAGACGTATTGCGGAAGCTTGTTCAGCCGTGTCCAGCGCAACGGCTCACCGCTGGCAAAGCTGTCGCGCACGGGCTTGAGCATGTCCGACCCGGTCCAGATCTGCGAATGGCAGGTCATGCAGGTCTGGGTCGGCGGCAGCCCGGCGCTGGCCTGGGTCTCCACGGTGGTGTGGCAGTAGCGGCAATCGATGCCGAGTTCCCCCGCATGGTGCTTGTGGCTGAAGGGCACCGGCTGGGCCGGTGCGATCCCGACGCCGGTGACGTAGTCCGAGCGCGCGATCCCCGCGACCACGACGGCGCCCCCGGCGAGCAGGGCCGCCCCGGACAGGACCGCGAGGCGCAGGAGCGCGTCGGCCCCGGGCGCGAACAGTTGCGCCATCAGGAGCGGCGCCGACCTGACAGCACGGTCGGGCGCGGGGTGTCACGATGCCGTCTCATCCGCTTTCCACAGCCCAGGTTTCCGACGACAACCACAGGCCGGAGGCACCGGTTCACTCCGCGGCGGCAGCCCATACGGGTTGGCAGGCCGGTCATCGGGGAGGAAGTCGGGGGGAGGAGGTCGGGGAACGTTTGGGCCGCGTATCCGCTTGCCGTCATGAGAGTGCCGTCCGCAGAGATGTCCCCGCCCTGGGTGCCCTGGGATGTGGGCGCGCAAGCCACCGGGCCGGCCGAGACCTCAGGACCGACCACACGATCCCCATGCGCGTTCGCGACCCGATACGGGCGATCCGGATGACCTCGCGACTGGCGTCCGCCCTGTTGTTCGGCCTGATGGGATCGGTCGTGCTGCCCGGCATCGGGTGGGCGCGCCTGGCGGAGAACGACCTCGCGCGCGTCGCCGTCGCACCCGCGGCCGATGCCCGGGTGGACCTGGATCTGGCCTTCACCGATGCGGCGACGGGAGCGACCACGCTGGGGGCGGCGATGGGCGGACGGGCGACCCTGTTGCTGCCCGTCGATTACACCTGCGCCAATGTCTGCGATCCGATGCTGGCGATGTCCGCAGCGGCCCTCGCGGCCAGCGGGCTCGCGCCCGACCGCGACGTCAGCTTCGTCCTGGTCGGCCTCGACCCGAAGGACGACGCCGAAGCGGCGCGACGCATGCCGCAGGCATCGTCGGGTGGGCCGGTGGCGGCACGGGCGCTCGTGGGCGATGCGCAGGCCATCGCGCGCCTGACCGGAGCACTGGGCTATCGCTACATCGTGGACCGCGACAGCGACAGCATCGCCCATCCGGCCGCCGCGATCCTGTTGACGCCGGAAGGACGCGTCGCGCAGGTGCTGTCGCCCCTGGCCCTCAACGGCCGCGACCTGCGCCTCGCGCTGATCGAGGCGGGGGAGGGGCGGGGCAGCACCCTGGCCGATCGCCTCACCCTGCTGTGCTACGGCTACGATGCAGCCCGCGGCATCTACACGCCGCTGGTGGAGCGCATCCTCAGTCTGGCCGCCGCCGCGACCGTGGTCGTCCTCGGTCTCGGCATCGTCCTGCTTCACCGGCGGAGCCTGCGCGGAAGGGACGCTTGAGACACGAAAAAGCCCGCCCTGGTGTTCCCGGGGCGGGCTTTTGTGTTTGGTTGCGGGGACAGGATTTGAACCTGTGACCTTCAGGTTATGAGCCTGACGAGCTACCGGGCTGCTCCACCCCGCG